>NC_014376.1:4009290-4336080 GCF_000144625.1 [Clostridium] saccharolyticum WM1 | reverse complement strand
ATAAGCAAAAAAGCAGGGAGTGATAACGACCGTGCCGATGAACCCGGACAATACTTATGGAAACAGCTATCAGGAACTGAAGCCATATATGCTTTATGGTGACAGGAGTGCTGCAGGGCGTCCCTTGGAAAGAAAGGATCTTATTGTACAGGATCTGGAATATCTGCAGGGAATGTACCCGGGACATATGAAACGTTTGCAGGAATATGTAGTTTCTGCGTGTGATCATCTGGATTATAAAAACAGTCCCATGTATGATGAATATCCGGACCGTATGATGATCAACCAGATTTGCGATTCCATATGCGACCAGATACACAGAGATGGGATTCTTGCAGATGAAATGACAGCAGAAACAGAAGGCGCAGAGCAGTCGAACGTAGAGGGGACGGAAACACCGGACTGGGAGGCTGAGGAAACAGATGAGTCAGATCTTCTGATACAGGGCAGAGGGTCTACATGGGACCCGCCTCCATGGGGTCCTCCGGGCCGAAGAGGGCCATGGGGTCCGCCGGACTCAAAAGGGCCATGGGGCCCACCGGGACGAAGAGAGCCATGGGGTCCCCATGGGCCGAAAGGGCCGTGGGGTCCACCGGGACGAAGAGGACCATGGGACGCGCCGTGGGGTCCACCGGGACGAAGAGGACCATGGGACCCGCCGTGCTGTCCGCCGGGACAGAAAGGGCCGTGGGGTCCATGGGGTCCGCGTTATAATGATGGCTGGCTGAACGGTGTTATCAATGTACTTCTACTCAATGAGATGCACCGCAGGAGGTGCCGCAGCGGACATTGCAAATAGGAAAAAGGAAAGCAGCTATTCCCCGATCTTTGGCGGATAGCTGCTTTTTATTGTATTGCGGTATCCGTTAATCCAAGTCTGCTTAACGAATGTTTAAGAAAGTTTTCGTTGTAGTTTTGGATATTATTGTATACAATAAAGGAGATAAGGCTGAGAGAGAAAGATCTCTCCCCCTCCTGTTTATGAATCAGCCGGATATGGGTTCATATCCATGATCATTAGTATATAAAATGCGGAAGCAGAGGAAGTTTTGGATGAATCGATTAATGAAAAAAATAGGGATATTATCTGCGGTTTTTGTTACGGCAATCGCAGTTTATTTTGTGTGGAACCAGAAAAATACAGAAAAAAGTGATGTTATGGTTTATACCTCCATGGATGAAGCCTCTCTGCCCGTAGTTTATTCGGATATGTACGGCAGAAAAATGAACCTTCTTCATGGGTATACCCAGGATATGAAGCAGACGGTTTCCAGGGAAGCCCTTACGGTCCTTCCTCCGAACAGATCCATGAATATTCAGATATCAGATTATAAAGGCAGCATACAGGGCATAGAATATGAGGTTCGAAGCATGGATCTGGGACGTCTGGTGGAGCGGACAACCATTGATCAATGGGACCAGGGAGAGGAAGGTGTAACGGCAACCCTTCCCATCCAGAACCTTTTGGCAAAGGATAAGGAATACCTGCTCATCCTGTCCCTGGATACGTCCGGGAACGGGAAACTGCTTTACTATACCCGCATTGTGTGGACGGACAGTACCAATGCAAAGGATATGATTGATTTTGCGGTGGATTTCACAACCAAAACCTTTGACTATGACCAGGCCCGGCAGCTTACCACCTATCTGGAGACCAGTGAAGGAGAAGACAACAGTTCCCTGGGCCATGTGACGATTCGCTCCAGTTTTACCCAGCTTACATGGGGCGGGCTTTCCGTGAAACCCGTGGGCGATATCAGGGTAACGTTAAAGGATTTAAACGGAATTATGTGCAGTGTCAGGCTGGATTATGAGGTGTCAAGGGACGGTGAAGGCGATATTCAGGAGCTGTATGAGGTAGAGGACAGCTTTACCATGAAGTGGGACAGCAGGCGCATTTACCTTATGGACTTTGAACGGGATACAAATCAGATTTTTTCTGGTCAGAAGGGTCTGTTTTCTGGAAAAAGGATCATGCTGGGTATTTCCAACCAGGATGAAATACGGACGGCAAAAAGCCCGTCTGGTGATTTCCTGGCTTATGCGGTAAACCGGGATCTGTGGACCTATGACCAGAGCAGGGAGCACGCAGTAAAAGTATTCTCCTTCCGAAGCGGGGAAGATGATGGGCTTCGCAGCGGCTACGATCAGCATGATATCAAGATCCTTTCGGTCAAGGATAACGGAGATGTGGATTTCCTGGTCTACGGATATATGAACCGGGGAATTCATGAAGGCGGACTGGGTGTTGCCATGTATCAATACAGCAGCCAGGATAACGCTACCACGGAACGTTTTTTCACTCCTGTGACACGTTCCTTTGATATGCTTAAGGAAGACATCGGCCAGCTGGCTCATGTGGGGTCCAACGGAATGCTTTATCTCATGGCGGACCGGGCGGTTTACGGCATTGATCTAAACAGCAATGAATACATGGTTCTGGCGGATTCCCTGGTGGTAGGAGGATATGCAGTCAGCAGCTCAGAGCGCCGTTTTGCCTGGCAGGAAAGCAGTGACTTTTATGGAGCCGGAGTGGTTCACCTCATGGATCTGGATACCGGAGTGAAGCGGGAGATAACCGGCGGGGAGGATAATATTTACAGGCCACTTGGATTCGTCGGAGATGATTTCATATACGGAATCGCCCGAAAAGGCGATGTGTGGGTGCAGAATGGAAGAACAAAGGATGCTCCCATGTACCGGATCGAGATCATGGACCAAGGTGGTAATATCGTTAAGGAATATGAGAATGAGAATGTTTACATTGCGGATGTATCCGTGGATGCCAGCCGGATCCATTTGACTCAGGTGGTTAAATCAGGAGACCAGTCCTATGTGTCCTCCAAGCAGGATACCATTGTCTGCAATCAGGAGCTTACAGGCGGAGAGATGGAAGGCATTGGCTGGTATGCCTCAGAGGACCGGAGAAAGCTTTATTTTGTTCAGCTGGAAAAAGAAGCAGCGAGCAAGGACGTAAGGATTACCGTTCCTAAAAAGGTTGCTTATGAAACCACGGAGGTGGTAGAATTAAAGAGCAATGGAAGAACCCAGGAAAACAGGTTTTATGCTTATGGGGGTGGCTGTTACCTTGGAAGCAGCCGCAGTTTTACAGATGCCCTTGCCCTTGCTTACGATAAAATGGGAGTTGTGACAGACAAAAACCAGGAGATTGTATGGAACCGGGTAAACCGTCCGCCGTCACGCAATATGAAGGAACCGTTGAAAACGGGAGCCGCCTTTTTAAGGAATCTGGAAGGGTTCACAGAAAACGGCATTACCGGGGACGGAGTCCTCATGCTGGATGCCAGAGGCTGCACCTTAAACCAGGTGCTTTATTTCATCGGCCATGGCTGCCCGGTGGCCGCCTATAACCTTCAGGGCGGCTATCTGCTCCTTTCCGGTTATGATTCCTATAATGTGACTGTCTATAACCCGGTATCAGGAGAGAGCCAGAAGATGGGCTTAAACGATGCCTCTGCATACTTTGCAGGTCAGGGAAATGATTTTGTCTGCGGAGTATTTATGGAATAAGAAAGTGCGTTCTCTTTACAAATTCATAAGATATGTTATAATCATTAAAGGCTAATGGATAAAATTTAAGAATTTTGTAATAGATAACAAGATAATCAGAGGTGTGAAATGGAGCAGTATATTATGAAAGGCGGAAATCCACTGGTGGGTGAAGTGACCATCGGCGGAGCTAAGAATGCCGCTTTGGGAATTCTGGCAGCAGCGATCATGACGGATGAGGATGTTCTGATCGATAATCTGCCTGATGTCAGAGATATAAATGTGTTGCTGGAGGCAATAGAGGAGATCGGTGCAAGGGTAGAGAGAATCGACAGGCATACGGTCCGCATCAACGGAAAGACCATCCGTGAGGTTTCGGTGGATGATGATTATATCCGAAAGATCAGGGCTTCCTATTATTTTATCGGAGCCATGCTTGGCAAATATAAAAGCGCCCAGGTTCCCCTTCCGGGAGGCTGCAACATTGGAAGCAGGCCTATTGACCAGCACCTCAAGGGATTTCGTGCTCTAGGAGCCGACGTAAGAATTGAACGGGGGGCGGTGATTGCCCATGCCATTGATCTGGTGGCAAGCCATATCTATCTGGACGTTGTAAGCGTAGGGGCCACCATTAACGTTATGATGGCGGCGACCCTTGCCGAGGGTCAGACGATTCTGGAAAACGTGGCAAAAGAGCCTCATGTAGTCGACGTGGCAAACTTTTTAAACAGCATGGGTGCCAATATCAAAGGAGCCGGTACGGATACCATCCGGATCCGGGGCGTTAGAAAGCTTCATGGTACCGAGTATTCCATCATCCCGGACCAGATCGAAGCCGGTACTTTTATGTGCGCGGCGGCCATCACCAAGGGAGATGTTATGGTGAAAAACGTGATCCCTAAGCACTTGGAGGCGATTTCTGCAAAGCTTCTGGAGATGGGATGCGAGGTGGTGGAGTTCGATGATGCAGTCCGCGTGGTAGGCAAATCCAACCAGAGGCATACAGACATCAAGACCCTTCCCTATCCGGGATTTCCTACCGATATGCAGCCCCAGATGACGGTGACCCTGGCCCTTGCAAAAGGCACCAGTGTGGTTACAGAAAGCATTTTTGAGAACCGTTTCCGCTATGTGGATGAGTTATCCCGCATGGGTGCGAATGTGAAGGTGGAAGGAAATGTGGCGGTGATTGATGGGGTAGGCGGTTTTACCGGTGCGTTTGTTAACGCTCCAGATCTTCGTGCGGGTGCGGCTTTAGTGATTGCCGGACTGGCTGCTGACGGTTATACGGTGGTGGATGAGATCGGGTACATCCAGAGAGGCTATGAATGCTTTGAAGAAAAGCTTCAGGGCCTTGGTGCCGTGATCGAAAAGGTGGATTCTGAAAGTGAAGTAAGGAAATTCAAATTAAAGGTTGGCTAGGCGGGGGAAATTCCCGCCTTTTCCTATCTGCTCAAACGGCAAGCCGGGCTAAGGCTTTTCAGAGCCTTTTTCCGAAAGGGAACGGATGGAGGTGGCATATTCCGACGGTGTCATCCCGGTCAGCTTTTTAAACTGCCTGGAAAAATAGTGGACGGAGCTGTAGCCCAGGCGGTCGGCAATTTCAGTAAAGTTCAGCTGGTTGCTGCGAATCAGGTGCTTGGCGGCATCGATCTTCATGTCCGTAAAAAAATCGATGACCCCGCAGCCGTAGGCCTTATGGAAAATTTTCTGAAGCTGGGACCGCCCGGTCAGATTATCCCGGCATATGGATTCAATGGTAAGGTGTTCCCCGATGTGCTCTTCCAGATAGCGGACGATCCGGTTATGGGCATCTCCGTGTTTGGAACTTCCTGTGGTGCGTCTGGTGGAGATCTGCTCCGGATTTAAAAAATACCTGCGGTAAAGATGAATGATCAGTTCCTCCAGATAATTCCCGATCAGCTGCTCTGCACCAAAGGACAGGGGATGCTGCCTTCGGACCAGTTCCTCCTGGTACGGGTCATCAAGCCGTCCTGAAAATGCATTCCGCGCCTCAATGATGATCTGAGCCAGCAAAGCCATTTCTGTCTCCTGTACGGACAGGATCTCCCCTTCAAATGCCTTCATAAAGGGAGAGCTGCACTCAAAGCTTACCACCACCAGATTGGGGGCGATGGTTCCGTTCGTCAGTATGTTATGGAACTCTCCTGGCTTGTGGAAGATGATGTTTCCCCTTTTTAAAGGGATCCGCTTCTCCCCTGCCATTACATCGATGACTCCCTTGTCAACGCAGACAAATTCCCAGAAATCATGACTTTCCCCTGAAAAGGAGAAATCGCTCATATATTCGAAGTAATGAATGGTTATGACTTTTTTCACAACGGCAGAAGATCGCAGCAGAGTGCTTTTGTAAGCCATGGAAACCTCCTTTCCGTAGGCATGATCGTAGTTAAGGACATACCATAAAAGCAGTGAGCCAGACACTGCGCAGCAGCATTTGGCGAATGCAAACACCATCATGATTGGATCGCAATCATTATACCACATTCCGTGGAAAATGTGGAGAAGAGTACGATAGTGCAAATTAAATAATAAATAGTGCAAATATCTTTTAATGCTCATTTATTATACTGAGGTTAATAGAAATAAGGAGGTAACAGCTATGAACAAGAAACCGGTTCTGGTAATCATGGCAGCAGGCATGGGAAGCCGCTACGGAGGCTTAAAGCAGATCGATCCAGTGGATGCCTATGGAAACAAGATCATTGATTTCTCTATCTATGATGCAATTTGCGCTGGATTTGATAAGGTTGTTTTTATTATTAAAAAGGGTATTGAGAAGGAATTTAAGGAAAACATCGGAGACCGCATGGCGGCTCATGTACAGGTGGAATACGTATATCAGGAGCTTGCTATGCTTCCTGAGGGGTACCAGGTGCCGGAAGGAAGAGTAAAGCCCTGGGGAACAGCCCATGCGGTTTTATGCTGCAGGGACGTGGTAGACGGACCCTTTGCAGTCATTAATGCAGACGATTATTATGGCAGAAGTGCCTTTGTATCTATTTATGACCAGCTTAACACAGTTACAGACGGAGAGAAGTACCAGTATACCATGGTGGGCTACAAGCTTTACAACACCTTAACGGAAAACGGACATGTGGCAAGAGGAGTGTGCAGCACCGATGTGGCTGGAAAGCTGATTGACATTCACGAGCGGACCAGAATCGAAAAGCACGGGGACAATGCGGAGTTTACCGAGGATGACGGAAAAACCTGGACCGGGCTGGGAGAGGACACCATCGTTTCCATGAATATGTGGGGCTTTACGAGCAGCGTATTAAAGGAGCTTGAGGAACGGTTTGCCGCATTTTTAGACAGGGAGCTTCCGGTAAATCCGGTGAAATGCGAATACTTCCTTCCCTTTGTGGTTGATGAGCTGTTAAAGGAAGGAAAGGCTGAGGTTTCCGTATTAAAGAGCGTGGACCGCTGGTACGGAGTCACTTACAAGGAAGATAAAGAGACCGTGGTAAATGCCATCAAAGGACTGAAAGAAGCAGGCCTGTATCCGGATAAGCTATGGGAGGAAAAGTAATGGGAGATGCACAGTGCGGAAAAATTAAAGAGGCCATTGGACTTCTGGCCTTTGAAGGAGAGCCGGTTTCCTGGAAACGCTATGGAAGCGGCCACATAAATGACACCTTTCGCCTGATTTGCAAGACAGAGGAAGGGGAAAAACACTACATCATTCAGCGGATCAACCATGAGGTCTTTAAGAATCCG
Source organism: [Clostridium] saccharolyticum WM1 (assembly GCF_000144625.1). NCBI lineage: Bacteria > Bacillati > Bacillota > Clostridia > Lachnospirales > Lachnospiraceae > Lacrimispora > Lacrimispora saccharolytica. Next base: position 4,328,829 of record NC_014376.1, on the reverse strand, counting down.
GTTTCCCTTATGAAGAACATTGCAGGTGTTACTTCCTTCCTGAGGGAACGGATCCAGGCTCAGGGAGGAGATCCTGCCAGGGAGACTCTTAATATCATTAAAGCAAGGGATGGGAAGGATTATTGCCAGGACAGTGACGGAAATTACTGGAGAGGCTATCTTTTTATTGAAAGGGCTACCACCTATGATAAGGTGAGAAATCCCGAAGATTTTTACCAGAGCGGCAAGGCATTTGGGCGGTTTAAACGCCAGCTGGCGGAATATCCCGCCGGTGAGCTGGCAGAAACCATACCTGACTTCCACAACACACCGGTGCGCCTGGAAGCCTTTAAGGCCGCTGTAAAGGCTGATGCCTGGGGCCGTGCCCATCTGGTTCAGAAAGAAATAACGTTCGTCCTTGACCGGGAGAAGGAAGCGTCCATAGCCATGGATATGTTAAAAGATGGCAGACTTCCTCTCTGTGTTACCCACAACGATACCAAGCTTAATAATATCATGATCGATGATGCTACGGGAGAAGCGCTGTGCATCATTGACCTGGATACCATTATGCCTGGCTTGTCCATCTTTGATTTTGGGGATTCCATCCGCTTCGGAGCCAACACGGCGGAAGAGGATGAGCCTGATGTGAGCAAGGTATCCTTGTCCCTGCCCCTGTTTGAGACCTATACCAAAGGATATTTAGAGGGCTGCAACGGAAGTCTGACGCCGGAGGAAAAGAAGATGCTTCCTATGGGAGCAAAGCTCATGACCTATGAATGCGGCGTGCGTTTTTTAACGGATTTCCTACAGGGGGACACCTATTTCCATACCAGCCGCGATAACCATAATCTGGATCGGGCCAGGACCCAGTTTGAGCTTGTTTCCGACATGGAGAAGAAGTGGGAAGAAATGGAAGCGGTTGTCCGCAGGAGTGAAATATAATTTTTCCTCTTGTATTTAAGGGTCAGGCAGAAGGGCAAGAATTCTGCGCCCCGCTTTATCGGGCGTGATGGGATATGACTTTATGTCCGCTTGCTTCATTTGTATTAAAAAAAAATAGGAAAGAGGAGATAACATGAGAATACTGGTAACAGGAGGCGCCGGATATATCGGCAGCCATACATGTATTGAGCTTTTGGAACAGGGCCATGAGGTAGTCGTGGTAGATAATCTTTGCAATTCTTCCAAGGTTTCGTTAGAACGGGTAGAAGCTATTACCGGAAAAACGGTGGCATTCTATGAAGCGGATCTTTTGGATCGTGAAGCATTGGAAAAGATATTTGCCAAAGAGGCGATTGATGCGGTTATCCATTTCGCCGGGCTAAAGGCGGTGGGAGAATCCGTTGCAAAACCGCTGGAGTATTATCACAATAACATCACAGGGACATTGATTCTGTGCGATGTTATGAGAGCCCATCATGTAAAGAATATCATATTCAGTTCATCCGCTACCGTATACGGGGATCCGGCCTTTGTACCCATTACCGAGGATTGTCCAAAGGGAAAGATTACCAACCCCTACGGACAGACAAAGAGCATGCTGGAACAGATTCTTACAGACCTTCATACCGCAGATCCGGAATGGAGCGTAATTCTTCTGCGCTATTTTAATCCTGTAGGAGCTCATAAGAGCGGCCTCATTGGTGAGGACCCTGCGGGAATCCCTAATAACCTGACTCCTTATATCACCCAGGTGGCTGTGGGCAAACTAAAGGAAGTGGGCGTATTTGGCGATGATTATGATACGCCGGATGGAACCGGGGTGCGTGATTACATTCATGTGGTGGATCTGGCCCTTGGCCATGTAAAAGCTCTTGAAAAGATTGCTTCTTCAGGTCCTGAAGTGCGGATCTATAACCTGGGAACCGGACAGGGCTTCAGTGTTCTTCAGATGATTGAAGCATTCTCAAAGGCATGCGGGAAGTCCATCCCATATTCCATCAAACCCCGCCGTCCAGGGGATATTGCTGCCTGCTATGCCGATGTGTCCCTGGCAAAAAAGGAACTTGGCTGGGAAGCGGCCAGAGGAATTGATGAAATGTGTGAGGATTCCTGGAGATGGCAGTCCGGTAATCCAAACGGCTACAAATAAAGACTTAAGGCCTGCGCCTGGAAGCCTGTCCCGGATGATCTTCATATCAGCCGGGACAGATTAACTATATTAAACGGAAGCATTTGTTTATCGAGTGTCTGTTCTTAGGATCATCAATATCTGGACAGATACTTTTTTATTGGATAACAGACTGTATTTCGATATTTTAATGGAGTAAAAAGGACTGAGCCCACTTAATATCGGAGAAAGGAGAGTATGTTTCTATTCAGCATACATAGAAGAAATGCAAATTATAGAAAAATTTATTGAGTCAAAGTATGGTAACAATGCTTTGTGCGAAGATGGATTATTTATCAATGAAAAATTTATTGCAGTTATGGATGGAGTCACTGCCAAAGGAAAAATTTTATGGAATAATAAAACCAGCGGGTTTCATGCAAAAGAAATTCTGATGGATGCAATGGAAGATTTTAATGGAGATGAGAATGCATTCCAGGTATTAAAGTATTTGAATATGCAGCTTCATAAGCAATATCATGGAAATGATGAATATTTTATTAAAAACACAGCGGAGAGATTACGTTCTACCATTGTAATTTACAGTCAAATGCATAAACAGATTTGGAGTTTTGGAGATTGTCAATTTAGCATTAACGGGCAGGCGGCTAAAAAAGAAATGGAAATTGATTTGCTATTGGCAGAAGTAAGATCTGCTTATCTTCATTCGGAACTTATCAGTGGGAAATCAGTAGAAGAGCTTTGTCTCTCGGATCCATCCCAGGAAGTTATTTTTCCTTTCATTAAAAACCAGTTGTATTTTTCCAATTGTGATAAAGGAGGCAAATACGAATTCAGCGTATTAGATGGTTTTTGTAATGAATTCTCAAAAGCAATTATATGTGATGTCAAAAAAGGAGATACTGTTATTCTGGCATCTGATGGGTATCCAAGATTAGAATCATCATTAGCTGAAAGTGAGCTGTTTATAAAAGAGTTGAAGGAAAAAGATCCTTTATGCATTGATTACTATAAAGCGGTGTCTGGTTTTACAAACAAAAAAAGTTCAATTGATGACAGGACGTATATAAAATTTGTAGTGTAAGAAAGAAACGAAAGTATCCTTAAGAAGAACAAATAAAAGTCTTTTGTATTCATTTTGCGGCAGTTACCTTGAGATAGGCAAGGCAAAGAAAAGACTTTACTGGAAAGTAGCAAAGTCTTTTCTTTCTTATAAGTCCGGTATCCATCAGTACATTTTTTCAGACAGCTTCTTAATGGATGTGGCATATTCGGAAGGAGTCATTCCGGTCAGATGCTTAAACTGCCTGGAAAAATAGTGAACCGAGGTATAGCCCAGGTAATTGGCGATCTGGGTAAAATTAAGCTGCCGGTTCCTTATGAGCTGCTTTGCTGCATCTATTTTCATTCCGTTAAAATATTCGATGACGCCGGTATTTCCCTTTTCGCAGAAAAGCTTTTTTAACTGAGATGTGCTGATTAGATTATCCCGGCTGATCTGGTCAATGGTAAGCTGGGTGCAGATGTTCTTTTCAAAATATTCCAGGATGGTTTCATAGATATCTTCTGCGGAAGGAGTTTCCTTATGAAGTATGGGGGCCTGGCGTGCAAGGAGAGAGCGGCGGTACATCTGTATCAGGAACTGTTCCAGATAGATTTTTATCATCTGCTCTCCTGCAAAGGACTTCTGGTCCTTTCTCACCAGCACCTCCTGATAAGGGTTATCAAGCCTTCCCTCAAAGCAGAGGCGTGCTTCGGCTATGATGTGTGCCAGCAGTTCCTGTTCTTCCTGTCCTACCTTCAGGATCTGCTCCTTGAAAAAGGCCATGGAGGGTGACTGGCAGTCAAACCCGATGACAACAAGGTTGGGGGCGATGATCCCATTGGCCAGGACCCGGTGAAACTCATTTGGCTGATGGAAAATCACCTCTCCCTTGTGGAGGGTCAGCCGCTCATGATCGGCCACTACATCCACTTCTCCTTTATCTACACAAAGCAATTCCCAAAAGTTATGGGATTCCCCTGCAAAGGTGAAATCACTCATGTATTCAAAATAATGAATGCTGATGATCCGGTGGATGATAATCTCTTCTCTCAGTTCTGTATACTTATATTTCATATCTTTCTCCCTGGTTATATATTGTAAAATACCCTTGAAGCTCAATAAAGATGTTGTGCATAACGCATAGAATTTATTCCTATTTTAACTTCTAATTATGAAAAAAGCAAATGATAAAAAACTAAAATGTTAAAAATGATGACTTTTTGTACAAAGCTTTTTGTTCAAAAGTATAATAATATAGAGTCACCAAGAACATCTGACAGTAAAGTCGGATAACAAAGGGAGGTAAAATTATGAAAAAACGTTTTATTGGTGTTATGCTGAGCACAGCTATGGCAGCCGGCCTTCTGGCAGGATGCGCAGGAGGAAATTCCACAGCTACTACAGCAGCTACAACGGCTGCCGGGGCTGCCACTGAGGCACCCAAGGAAACAACTGCAGGCGGCGGAGAAGGGCTCCTCTACTGGACCATGTGGGAGGCAACGGAGCCTCAGGGCCAGGCGATCCAGATGGCTGTTGACAAATTTACGGCAGATACAGGAATCAAAGTAGACGTTCAGTTTAAGGGGCGTACAGGAATCCGGGAAGGCTTGCAGCCTGCTTTGGATGCAGGAACCAACATTGACTTGTTTGACGAGGATATTGACCGAGTGAATACCACATGGGGCCAGTACCTGATGGATCTGGAAGAACTGGTAAAGGCTTCCGGATATGAAGCCAATGCCAATGCAGGCTTAATGTCGGCCTGCAGGGAAGTGGGAAAGGGTACCTTAAAATCCATTCCTTACCAGCCCAACGTATTTGCATTTTTCTATAATCAGGCCATCTTTGATGAAGCAGGAATCAAGGAAGTGCCAAAGACCTGGGAAGAGCTGGATGCTGCATGCCAGAAAATCAAGGATGCAGGTTATACCCCCATTACCTGTGATGACGCTTACATTACAGCAATGTTTGGCTATCACATGGCCAGACTTTTAGGCGAACCGGAAACGGAAGCCATTGTTAAAGAAGGCAAATGGGATGACCCGGCAGTCCTTAAGACGGCTCAGGCTTATGAAGACTTTGCAAAGAAGGGATATTTTTCTGAGACCATTGCATCTAACGTATGGCCTGCAGGACAAAACCAGGAGCTTGCCATGGGAACAGCTGCTATGTACTTAAACGGTTCCTGGCTTCCCAATGAAGTGAAGGATATGGCAGGAGAAGACTTTAAGTGGGGCTGCTTCAGCTACCCTGCTCTGGATGGGGGAAAAGATGGAACCAATGCCTCCAACTACGGCGCTCAGGTTCTGGCCATCAATAAGAATTCCAAGAATGCTGATAATGCATTTAAGCTGATTCAGTACATCACCCAGGGGGAATTTGACAAGAAGATGTCCGAAATGTCAATGGGCATCCCGGCAGATTCCAGAAATGCAGAATGGCCGGCACAGCTTGCCAGCGTGAAACCTGTGATGGAAAGCCTTACCGTTCGGTATCCATGGGCAGCCGGAGCGGAAGCCAATGCAGACTTAACACCAATTATCAAGGAGAACTTTATGAAGCTTTGCGGCGGTTCCATTACGGCAGCAGAATACGTAGACGCTCTTAAGGCAGCAGGTAAATAATCCGGATCAGTAAGAATTTAGGGTGACACCGCTTTGGCGGTGTCACCACGTGATTAAGGAAGCCGGGGAGGTATTTAACGTGAAGAAGAATAAGACCATGATTGCCGTATTTCTAACACCGGCGATTCTAATGTTTGTCCTTGTATTCCTTTATCCCATTTTCAGGACGATTTTAATGAGCTTTTTTAAGATCGAAGGAATCACGGATTCAATGACCAAGTGGCAGTTTACAGGACTGGCCAATTACAGCAAGCTGGCGGGAACCAGTCTGTTCCGCATATCCATGTGGAATCTGTTCCGCATCTGGCTGATCGGCGGATTGATCGTCATGTCCCTGGCCCTTTTGTTTGCAGTTATCATCACCAGCGGGATACGTTTTAAAAGCTTTTTCAGGGCAATGATTTATCTTCCCAATGTAGTCAGCGCAGTGGCCCTGGCGACCATGTGGCTTCAGTATGTATACAGTCCCAAATTCGGTCTCCTTAAAAATGTGTTTTCATCCATAGGGCTTACGTATTTGTCCAAGGTCCAGTGGCTTGATAATGACCACAAATTCATGGCCCTGCTGATCGCTTACTGCTTTGGTATGGTGGGATACCACATGCTGATTTTTGCAAGCGGGATCGAGCGGATCGGAGAGGACTACTATGAAGCAGCCACTCTGGATGGGGCAAATAAAATAAACCAGTTCCGATACATTACCTTTCCTCTGTTAAAAGGGGTGTTTAAAACCAATATCACCATGTGGAGTGTCACCTCTGTGGGCTTTTTTGTCTGGTCCCAGTTGTTTTCAACGGTTACAGCGGATACCCAGACCATTACTCCCATGGTTTATATGTACATGATGATCTTTGGAGCGGGCAACAGCATGACAGAACGAAATGCAGGCCTGGGAGCGTCAATCGGCGTTCTGTTAAGCATCTGTGTTGTGGCAGTCTTTCTCATTTGCAATAAACTGATAAAAGATGATGATCTGGAATTCTAAGGAGGAGAATCTATGGCTAAAAAAAGAACGCTTATGGAGCCATTTAACTGGAAAAGAGAGCTTAAGCTATTTCCAGGATATCTGCTCCTGACTATTTGGATATTATTTACGGTTGTACTGCTGGGCTGGGTGGTGGCCGCCAGCTTTTCCACCACAAAGGCCATTTTTTCAGGCCATGTCTTGTCCCAGGGAATCCATTTTGAGAATTATGTAAAGGCATGGACCAATTCCAATGTTTCCTCCATCTTCTTTAACTCCCTGATGTATTCCGTTGTTTCCTGTACCCTTCTGGTCCTGATCTGCGCGCCGGCTGCCTACGTGCTGTCCCGGTTTCACTTTGCAGGCAATAAGATGATCCAGACCAGTCTTGTATCGGCGATGGGAGTGCCTGTGGTCATGATTGTTCTTCCTCTGTTCAGCCTTATCGCCGGAATGAACGTGCTGAACAACTATGTTGCAAATAAAGGGGTACTGATTTTCCTTTATGTGGGGATTAATGTTCCTTATACGACTATTTTTCTCCTCACTTTCTTTGCTAATATTTCCAGGGCTTACGAGGAAGCAGCTGCTATCGACGGCTGTCCTCCCATGAGGGCATTCTGGCTGATCATGTTTCCCATGGCCCAGTCAGGGATCATAACCGTAACTATTTTTAATTTTATAAATATCTGGAACGAGTATTTCATCTCCCTGATCTTTGCCAATTCCGACAGGGTGCGTCCGGTTGCAGTGGGACTGTATTCCATGATTAATTCCATGAAATATACAGGAGACTGGTCAGGCATGTTTGCATCCGTTATCATTGTATTTCTGCCTACCTTTATCCTTTATATCTTTTTGTCGGAAAAGATCATTGCCGGTATTACCGGGGGCGGAGTCAAGGGATAACGTTCATTAAGAGCCAGAGGAGGAGCGGAATGGAACCGCAATTAACATTTTCTGAAATCAGTATGGAGGTCAGCGATTTAGGACCGGATTCCGCATTGCCGGATATTTTGGGAGAACTCAACATACAGAATAAAGTGAAATCAATTCTCAATGAATATGAAGAAATCTATGAAGGCTATGGCCAGCTTCAAAGTGTTTATCCATACCGCCTGCAAAATACGTATAACCGCAAACTGAAACCGGAGAAGGTTCCTGTTGCCGTCCTGGAAAATGAATATTTAAAGGCGACCTTTCTTCCAACCTATGGCGGAAGGCTCTGGAGTTTCATTGATAAGCAGACCGGAACAAACTTATTATATACCAATGATGTCATCCGTCCAAGCAATCTTGCGCTGCGAAATGCATGGTTCAGCGGAGGAGTGGAATGGAATATCGGAATGATCGGCCATCATCCTTTCACTATGTCCCAGGTATTTACCGCGGAACTGAGCCTGGAGGATGGGACCACACCTGTGTTACGGTTCTATGAGTTTGAAAGAATCCGAAAGACAGCATATCAGATTGATTTCTGGCTGGAGAAAGAGAGCAGGTACCTAAACTGCAGAATGCGCATTCATAACCAGAATGAACAGGTTGTTCCCATGTACTGGTGGAGCAATATGGCAGTTCCGGAGTATCCGGGCGGGAGAGTGATTGTCCCTGCTCAGGAGGCTTATACAAATACAAACGGCATCATTGAGAAGGTATCCATACCTTATGTCCGGGAAACCGATGTGACAGCCTATGGGAACATCGAGACTCAGGTAGATTATTTCTTTGATATTCCGGAGAAAGAGTTAAAATTCATTGCAAATGTAAATCAAGAGGGCTATGGACTGGTCCAGATGTCCACAAACCGCCTTCGAGGACGCAAGCTTTTCTGCTGGGGGAAGAATGAGGGGTCTGACCGGTGGCAGGAGTTCCTGACAAAAGAGGCAGGAAGATACGTAGAGATTCAGGCCGGCCTTGGCAAAACCCAATATGGATGTATTCCTATGGCTCCCAATACTGCCTGGGAATGGATTGAGCAGTATGGTCCGGTACGGATATCAAAGGATACTCTGCAGGATTTCTCATCAGCACAGAAAGCGGTTGGTTCTTATATAAGGGAGCTGGCTGAATTTAATACTTTGGAAGAGAAACTTATAAAAACCCGTCAACTGGCAAAAACAGAAGGAACCGTTATCTATAGAGGAAGCGGATATGGTAGACTGGAAAACCGGCTGCGGGAAGAGCGCCATCTTCCTCCTCTTGCTCCCCAACTGGATTTCAGCAGTCCTGATACCAGGCAAAAAGAATGGGAAGACTTTTTACAGTGGGGAAAGCTTTCTTCTCCCGATCCGATGCAGGTACCAGAAGATTATATTCTGGATGATTATCTTTACCAAAGATTAAGTGATTATGTTAGGGAACAAGATTCCCATAATTGGTATGCCTGGCTGCATCTTGGCTTTCATGCCTATTATTCCAGGGATTTTTCAAAAGCAAAGAAAAATTTCCTGAATTCAGATAACTGTTCTGAAAATCCATGGGCCAAACTGGGGTTAGCTGCGGTTTACAGGTTAGAGGAGGATAGGCAGAATGCCGTGTCTTTTGCATTAGAAGGCATGAAACTATGCCGTAACAGCCTGTCTTATGCAAAAGATGTATTTAAACTATTAAATAATTGTGGCGCATACGGTGAGATGAAAGAGTTATACTTGGGTCTTCCGGATCCCATTGTGCGGGAAGGCAGAATAAGGTTATACTATATCATTGCTTTAAAGGAGCTTGAAGAATTTGATCAAGCGTATGAGCTGTTAATGGAGAATGGCGGTCTGATCGTAGAGGATATTCGGGAGGGGGAGGATTCAATAGGAACTTTGTGGCAGGAGATTTACCGGCAACTCTACCCGGAGGGCCAGGAAAAATTACCTCATGTATTTTGCTTTAAATCTTTTAGCTAAATAAATAAAAAGTGCCTCAAAAAATAATGTCCGGCAATACCTGCTTCGTCGCGGTTGCTTTGATATTATTTTTTGAGGCATTTTTTTACTTATCAATAACCGGAATGGGTGTCTCATCCCTTTCATCCAGGTGACTTAGATAATACCTGGTATCCTTGGCTACCACACCTGACAGAAGCAGCACAGCCACCAGGTTGGGGATTGCCATCAGAGCGTTGAGAATGTCTGAAATCGTCCATACCAGATCCAGGGACAGCACAGGGCCTACAACGACGATTGCAACGAAGATGATCTTATAGGGCAGCATACCCTTGACGCCGAATAAGTACTCACAGCACCGTTCCCCGTAATAAGACCAGCCAAGAATGGTGGAATAGGCAAAGGTAATGATGCCGATTACCAAAATCCCCGGCCCAAGGACTGGGATCTGGCTGAAAGCGGCAGTGGTCATCTGACCGCCGTTTTGGATCATATCCATATTGATATCAGGGTTTTTCATTACAGTCGTGACCAGAACCAGACCGGTCATAAGACAGACCACAACCGTATCCCAGAAGGTGCCGGTTGAGGACACCAGGGCCTGGCGCACCGGATTTCGTGTCTGTGCAGCCGATGCCACCAAAGGTGCAGAACCCATACCTGACTCATTGGAAAACAGTCCCCGGGCGATTCCATACTGCATGGCCAGCATGATGCCGCGGCCCACCAGCCCCCCTGCTACCGCACCGGGCTGGAAGGCCAGGGTAATAATTGCCTTTAAGGCAGGAAGGATGAAGTCAGCGTTTATAACAAGAATGATCAGACAGCCGGTCACATAGAAAAACGCCATAAAGGGTACAAGCTTTTCGCACACGGTTGCTATGGACTTGATCCCTCCGATAATGACAACCGCGGTGATCACCCCGAAGACAAGGCCTATTGCAATGCGGGGAATGGGCAGGGGAACGTTGTTTTCAATGATTTCAGCAATGGCGTTGATCTGTGTGCCGCTTCCAATTCCAAAGGAAGCAAACAAAGCAAACAAGGCAAAGAGAATGCCCAGCCACTTCAGACCCAGTGCCCGCTCCAGTACATACATGGCACCGCCCTGCATACGGCCATCCCTTGTCTGCACCCGGTATTTGACTGCAATCAGGGATTCCGCATATTTGGTAGCAATGCCGAATACGCCGGTCAGCCAGCACCAGAGAACTGCCCCGGGGCCGCCTAAAAATACCGCCGTACCGACACCTACTATATTGCCTGTGCCGATGGTGGAGGCAAGCGCAGTAGTCAGGGCCTGAAACTGGCTGACCTCACCTGGTGAATCTGGATCTTTTGTTACAGACAGCTTGATGGCTGTAAAGGTTTTGCGCTGAACAAAGCCTGTGCGCACGGTCATGAACAGGTGGGTGCCAAAAAGCAGTACGATCATGGGCATCCCCCATATTGCCGAGTCCAGTTTGTTAAAAAATTCAACAATTACCTGCATTGATTTTCTACTTCCCTTCCTTCATAATTTTTTGAAAAAAAAGAGTGGGATAGACTCCCACTCACAAAAAAACAGAGATTATGCGATATTCTCCCCCAAAAAGGGAAAAACCGCCTCTGTCCTTTTGCCTGAGAGTTTCGCGCCGAAACGCTTGCCCCTTCGGCCCCTGCATATGCAGATGTCTCCAGAGTGCCATCCGCCCACGGTCTGTGCTGTGCCCATTCCATGGATTTCATATGGCGATCATTTAAAGAATAGCGTCATTATACAATAGTGGCCCGGTTTTTGCAAGAAATTTATTCATCACTGGGATGTAATAGAATTTTCTTGACAGCTGATTTCAAATACGTTAAAATAGATATGCGTTAAACTTACAATTGAATAACAAATGAAAAGTACGTAATATCCCTTATTCAGAGTGATGGAGATACAAAGGATCTGTGAAGTCACGGCAACCCCGACCGGAAATGATGGCGTTTCGCCAGAAGGAGCGGCTGGAAGGTGCCAACCTGAGCGAGAAATCGAGCAATAAGAGGATTTGATACATTGTTGAATCAAGTCCGCGTTGCTGCGGACTTTTCTTTTTGTTATTCCCCCATGTGATATCAAGGAGGAACGCCCTGCAGGCATACCTGTTTTCCGGTAAAACGATGGGCTTTGCCTAATGAGCGTAGCAAGAAGGAGGAAATGACAACATGGAAAAATTATTGTTTACATCCGAGTCCGTTACAGAAGGACATCCGGATAAAATGTGCGACCAGATCTCTGATGCGATTCTGGACGAGATGTTAAAGCAGGATCCCATGAGCCGTGTGGCCTGTGAAACCTGCTGTACGACAGGTCTTGTTATGGTCATGGGAGAAATCACCACCCATGCATACGTAGACATACAGAAGGTGGTACGGGAGACCGTAAGGGAAATTGGTTATGACCGGGCAAAGTACGGGTTTGACTGTGATACCTGCGGCGTTGTGGTAGCCCTGGACGAGCAGTCTGCGGACATTGCCTTAGGCGTTGACCGTGCACTGGAAGCAAAGGAACACAAAATGTCTGAGGAAGAGATCGATGCCATCGGAGCCGGAGACCAGGGAATGATGTTTGGCTTTGCCAGCAACGAGACCGAGGAACTTATGCCATACCCCATCGCTCTTGCCCACAAACTGGCTCTTAAGCTTACAAAGGTCCGCAAGGAGGGAACACTGACCTATCTCCGTCCTGACGGAAAGACCCAGGTAACCGTGGAATACGATGAAAACGGCAAACCTCTCCGCCTGGATGCAGTGGTTTTATCCACTCAGCATGATGAGAACGTGAGCCAGGAGCAGATCCATGCAGACATTAAAAAATATGTATTTGATGAAGTCCTGCCAGGAGAGCTGGTAGATGAGAATACCAGATTCTATATTAATCCTACCGGACGCTTTGTCATCGGCGGACCTCACGGAGACAGCGGTCTGACCGGCCGTAAGATCATCGTTGATACCTATGGCGGCTATGCCCGTCATGGCGGCGGTGCATTTTCCGGCAAGGACTGTACTAAGGTGGACCGTTCCGCTGCTTATGCTGCCCGTTACGTGGCAAAGAACATAGTGGCAGCAGGTCTTGCCGACAAATGTGAGATCCAGCTTTCCTATGCCATCGGCGTGGCTCACCCTACTTCCATTATGGTGGATACCTTTGGAACCGGAAAACTGAGCAATGAGAAGGTTGTGGACATTATCCGCCAGAATTTTGACCTTCGTCCCGCCGGAATCATTAAGATGCTGGATTTACGCCGCCCCATCTACAGACAGACCGCGGCTTATGGGCATTTTGGAAGAAACGATTTAGATTTGCCATGGGAAAAGCTTGATAAGGTTTCTCTTTTAAAGGAATATTTATAATCATAACCATATAAGAAGGATGCCGCAAAAAACAGCTGGTTCATAGCTGATTTTTACGGCATCTTTTTTCTATGGATAAAGGCAGGCTCCGGTAAGACTGATTTCTATGAGAAAGATCCTTATGGGGAAGGCCTTAAAGCCTGTTTTAAGAGGAATTTATAAGGGGATGGGGCAAGGACTTTATGGTTTTTCATATTTGGCACTAAAACTAGCGCCAAATCCCAGTTTCTTCGAGTTGAAATCGGAAGCTCATATTGATTATAATAAGGCTATGAAAAGGAATTGATTGGCCAATCATACCTTCCACGGATCACACAGTAAATACTATATTATGAAGTGAGGGTATGTAATATGAAAGAGAAGGTACAAGTATTTGGCCGCTTTTTAAGCGGTATGGTAATGCCTAATATCGGTGCATTTATTGCATGGGGACTGATTACGGCATTGTTTATTCCAACGGGCTGGTATCCCAATGAAGCCATGGGAGCTTTGGTTTCACCTATGGCCAGCATGCTGCTGCCGCTTTTGATCGCCTATACAGGCGGTTCGGCTGTATACGGCCAGCGGGGCGGCGTGATCGGCGCAATCACAGCGATGGGCGTGATCGTTGGTTCCAGTGTTCCCATGTTTATCGGGGCAATGATCGTGGGACCTGCCAGTGCCTGGGTGATTAAGCAGTTCGACCGCAAAATGGGGGGAAAGGTCCCTGCCGGCTTTGAGATGCTGGTTAATAATTTTTCTCTGGGCATCATCGGTGCCATCTTAACGGTTATCGCCTTAAAGGGAGTTGCGCCTTTTGTAGAGGTTATGAACCGGGTGATGGAATCAGGAGTTGGGTTCTTTGTGGATCATAAGCTGCTGCCTTTGGCAAGCATCTTTATTGAGCCTGCCAAAATCCTGTTCTTAAACAATGCCATCAACCATGGGATCCTTTCTCCTATGGGAATCCAGCAGGTTGAGGAAATCGGAAAATCCATCTTTTTCCTTCTGGAAGCAAATCCAGGGCCTGGACTGGGAGTTTTACTGGCTTATTGTCTTGCTGGGAAAGGATCTGCCAAAAGTTCGGCACCTGGCGCAATCATCATTCACTTTTTAGGTGGAATCCATGAGATTTATTTCCCCTACATCCTGATGAACCCACTTTTGCTTCTGGCGGTTATTTCAGGCGGAGCCAGCGGAATCTTTGTGTTCCAGCTCCTTGGTGTGGGCCTGACCTCACCGGCATCTCCCGGAAGCATTCTGGCTGTTCTTGCAATGACGCCTAGAGGAGGATACTTTGGTGTGCTGGCAGGTGTTACGGTAGCAGCCGTTGTTTCCTTCCTTGTGGCACTTCCTCTGCTGCGGTTTGCAGGTAAAAGCGGAGATCTGGATGAATCGAAGGATAAAGTTCAGCAGATGAAGCAGGAGTCCAAAGGAAATCAGACAGTGGATCAGAAAACGGTATCTGGTGGGAGTGTTAAAAAAATCGTGTTTGCCTGTGATGCAGGTATGGGTTCCAGCGCTATGGGCGCTACCGTATTGAAAAAAAAGCTGGCAGCAGCAGGTTTCGGAACTATTGAAGTGGTTCACTCACCGGTTTCCTCAATTCCATTGGATGCCCAGATTGTGGTGACTCATAAGGAATTGAAGGAACGTGCGGCTCACAGCAGTCCCGAGGCACAACTGGTTTTGATCACCAATTTCCTGGCAGCTCCGGAATATGACCAGCTTGTGGAATCGTTAAAAAGCAATCAGGCAAATTTATAGAAAAAAATCAGCCTTTCTGGTATCCGATTGTAAACCATGATATAATACTTATATATGTATATCATGGGTTCAAAAGGGGAATTTCATAGATGAAAGTAGCGGGGAAAGTACTGAAGTATTACAGCAGGGTGATCGCTGAATGCATACCTTTGTTTGTGACAGCAGGGCTGCTGTCAGTCTTTTCGGCAGGCATATTCCAGAATGAGCACCTGTATGAAATGTCTAACATTTTATCTTTTCTGGTGATTCCGGTGTTTATGGGATATAAAGCAGGCACTATGTGCGGCGGGGATGCCGGCGGTTTAGCCGGCACCCTTGCCGCTTCTGCTGTTGTTATGACGGAGCCTGCTTCTGCCATGATCCTGTCTGCCATATCAGGCGGCATCGCCGGTTTCCTCTGCAGGAAGGGGCTGGACCGGATCAAGCACCGGATTCCTGCCGGCTTTGAGATGCTCTTCAGCAACTTATACTTAGCATCTTTAGGGCTGCTTGCAGGAGGCGCTGCCTATGTTTTGCTCATACCGGTGGCGGAATGGCTGCTGGGTTTTTTGGGGAATGGCCTGTCATTTATGATAGACAAGGGAACCATCCCTTTTATCAGCTTTGTGGTAGAGCCGTTAAAAATCATTTTTTTTAATAACTGGATCAATCACGGCTTTTTTCTGCCGCTGGGGCTGGAACAGCTGAAAACCCAGGGGAGTTCCATTTTGTTTCTCCTGGAGACCAATCCGGGTCCGGGATTCGGGATCCTTCTTGCTCATGCCCTGGTTTACCGGAACATGAGAAAACCAATGGTTTCCAGTCTAATTATCCAGTCTCTGGGGGGCATCCATGAAGTTTATTTCCCCTATGTACTGTCAGACATCCGATTATTGTCTGCTGCCATAGCCGGCAGCATTGCGGGAAATTACTGTTTCATGATGTCAGACAGCGGGCTTCTGGGGCCGGCTTCACCCGGGAGCATCATCACGATACTGATTATGGCGGATAAAAAGCATTGGGTGGGGATTGTTATGGGGATCCTTCTCTCCGCTGTGGTAACCTGCCTTTTATCCTGCCTGATCCTGTCGGGGAATAGGGGGAACCCATCCATTGATCAAGAAAAGGAACGGAAGGCCGGGGAGATGCCGATGAAGAGAATGGAACATGCCAGAATTTATTTTGTCTGCGATGTGGGAATGGGCTCCAGTGCCATGGCCAGTGCCCTTTTTAAGAAAAAACTAAGGCTGGAAGGACTGACAGGTGTGGAGGTTTTCCATGTGTCGGCTGACCGGATTCCTTCTGATGCAGATGCCATTGTCTGCCAGAAGGATTTTGCCCGCTTCCTGTCAGGAATTCATACTCCATGCTTTACGGTGGACAATTTAACGGATATGTCTGGCTATAAGGAGCTCCTGAACTGGTTAATGGGAGGTGGATGAGATGGCAGGTAATGATTTTACGCCCAGGATGCAGCAGATCGTTCTGGCTCTTCTGAAAGAGAATGGGCCTGTTCCTGTGAAGCAGCTTGCAGATCAGATCCGCATCAGCAAAAGAACGGTGCAAAGGGAGCTGGAATACATTCCCAGGGCGCTGAAGAAATACGGCCTGACTTTTTGCTCAAAAACCGGAACCGGCATCTGGCTGGAGGGAGACAGGGAGCAGATAAACGTTTTAAAGGCTGAGCTTGAAGCGGATGATGCTCTTGATGTTTCTGACCGGATTGAACGGCAGAAGCGCCTGATTCTTGAAATTCTAAAGGATAAGACGCTGAAAAAGCTGTATTATTACAGTGATTTATTCGGAGTCAGCGAGGCAACGGTCAGCTCGGATTTAGAGGCGGCAAAGGAGTGGTTTCATAAGTATCATCTGGAGATAAAGAGAAAACCGGGATACGGCGTGTTCATTGAGGGCAGTGAACGGGATTTCCGCCGGGCCCTTCGGGTGTTTATTGATGAAAACATTCATACGGAGATCATACAGGGGATGTATGAAGACCGGAACCAGTCCGTATTAAATGTCATCCAGAATAAAAGTGAGAGGAATATATACAGAATTCTGGATGACGATATTGTAAATCGGGTTACCGCCTGCATCTTAAGGATACGGGATAAGCGAATCTTAAACCTGACCCAGGACTCCTACCTTGGCCTGGTAATCCATGTGGCGATTGCCGTGAACCGGATCCGCAGGCAGGAGATCATTGAGGAAAATCCCCTTATGGCGGATTTTTTGCAGAAAGACCAGGATTATGATCTGGCACAAACCATTACGAAATCCCTGGAAGAAGAATTTCAGATTCAGATTCCGGAAATTGAATGTGCCTATATCTGCCTTCACATCAAAGGCTCTAAAATCCAGCAGCTGAATATTGACGAGAAGTCAAGAAGTGAAATTGAGGAATCCAGGGAGCTGTGGGAGGTGGTCAATGAAATGATCGACTGCTATAACGATGGTATCGCTTATCTGCTGAAGCAGGATGAAGAATTTGTGATTCAGGGCCTGATCGCCCATTTAAAGCCTACTTTGGTTCGTCTTGCCAATGGTATGAAGATCCAGAATCCTTTGCTGGAGCAGATCAAACGGGATTATCCGGCCATATTTGAGCGGTGCAGGACCGTTGCCAAGGTGATCGAGAGACGATATGGATATGAGGTGCCGGAACCGGAGATCGGATTTCTTGCGGTACACTTCGGTGCGGCAGAAGTCCGGATGGAAAGCAGAAAGGAAAGCCGGAGAAAGGTGAATATAGGGATCGTCTGCGCCAGTGGGATCGGGATTTCCAGGCTCATGTCTTCCAAAATTGCCAGAGATTTTTCAGACAGGGTGGAACTGTCTGTTTATGGAATGACAGACGTATCCCCCTATGTGCTCAGCAAGACGGATTTCTTTGTATCCACGGTGCCATTAAAGGAGGAGGCGGACATCCTGTATGTAAGTCCCCTGCTTTCCGCTGAAGAAATGGAACGGATCGCCGGTAAGGTCCGCCAGTGTGAATATATGCCTAAAAAACAGGAGAACAAGGAGTTTACCATTCAGTTGGACCAGGTGAATTTTATGGCTGTCCAGATCAAAAATGTCATCAGGCTCATGGAGTTCCAGCGGGTAGACAACGGGATCACCTTTGAGGAACTGCTCATAGCCGTCAGTGAGAAGCTGGCCTCCTACGCTGACCGCCAGATCATGATCCAGGAGGATTTAATGAGGAGAGAACGGCTATGCAGCCAGATATTCCCTGACTTAAACTTTGCCCTGCTTCATGCCAGGACGGAAGGGGTGGTAAAACCGGTATTCTCGGTCTGCCAGACGAAAGACGGAGAGCCTTTTAGCAACCCTTATTTTAAGGGGGTATGTGTTGTGCTTGTCATGCTGGTGCCAAAGGATGACCACGAAGTAGAAAACAGTGAGATCCTGGGGGTTTTAAGCGAACGGCTGATTGAAGAGGAGGAGTTTCTGGAAGCGGTGAGGCATGGAGGAATAGAGGAGATAAGAACTCTTGTTTCCCGGTATTTGAATCAGTATTTCAGACATTATCTGGATAAGATGTGAGGAAGAAAGGCAGGAAAGCCGGGTCCGAATAGGATCCGGCTTTTTTTGATTTTCAGTTTTGGCGCCATCTGATGGCGCCAAATGCCATTTTGTTTTCGTTGAAAAAGAAGAGATGCGGCCACTATAATTTACTTAGAACACCAGCAGAGGAGGGGATTAGCGTGTTTGGATACGGGAAAAAAAATGAAGAGAAGAATACAGAACTTCTGGAACTTGGAAATATCCGTTTAAATTGCAGACCTGGAGAAAAAGAGGCAGTCATAAGGGAAGTTGGGAATATGCTTTGCCAAAGCGGCTGCGTGGATGAGTCCTATATAGAGGCAATGCTTCGGCGGGAGCTGACCTTTCCTACGAACATCGGCAATGGGATCGCACTTCCTCACGGTGTGGAGGAAGCGAAAAAAAACATCAAACGCTCCGGTATCGCAGTCATGGTATTTCCTGACGGAACAGACTGGGGAGGAGAGCAGGTAAAGCTGGTCATAGGGATCGCAGGGGCAGGAGAGGAACATTTGGAGATACTTTCCGTCATTGCACAGTGCCTTGCTGATCCGGAGGATGTGAATCGGATCACCAGGTACAGCGCACAGGAGATCCATACCATGTTTACCGGAAAGGGGTGTTCTTAATGATCGTTACAGTTACCATGAATCCTGCCATTGATAAAACAGTGGATATTGGAAGATTTGAACGGGGAGATTTAAACAGAATAAAGCGGGTGGAGATTGATGCCGGCGGGAAAGGCATTAACGTTTCCAAGACAATCAGGGAATTAGGAGGGGAAAGCATTGCCACAGGTTTTGTGGGAGGAACCAGCGGCACCATCATCAGACAGGTCCTGGCTGACCTTGGCATAAGGACCGATTTCGTGGAAGTAAAAGGGGAGACGAGAACGAATTTAAAGGTGGTGGAGGAAACCGGGGAGGTGACAGAGCTTAATGAACCCGGACCGGAAGTATCAAAGGAACAGCTGGAAGATCTGCTTAATAAGCTGGAAGGCTATGCAAATCCTGATACCCTGTTTGTACTGGCAGGAAGCATACCTGCGGGGATACCAACGGATATCTACCGCAGGATCACGGAACAGGTTCACCAAAAGGGGGCAAAGGTTTTGCTGGATGCGGACGGTCCGCTGTTTTCTGAATCCTTAAAAGGGGAGCCGGATATGTTAAAGCCTAACCGTTCCGAGCTGGAGCGGTATTATCAGATGGATTACAGGGCTTCCGAACAGGAGCTGGTTTCCATGGGAGAGAAGCTTCTAAATCATGGAGCCTCCATGGCTGCAATCTCCCTTGGACAGATGGGTGCCATTTTTTTGACAAAGGAGAAGCGGTACCGTTGTCCGGGGCTTCGGGTAAAAGCTCATTCCACCGTAGGTGCCGGGGATGCCCTGGTAGCGGCCATGGCATACAGCTGGGATGAAAAGCTTCCCCTGGAAACCTGCATCCGCTTATGCATGGGAGCCTCTGCAGGTGCGGTCACCAGCATAGGGACCAAACCGCCTCCCCGCAGTCTGGTAGATGAATTGGTTAAGCAGGTAGAGCTGATGGAGATTTCGTGTAAAATTTAAGAATAAGGTTGGAGGATGGAACTATGAAAACAAAAGCGGTAAGAATGTATGGTACGGATGATTTGAGACTGGAGGAGTTTGAACTTCCACAGATCAAGGAAGATGAAATTCTTGTAAAAATCATGAGCGACAGCATCTGTATGTCCACCTACAAGCTGGTAAAACAGGGGAAAAAGCATAAAAGGGCTCCCCAAAACATGGACACCAATCCGGTGATTGTCGGTCATGAATGTTCGGGGCTGATTGTCGAAGTTGGGAACAAGTGGAAGGATCATTTTCGGCCGGGGCAGAAATTTTCTCTGCAGCCAGCGTTAAATTACATGGGAAAGCTGGATTCACCGGGATATTCTTATGAATTCTGCGGAGGGGCCTGTACTTACTGTATCATGCCGAACGAGGTGATGGAGCTGGGGTGTCTTCTGGATTACACCGGGGAGAGCTTTTTTGAAGCCTCCCTGGGAGAGCCAATGAGCTGCATCATAGGCGGATTCCATGCCAATTATCATACCAACAAAAGAAATTATGATCATGCCATGGGAACCAAAACCGATGGTAACATCCTGATTATGGGGGGATGCGGCCCCATGGGCCTGGGTGCGGTCAGCTATGGCCTTCAGTTTGAAAATAAGCCGAAGCGGATCGTGGTCACGGATATCAGTGATGAACGGATCGCCCGGGCAAAGGAAGTGATATCAGAAGAAACCGCTTTGGAGAGAGGTATTCAGCTTCTCTATGTTAATACAGCTAAAATGAAGGATCCTATTTCTGAACTTATGGCCATTACCGGCGGCCATGGCTATGATGATGTATTTGTTTATGTCCCTGTGAAAGAAGTGGCGGAAATGGGAGATAAGCTCCTTGCCTTTGACGGCTGCATGAATTTTTTTGCCGGTCCTTCTGACAGCCAGTTTCAGGCGGAAATCAATCTTTACAACTGCCACTACACAAGCACACATATTATGGGAACCACAGGCGGTAACACAGATGATCTGGTAGAGGCCAATCAGCTGTCAGCCAAAGGAGCCATTGAAGCGGCTGTTATGGTAACCCATATAGGAGGTATTGACAGCATTGCAGAGGCGACAAAGAATCTGCCTTCCATACCCGGAGGCAAAAAACTCACTTATACACAATTTGATATGCCTTTAACCGCTATCGGCGATTTTGAAGAGCTGGGAAAGACTGATCCGCTGTTTCAAAAGCTCAGTGAATCCTGTAAGGCCCATAAGGGATTATGGAATGGGGAAGCGGAAAAGATCCTTTTTCATCATTTTGGTATCAATCCAAAGGAGTTATAAATAAAGGCCAGATATTTAAAAATCATCCATGCTGTATCCTTTCTTATGCGGAAGGATGCAGCATTTTTTATTTATGATAACTGCTGAAAGCCGCTGTGCACGGGAGGGAAAGCCTTCTTTGCATCTGCTTTTATTCTGCGAGATAATAGTAAATTGAAAAAATAAATGGTAAAATCCGGTTATTTTGCAGCAATGTCTTAAATTTTAGAATTGTTTTATAAATTCTCTTGCCTATGTGTGTTATAATACCCCTAAGTAATATTAATTTTTCGTTATAAATGAAGTTTCAGAGCATGGGAGAGACGAGAATAGTGAAATTAAGATTGAGAACCCGTCTGGTCGTGGCATTTTTGATTATAACGGTAATTCCCCTGACCCTGATCTTTGCAGTGGTTGCAGGGCTTGGCAATTACCAGATGAAGGCGTTCCGGAAAGCCTATAATCTGACGGAACAGATCGACCTTCTGTCAAGCAATTCCCTGCAGATTTTTAACCGTCTGACCAGGACGGAGCAGAAGGAAATCAGCCAGATCCTTCAAAGTGACCCGAGGCAGTTTCAGGATGGGGATTATCTGGCAAAACTTAACGAGAATCTGGCATCCAAATATGCCTATATGATTGTGCGAAAGGGAGACTCCCTTATTTTTGACGGGAACAGCCACATTACCCAGGGTCTATACGGCCAGCTGCCCAAATACGAGGAGATGGACAGCAACATAGACGGTGCCATCTATCTGGATGGAGAAACCCAGCATCTGGTAAAGCAGATGGATTTTCTATATCCTGATGGGGATAAGGGGAGCGTATTCATTGTTTCCAATGTGAACGGCCTTCTTCCTGAAATCAAGGTCATGATGGCGGAAATGCTCATGGCCATTATTATGATCATCGTGTTTACCGATGCCATCTTAATGATGTGGGTATACCGGTCTGTGGTAAGCCCCTTAGGGCGTCTTCAGGTTGCCACCAAGAAAATCCGGGATGGGAATCTGGACTTTTCCCTGGAGGTGGAAAATGACGATGAGATCGGGCAGCTTTGCCTGGATTTTGAGGAAATGAGGATCCGGCTTAAGGAATCCGCAGAGGAAAAGGTGGAATATGATAAGGAGAACAAGGAGCTGATCAGCAATATATCCCATGATTTAAAGACACCCATCACTGCGATTAAAGGGTATGTGGAAGGAATCATGGATGGAGTGGCTTCCTCTCCGGAAAAGCTGGACCGCTATATCCGTACCATTTACAACAAGGCCAATGACATGGACAAGCTGATTGACGAATTGACGTTTTACTCTAAAATCGATACCAACAAGATCCCTTATACCTTTTCCAAGATCAATGTGGCAGGCTATTTCAGAGACTGCGTGGATGAAGTGGGACTTGAGATGGAAGACCGGAGCATTGAACTGGGATACTTTAATTATGTGGACGAGGATGTGGTGGTCATTGCGGACGCAGAGCAGCTTCGCCGGGTCATTAATAATATTGTCAGCAATTCTGTAAAATATATGGATAAAAGGAACGGCATTATCAATATCCGGATCAAGGATGTGGGAGACTTCATCCAGGTGGAGATCGAGGATAACGGAAAAGGGATCCCGGCAAAGGACCTGCCTAACATCTTTGACCGGTTTTACCGCACTGATTCTTCCAGGAATTCTTCTCAGGGCGGAAGCGGAATCGGCCTGTCCATCGTTAAGAAGATTATTGAGGATCATGGAGGCCGGATCTGGGCCACCAGTAAGGAAGGCATTGGAACAGAGATACATTTTGTTTTGAGAAAATACCAGGAGGTCATACAGGAATGAGCAGGATACTGATTGTGGAAGATGAAGAAAGCATAGCAGAGCTGGAGAAGGATTATCTGGAGCTGAGCGGATTTGAGGTTGAGATCGAGAATGATGGAGAACAAGGACTTCATATGGCGCTTCATGAGGATTTTGATCTGGTGATCCTGGATCTGATGCTGCCGGGTGTGGATGGCTTTGAAATCTGCCGGAAGGTCAGGGAGGTAAAAAACACCCCCATTATTATGGTTTCCGCAAAGAAAGAAGACATTGATAAGATCCGGGGGCTTGGCCTGGGGGCTGATGACTACATCACGAAACCCTTCAGCCCCAGTGAGATGGTTGCCCGTGTGAAAGCCCATCTTGCCCGTTATGAAAGGCTGATCGGCAGCGGAGTGCCGGACAATGAGATCATTGAGATCCGTGGCCTTAAGATTGATAAAACAGCCAGACGGGTATGGGTCAATGGAGAGGAAAAGAATTTTACCACCAAGGAATTTGACCTAGTAACCTTCCTGGCCCAGAATCCAAACCACGTTTTTACCAAGGAAGAACTGTTCAACAAAATATGGGATATGGAATCCATCGGAGATATTGCCACGGTTACCGTCCATATTAAGAAGATCAGGGAAAAGATCGAATTTAATACGGCAAAGCCCCAGTACATTGAAACGATTTGGGGAGTTGGCTACCGGTTTAAGGTGTAAAAAGCATCATTTTCTGTAAGGTCCTTGTTAATACAAGGACTTTTTGCATGGCTCCTCATTATATCATTCTTTCAACTGCTAAAAATACTACCAAAATATTATGGGCTATGCTATATTGGGAAAGGAAGACTCATTTGATTCCAGTTAAGATAAATAATTCAACATGGAGCGTTTATGAAAAAGGCTATTGTATTTGCATTAACAATGCTATTATTCATCTCAGGATTCCCATCAAAAAGTTATGCGCTGCCAGATGAGCAATCTGCAGCAATTCAAGCGTTGCTTAATGAAGCCTGTCGTAAATCAGGGGTGCCGGGAATGTCAGTCTCAATACTTGCTGATGATGAAGTGTTCTACTTTTCTTCCGGGTATGCAGACCGTGAAAAGGAGTTGTCTGCAAGTGAAAATACACTGTATGAGCTGGCTTCGGTGAGTAAAGCTTTTACTGCCACGGGTATTCTGCTGCTGGAAGAGCAGGGGCGGCTGTCAATGACTGACTCTGTCCAAAAATATCTGCCTTGGTTTACGTTAAAGTATCAAGGAAAACCTGTGGATATGCATCGCCTTACACTCAATCACTTTCTTCACCATACCAGCGGCTTAACAAATAGTAGACATACTCAAAATATTCCGCAAGGCAATACGCCGGATATGCTGCAAAAGACTGTGGAAATGCTGGCAGATGCTGAATTGGCGTTCCCTCCCGGTGAACAGTATAACTATGGAACTGTTAATTATGACGTATTGGGCTTGGTTATTGAGACCGTGTCAGGACAAAGCTATGAAGACTTTATGAGGGAACAGGTATTTCAACCGTTAGGCCTTCGCCAGACGTATGTTTACAAAGAAGATGCCAGGGCTGCCGGACAGATGGCAAAAGGCTACCGTTCTTCCTTTTTTATGACAATTCCATATCATGCGCCGGATTATGCCGGGAATAAACCCGCAGGCTACCTCATTTCTTGTACAAAAGATATGGCCCGTTGGATGGGGATACAGATAGGGATTGTGCAGGACATACCCGAAATATTCCATACGGTTATTGATAAATCACACCAGGGTGATTTGTCGGTTCCAGCTGTTAACGAAATGTATTATGCAGCGGGCTGGCAGGTAAATGCCGGCCAAACGATGATAGAGCACTCAGGGGGCAATCCTAATTTCAGTACCCAAGTTACCCTGCTGCCAAAGGAAGGAAAAGCCGTCTGCCTGCTGACCAATGGTGCAAATACCAATATCAGCCTGGTACAAAAAATAATAGCCATATTAGACGGCAATTTAACCCAGTCCTATGAAATAAGCGGCACACAGCTTTTGGACATCCTATTGTCGTCTGCCACAATTATTTTTTGCCTATTGGCTGTACTGTTTTTTCTTTCAGGATTACGCAGAGTAAAAAGGAATGAGCCTCAGCCAATAACAAAAAAGACAATAATCGTAACCGTTATTTTTCTAGCCGCTACGATTTTGAGTATCATGTGCTGGGCCTTCCCAATGTTCATAGGATATGGTTGGTCAAAGATACTGGTTTGGCAAACATATAGTGTTCTAACAGCTTTGATTTCGTCGTCATTATTATCAGCAAGCATTGCATGGTTTGTATACACGCAACGTTATCATGCTTCGCTCCGATAATAAACAGAAGGAAGCAATACCGTGCAGTGAGTAGTAATTAAGATAACAAGGCAAATGAAACCAGAAACTTTAAACACAGTCAAATGTGGTACAGATTGTGGAATACCGGTTGCAGGTGTAAGCGATGAAAGAAAAATTATATGAGATCCCCATAAATGATGCTATGGATGCCGATGATGAGTGCCTGTTCTGCTTTCTTGAAAGAAAAGCGGAACAGGAGCTTCTGGATTTTGTGTTAGGCTCCTGTGCATCTTATATGGAAAGTGATACAAGACAAGCCACGGACCGGTCCGGCTTCTGCCCCATCCATCAAAAGAAAATGTTTGATTACGGCAATGCCCTGGGAAATGGCTGGATATTAAAAACCTATTATAAAAACCTGATAAAGGAAATGAAGGGGGAATTTAAGGAGTTTACTCCCGGAAAAACCTCCTTAAAGGACCGGTTTACCAAAAAGGAAGGGAATCACAATTCCGTGAGTGCCTGGATCCGGGAAAAGATGAAGACCTGCTATATATGCGACCGGTTTTCCGAGACCTATAAACGGTATGTGGCCACTTTTTTTTACCTGTACAAAAAGGATCCTGTCTTCCGGGAACGGCTAGAAAATAGCAGGGGTTTCTGCCTCCGTCACTTTGCGGACTTATGCAGCGGGGCAGATGAGCACTTAAATGACAGGGAACGTCAGGCGTTCTATCCGGTGATTTTTAAACTCATGGAAGAGAACATGGAACGGATTTCCGGCGATATTGACTGGTTTGTGGAAAAGTTTGATTACTTAAACAAGGATGCGGATTGGAGGCAGTCAAAGGACGCCCTGCAGCGTGGGATGCAGAAGATACGGGGCGGATATCCGGCAGATCCTTCTTATAAACACCGGTAAGCCTGGTGGCTTACCCCCTTATGGCAGGCCTCTGAAACGGTATGCCCCAGGGAGAGGAATCCCCGTTGAAGATCTGAAAAAGGCGTAGCCAGGAGTCCGTTCAGGAAGAAACTCCAGGATACACCTTTTTTTGAAGAGGAGGAAAGAACCCGTCCTACGGCTCAGGAGCCGTCTCAATGGCGCAGCCCAACTCTCTGCAATAGGAGCAGAAGGCGTCATCAGGCATCCGGTCCGTTAAGATGGAATCAAACTGTCCGATCTCTCCAAAGGTCATGAGAGAGGTTCGCCCAAATTTCGTGTAATCTGCCAGAAGATAATGCTTCTGGCTTTTTTTTAATGCTGTTTTCTTAATGGTGTATTCCTCTGTGGAAGCGTTGCAGACCCCGGCCTGGACAGAGATCCCTGTACAGGCCATAAATGCGCGGACAATGTTATAGTCCTCTAAGTATTCCACACAGGAGCTGCCCACCAGGGAGGCGGTATCCCGCTTTAAGGACCCCGGAAGGGCAATTAAGTTGATATTAGGATAATTCAAGGACTTGTTAATAACCTGAAGGCTGTTGGTAATAACCGTAACCGCACTTAGATGAGACAGGTGGTCCACAATGCTCATGGTGGTAGTTCCGCTGTCAATGTATATAATATCCCGCTCCTTCACAAAGGAGGCCGCCAGAGCGGCGATCCTCTGCTTGCCCTGGGCATTTCTGCCGGAACGTTCGTGAAAGGTGACCAGATCCGGGATGGCTGCCGTATTTTCGCATGCGACTACGCCTCCGTAAACCTTTTCCACGTTGCCCCTGGAGACGAGGATCTCCAAGTCCCGGCGCAGGGTATTTTTTGAAATCTCAAATGCTTCACACAAGGCATCATTGGAAACCGCCTTGTGCTCCAATATATATTGTTCCAGTTGATCGATACGGGAAATTCTCATAGGTGTGCTCCTTACTTGGCAGCCTCTTTGGCATGCTGATATGGTAAGATTATAACAGATACTTGGAAAAATATCAAGAAGTAACCAAAACATGATCAAATTTATAAAAAAATTAGAAGATTTTCTTGACTTGGCCTAAAATAAATGCTAAAATATAACCAACATATGACACTAATAGAATCAACACATGACCATGATGAAATATTGTGATCATAGCTTTATTTGTTACTGTGGAAGTTTTGACGGTGTTTTTTCCCGGTCTGTGGGATGAAGAACCGGATAAAGGAGAAGAAGTATGGGATTAGTAAAAATGAAGGAATTGCTGAAGCAGGCCTCAGAAAAGAACCGGGCGGTGGGGGCCTTCAGTGTGGGAAACCTTGAGATGGTGAAGGGAGCTGTAAAGGCAGCGGAAGAAATGAATACCTCCATTATCTTACAGATCGCAGAAGTGCGTCTTCCCCATTCCCCTCTGATGCTGATGGGCCCTATGATGGTGGAGGCGGCGAGGAATGCAAAGGTAGATATTGCAGTTCATCTGGATCACGGCAAAACCCTCCCGGTGTTAAAACAGGCTCTGGATTATGGGTTCACCTCTGTGATGATGGATGGCTCCACCCTTCCTTTTGAAGAAAATATGGCAAAGACCTTAGAAGCGGTCAGGCTGGCCAGGGAATATGGAGCAACCGTAGAAGCGGAGCTCGGACTTGTGGGCGGCAGCGAGGATGGAAGCATTGATGAGGGAATCCGATGCACCAATCCTGACGATGCCAGAACTTTTTGCCAGAGAACCGGCGTGGATGCACTTGCAGTAGCCATCGGCAATGCTCACGGCAATTATCCGGTGGCTCCCAGACTGGCCTTTGATGTTTTGAAAGCCATTGATCAGAAGCTTGATGTACCTCTGGTCCTTCACGGCGGAACCGGAATTACTCCGGAAGACTTCCGGAAGGCCATAGGCCTTGGAATCCGGAAGATCAACATCGCAACAGCCAGCTTTGACAGTCTTACGAAGGAAGCGGAACAATACCTGGAATCAGAAGGAAAACATGATTATTTCGGACTGAATGAGGCGATGGTACGGGGAGTGTATGAGAATGTAAGGCAGCATATCCGGATCTTCCAATGTATAGAGCCGCTTACGTAAGTCCGTTCAATTATGCCAGAAATGGCGGATTACATACAGAAAGATACGGATATCCGGTTACCAGATGATCCGCCCGCTATTTTAAGAATCGGAGTATACCGGGTTCCATATATAAAAACGAATTTAATTAAACCGCTTGAAACAGCCGTTTATTAAAACGAGTTGTGTCTTGAGCGAAGAGAAAGGAAAGGATATAATAATGGGAGAGGTAAAAAAATTAAAGTATCTTGTAAATGGTCAGTGGAAGGAATCAAAGACAGATAAGTATTCTGATGCCTACGACCCAAGTACCGGAGAAGTAATTGCCCAGGTGCCCTGCTGTACTCCGGCAGAAGTGGAAGAAGCCGTGGAAGCAGCCAAAGCGGCGTTTCCATCCTGGTCATCTACCCCTGTGATAAAAAGAGTTCAGGTACTCTATAAGCTCAGGGATTTGCTCATGGAGCATATGGACGAACTGACCATGCTGGTGGCAAAGGAAAACGGGAAAAGCTGGGAAGAGGCTCAGGGCGATGTCCTGAAAGCCAAAGAAGGAACCGAGCAGGCTATCAGTGCCCCGTCACTGATGATGGGAGAAAGCCTGATGGATGCTTCCGCCGGATTTGATACGGTGCTGTACCGTATGCCTTTAGGTGTATTTGCCGGTATTGTGCCATTTAATTTCCCTGCGATGATCCCCATGGGGTGGATGGCTCCCATGTGTATTGCCTGCGGCAATACCATCGTGCTGAAAGCCGCATCCTTTACCCCTCAGTCCTGTATGCGTATAGCGGAACTGTATAAAGAAGCTGGGCTGCCGGACGGTGTTATCAATATTGTCACCTGTTCCAGAAAGGAAGCAGAGATTCTTCTCACTCATCCGGACATCAAGGGAATCAGCTTTGTTGGTTCTACTTCTGTGGGTATGCATATTTACTCCACCGCTGCGGCTACGGGCAAAAGAGTTCAGGCTCTCTGCGAAGCAAAGAATCATGCTCTTGTTTTAAATGATGCTCCGGTCAAACGGGTAGCGGCAGGAATCATCAATTCTTCATTTGGATGCGCAGGAGAACGGTGTATGGCTCTGCCCGTTGTGGTAGTACAGGAGGGAATCGCCGACGCCCTTGTGGCGGAGATCATCGCTCAGGCAAAGACTCTTAAAGTGGGTCCGGCCTATGATAAGAGTACGAAACTGGGTCCTGTGGTAAACAAGGCTCATCGAGATTCCATTGTAAAGTGGATTGAGAAAGGAATAGAAGAAGGCGCAGAGCTTGTGCTGGATGGACGTGATATTGTAGTGGAAGGTTATGAAAACGGCTTTTATTTAGGGCCGACGATCTTTGACCATGTGACTTCTGACATGAGCGTAGGGGAAAAAGAAATCTTCGGGCCGGTGCTGTGCATCAAGAGAGTGAAGACCTTTGAAGAGGGATTGGAGATCATGAATGCCAATCCATATGCAAACGGTTCAGTAATCTTTACTCAGAACGGTCACTATGCCAGAGAGTTTGCCAGACATACGGACGGCGGTATGATCGGTATTAATGTGGGAATTCCGGTTCCGGTTGGCATGTTTCCTTTTAACGGCAAAAAACTGTCATTTATCGGGGATCTGCACTGCTTAGGCAAGGATGGATACCGGTTCTTCACAGAAAACAAAGTTGTCACCACCAGATGGTTCGACGAAGAAACCGGAGAATCCACAAATGTAAATACCTGGGATGGTACAATTTAAAAACTGCCGGCCAATGATACAAAAAACGCCCTGCAAGGCGAATTACCTTGCAGTGTGTTTTTTCACTCCATGAAGTGACTGCCGATCCCGCATATTTTAAGTGAATGATGGGAGCAGGATTGGAAACATTCAATAAGGAACAGAACTCACCGGGATATAATAAGAACCATGGTACGCGAAACGGGATGGGAGAGATGTTAACAATGGAATATGTAAAATTTGATGAAACCAGAGAAATGGACTTAATTCTTCTTGGAAGGGTAGCAATTGATTTTAATCCGGCTTACAATGAGTATGTAAAAGAGGAATTCAAGCCTTTAAAGAAGGTGCACATGTTTGAAAAGTTTGTGGGCGGCTCTCCGGCTAACATCGCCGTAGGCGTGACCAGACATGGCATGAAGGCGGGATTCATCGGGAAAGTATCCGATGACCAGTTCGGTGAATTTGTAGTGGATTATTTTAAGGAACAGGGGATTGATACTTCTCATATTACGAAATGCAAAAATGGTGAAAAGCTGGGTCTGACTTTTACAGAAATGCTTTCCTCCAGTGAAAGCAAGATTCTGATGTACCGGAACTGTATTGCTGATCTGCAGCTGGACGTAGAAGACATAGACGAAGCCTATATCAAAAAGTCAAAAGCCATTCTCATATCAGGTACGGCACTTGCACAAAGCCCGTCAAGAGAAGCTGCCCTTAAGGCGGTCATGGTGGCTAAGAGAAACGATGTCAGAATAATCTTTGATATTGATTACAGAGCCTATAACTGGAAAAATGAGGATGAAATCTCCATTTACTACTCCGCAGTCGCCAAAGAAGCTGACATTATTATGGGCTCAAGAGAAGAATTCGACTTAACGGAAAAACTGATCAGACCAGGCATGACAGACGAAGAAAGTGCGGCTCTGTGGCAGGGCTACCATGCCAGGATCGTGGTTATCAAGCATGGAATGAAGGGGTCCACCGCTTATACTTGTGACGGACAGTCATTTTCCATCAAGCCGTTCCCGGTGGAGGCCAGAAAAGGATTCGGCGGCGGCGACGGATATGGTTCAGGGTTTCTGTATGGACTGTATCAGGGCTGGGATATCATAGACTGCCTGGAATTTGGTTCGGCAGAGGCTTCCATGATGGTAAAGAGCAACAACTGTTCGGATTCCCTGCCTACGCCGGAGGAAGTACATGCATTTATAAAAGAAGAAAAGGAATCGTTTGGTGAGATGATCGCCCGTGTATAAAAGTGTAAAGGAGAGCGGAACATGTCAAAAACTATAAAAATGACAACAGCACAGGCACTTGTGAAGTTCCTGGATAACCAGTATGTTTCTGTCGATGGAGTGGAAACAAAGTTCGTTGAAGGTGTTTTTACGATTTTCGGTCATGGAATCGCGGTTGGCTTGGGAGAGGCTCTGGATACGGACCCCGGACAGCTTAAGGTGCTTCAGGGAAGAAATGAGCAGGGAATGTGCCATACTGCCATTGCTTTTTCAAAACAGAGTAACCGGAAGAAAATCCTTCCATGTGCCTCATCCGTGGGACCGGGTGCCGCCAATATGGTAACAGCCTGTGCTACCGCAACAGTAAATAACATTCCGCTGCTGGTGTTTCCGGCAGATACCTTTGCTTCCCGACAGCCTGATCCGGTATTGCAGCAGTTAGAGCAAAGCAGCAGCCTGGCCACCACGACCAATGATGCGTTTAAACCGGTGTGTAAATACTGGGACAGAATCACCAGGCCGGAAATGATCATGAGCGCTTTGATCAATGCCATGCGTGTGCTGACGGACCCGGCAGAAACCGGAGCATGCTGCATTGCCCTCTGTCAGGACGTGGAAGGTGAATCCTATGATTATCCGGATTACTTCTTTAAGAAACGGGTCCACCGGATCACCAGGCCTCTTGCAGTAGAAGAAGAACTGGAGGAGATTGCAGACATCCTTGCAGAAGCGAAGAAGCCCCTTGTAATCGTAGGCGGGGGAGTCCGTTACTCCGATGCAGGAGAAACCGTAGAAAGGTTTTGTGAGGAATTTAAAATTCCCTTTGGAGAAACCCAGGGAGGGAAGAGTGCCTGTAAATCAAGCCATCCCTATTGTCTTGGCGGAATCGGAGTTACCGGGACTTATGCCTCCAATGTGATTGCAAAGGATGCAGACGTAGTCATTGCAATCGGAACCAGGCTAAGTGATTTTACCACAAGCTCAAAGCGGCTGTTCCAAAGGGAAAATGTCAGATTTGTTACCATCAATAACAGCAGATTCCATGCTTATAAAATGGATGCGGCCAAGGCTGTGGGGGATGCCAAGGTGACCGTTCAGGCCCTGGCGGAAAAACTTAAGGAAAGACAGTATGTATCCCAGTACAAAAACGAAATTGCTGATGCAAAAAGAAAATGGGATGAAGAGATGGTGCGTTTGGGCAGCATGGAATATACGGGAGTTGATTTTGAACCCAACATAAAAGCACGGGATCCCAGAACCATCCCGGAGTTTGTCCGCCTGACCGGTGGAAAAATCACTCAGACCGCAGCTCTTGCAGCGATCAGAAGAGTTATTGAGGAAGATGCTACCATCATTACGGCAGGTGGTTCCCTTCCAAGCTGTATGCAGCGTATGTGGACCACCGACAAACGGGGCGGATACCATGCAGAATACGGGTACTCCTGTATGGGATATGAAGTGGCAGCCACACTGGGGGTTAAATTTGCTGAGCCGGAAACGGAAGTTTACTGCGTTGTGGGCGATTCCAGCTTTCAGATGCTTCACAGTGAAATCATGACCATTATGCAGGAAAGGCAGAAGGTCAATATCCTGATCTTTGATAACTGCGGCTTTGGCTGCATCAATAATCTGGAAATGAACCATGGGATCGGAAGCCTTGCCACGGAATTCCGCTATTCGGATGGGAAAAAGCCCTCAGGGGATTTAATTCCCGTTGATTATGCCAAGATCGGGGAGGGCTATGGTCTGAAGGCTTATACCTGCAGAACCATCAGGGAGCTGGAAGAGGCACTGGAAGATGCCAAAACACAAAAAAGAGCCTGCCTGTTTGATTTAAAAGTAATTCCTAAAACCATGTCGGACGGATATGAATCCTGGTGGAACGTAGGAATTGCCACGACCTCGGAAAAAAGCAGTGTGAGGGAAGCGTGGGAAAAGGTCATGGAAGGTAGAAATGAAGCCAGAAAGTATTGATATGGCTCCACCGCTGTAAAACCGGCGGTATAATAATATGATAAGACTGGGGGATACAAACATGTTAAACAAGGAGAAAGTAAAATTAGGAATTGCACCCATCGCATGGACCAACGATGATTTGCCGGATTTAGGGAAGGAAAATACCTTTGAACAGTGTGTCAGCGAGATGGCCCTGGCCGGATTTACCGGATCCGAGGTGGGCAACAAATACCCAAGAGATGTGGAAACTTTAAAAAAGGCATTGGAGCTTCGGGGCGTAGAGATCTGCAATGCCTGGTTTTCCACTTTTTTGATCAGCAGACCTTATGAGGAAACGGAAAAAGAATTTGAAAAGCATGTGGCGTTCCTGGCGGCCATGGGAGCCAGGGTGGTAGGTGTTTCCGAGCAGAGCTACAGCACCCAGGGAATTCAGGACCAGCCGGTGTTTGAAGGAAAGCATGAGATGGATGACAGAGAATGGAATCTGCTGTGTGAGGGCTTAAACCGCCTTGGAAAGCTTTCCAGGGAAAAATACGGGGTAGCTTTGACCTTTCATCACCATATGGGAACCGTTGTCCAGAGTGCAGCGGAGGTAGAACGCATGATGGAGGGCACCGACCCGGACTATGTGAGCCTGCTTTTTGACAGCGGCCACTTTGCATACTGCGGCGAGGACCCGGTGGCAATGGCGGAAAAATATGTGGGACGCATCAAGCATGTACATTTAAAGGATATCCGTCCGGAGATTGTAAAACGGGTGAGAGAGGAAAAGATGAGCTTCCTGGCAGGGGTACGGGCAGGGGCATTCACCATTCCGGGAGACGGCTGTGTGGACTTTGATCCGATATTTAAGGTGCTGGAGGAAGCTTCCTATGAGGGATACATGGTAGTGGAAGCAGAGCAGGATCCTGCAAAGGCAAATCCACTGGAGTATGCCATCCGCGCAAGAGCATTCATCGCCGAAAAGACCGGTCTATAAGAGGCAGGAAAGAGAGAGGAGAAGATATTATGGTAACAGTAGGAATTATTGGAGCAGGAAGAATCGGAAAGGTACATACCACCAGCATCTGCAATCTGGTAAAGAACGGAAAGATCAAGACCATTGCCGATCCGTTTATGAATGAGGAAACCGAACAATGGGCAAAAGGCATGGGAGTTCCCAACACCACCAAGGATTATAAGGAAATTTTAGCGGACCCGGAGATTGACGCCGTGTTGATCTGCTCTTCCACCAATACCCATTCCCCCATTTCCGTTGAAGCCATTCAGGCCGGAAAGCATGTATTTTGTGAAAAACCCATTGACCACGACATTGAGAAGATCAAGGAAGTGATGGAAGCCTTAAAAGGCAGTAAGATAAAATATCAGGTAGGTTTTAACCGCCGCTTTGACCACAACTTTGAGGCAGTGAGAAATGCTGTGGCAGCCGGTAAGATCGGAGAGCCGCATATCATCAAAGTGACCTCCAGAGATCCGGAGCCGCCAAGCGCCGAGTACGCAGCCGTATCCGGAGGCATGTTCCTAGATATGACCATCCATGATTTTGATATGGTCCGTTACTTAGCAGGCTGTGATGCAGAGGAAGTTTACGTTCAGTCCGCCGTACTGGTAGATCCGGCCATTGGGGAAGCAGGAGATGTGGATACGGCTGTCATTACCCTGAAAATGGAGAACGGTGCCCTTGCAGTTATTGATAACTCCAGAAGAGCCGCTTACGGCTATGACCAGAGAGCAGAGGTTTTCGGCTCCAAGGGAATGGTGGCAACCTCCAATGATACCGAATCCAGTGCAGTATTAAGCACTGCCGAAGGCGTTACCGGGGAAAAACCCTTATACTTCTTCTTAGAGCGTTACATGCAGTCCTTTGCAAAGGAAGTAAACTGCTTCATTGAAGCCATTGAGAATGATACTCCCACCCCTCTTGGCGTAGACGATGGGTTAAAGCCAGTACTCATGGGAATTGCCGCTAAAAAGTCCGTACAGGAGCACAGACCAGTAAAGATTTCAGAAATCATGATGGAATGAGCGCAAGAGAGCGAAGATGAGCTTGCTCATCGGCGCGAACGGTGAATGCTGCTTAAGAACCGAAGGTTCGTAAGATAGGAGACAGGAGGAGAAAGAAGCTGCCATGAGTGAATTATTCAGTTATCCGGAATTCGATTCCAGAGGAGCAAAGCCCCTGACAAAAGCAGGAGATGGGGAAAATGATATGATGATGGACATTGCCGTTTATGAGATGAAGGCAGGGGATGAAAGAACCTTTTCCAGCCTGACGGATGAGATGGCAGTCCTTCTCCTGACCGGAGAGATCCGGTTTTCCTGGGAAAACAGAACGGAATGGGGAAAACGAAACAGCCTGATGGAAGAAGGGCCTTACTGCCTGCACGTTTCAAAGGGCATTATGGTGAAGGTTTTGGCAAAGGCAGACAGTCAGATCCTGGTTCAGTCCACCGGAAATGACCAGGCATTTGACAGTGTTTTTTACAAGCCTGAGAATTGCACCAATGATATTTTTGGTGAAGGACTTTGGGAAAATAAGATGAAGCGGACGGTCCGTACCATCTTTGATTATAATAACGCCCCCTACTCCAATATGGTAAACGGGGAAGTTATTACTCACCAGGGAGGCTGGTCCAGCTACACCCCTCATGAGCATCCCCAGCCTGAGGTCTATTATTACCGCTTTGAACGGCCGGAGGGCTTTGGCGCCTGCTTTCTGGGAGAGGACGTCTTTAAGATCAAAGATGGAAGCTGTGCAGCCATTCCCGGCGGCAGGACACACCCCCAGGTAACAGCACCTGGGTTTCCCATGTACTATTGCTGGATGATCCGTCATCTTCCCGGTGATCCCTGGACAACACGGACGGATGATCCCAGATACGACTGGATCAGGGAAGGAAATTAAACGGATTTACACGGAACAAATGCCAGAAAAAGATGGAAAGCGTAACGTTCTATTGAGAATATAACGGGGCGCTTCTGTCTTTTCCTGGCTTTTGTTGTAAATCAGCTCTTTTCCCGAAAAATACCAGGCGGAAGTGAAACCGGACGGGCGGCAAATTCCCGGCGGGTGCTTTTAAGCAAACATGGTGAACCGGCAGCATATTTTATAAGACATGGATTGATTATTCAGAAAAGAGGAGTAATTATGGGCCAGGCTTGGCAAATGCTGGTGAGCCTAGCGGAACGGTATGACCTTATCTACCAGACGGGATTGTTTTTCAGAATAGTAGTAGCGGGATTTTTCGGATATCTGATTGGATATGAAAGAAAGAATCATCATAAAGAGGCAGGAATGAGGACCCATGCCATTGTGGCCATGGGAGCGGCTCTTATGATGGTGGTTTCCAAGTATGGGTTTCGGGATGTACCCAATTTTGACGCTTCCAGGATCGCTTCCCAGATCGTATCAGGTATCGGATTCCTGGGAGCAGGAGTGATTTTTGTTAAGAATCATTCCGTCAGCGGCCTGACCACTGCGGCAGGCATATGGGCAACTGCAGGGGTGGGAATGGCCATCGGCGCAGGCGCCTACTATATGGGGTGCGGGGCAGGCCTTTTTCTTATTTTTACCCAGGTCCTCCTCCATGACGTCCCCTTTCTCTCCAGAGAGCCTTACCGGGGCGTTATAAAGTTCACCACCAACCAGTATGACAGCGTGATAACGGATCTGTTTGATGAATTAAATAATGAAAAGATCAGAGTTTTAAATATGAAGGTGGGAAAATCCAAGAATTCCGTCAAGGTGGAGCTGGAACTTCTGTTTCCTGCCGGATATGGGAAAAATGACCTGATAATCAGGTGGTCAAATGACAAAAGGATCGAATCCATCAGCGGTTAAGGAATGAGTCTGATATCTTCCTAATGAAGACTCCCACAGGTTTTTCTGTTGAATCACCTAAAAACCTATGGGAAATATATGGTATGACTTCAAAAACAGTTGCAAAAAAGCCGGAAATGTGTTTAAATTAATCTGACTTTTCTGACAGATAACCGGATACGCGATGGGTTATGGTCAATGAAGATATGAAAGGAGAAATTTATGAAAAAGATTTTTATGAAGAGTGCGGCTTTCCTGATGGCATCTGCTATGGTGCTTGGTGGTCTGACCGCTTGCGGAGGAAAGGACCCGGTGGCAGGGGAAACGCCAGCCGCCAATTCCAGTTCCCCGGATGCTGGTGAATCAAGTGACGGGGCCGGAAAAACTGCAGCAGGAGGAGAAAGCACGTTTACCTATGCCATTGCAGGTGATCCGGGAGCCAATGTAAATGTAATTACCACAAGCGACCGTTTCGGCCTGATGACCATCAAGATGATCTATTCCCCCCTGTATATGTATAATGCAGATGGAATCAATTATTTCCTGGCAAAAAGTATAGATACCTCTGATGACAAACTGACCTATACCATGCACTTAAGAGATGATGTAAAGTGGTCCGACGGAGAGAAGTTTACCGCCGATGACGTGGTCTTTACCTTTGAGGCGATGGAAGAAGAGAAGAATGCCGGCTGGGCGTATTCTCAGCTTGTATTCCCGGAAGGAGCGGTAAAGATCGAAAAGATCGATGACTATACCGTTTCCCTGACCATGCCTTTTGTCAATTCCGCCGCAGTAGAGATGTTTTCCCAGATCTTCATCATGCCAAAGCATATCTATGAAAATGTGGAGAATTTTGAAAACAATGACGTGAATACCAAGCCTGTAGGTACAGGGCCATATGTAATGGCAGAATATTCCCCAGGCTCCTATGTGAAATTCACAAAAAATGAAAATTATTTCCTTGGCGCACCTGCCATTGACAATTTCGTATACCGGATCATTGAAAATGAAAATACTGCCATGACAGCCATTCAGAGCGGAGAAGTAAATGCATGGATCGGAACGCCTGCCCAGGTGGCACAGATGAATCTGGAAGCTGCCAATTTAACGGTTTACCCATATCAGGAAGGCCGTGTGGGATATATGATGATCAATGCCAACCGGGTAAAGGATGAAAACCTCAGGAAAGCCATTTTCTATGCCCTGGATAAAAAGGCCATTGCAGACGCAGCCCTTCTGGATCCCCAGTATTATGACCTGCCCTGGAGCTTCATGCCTCCCAACAGCCAGTACTTTACTGAGGATGTGGAGAAATACGAACAGAATCTGGATCAATCCAAGGAGCTTCTAGCAGCCTCCGGTGTGACAAATCCGGAATTGACCCTTGCCTATAACGCTTCCGACAGCCTTCAGTCCACCTCAGCCATTATGATTCAGGAACAGCTTCAGAAGGCGGGAATTAAGGTGAACTTAACCGGCGTGGATTCTACTGCCCTCAGCCAGCAGATGAAGAAGGCAGACAATCCCTATGATATGTACTTTGGCGGTTATATCATGGGCATTGACCCTGATACGTTTTCAAGCCTGTTTGAAACAGGAGCCACTTACAATTCCATGCATTACGACTATCCTGAAATGAATGAACTTTTTGCTCAGGGCCGGAAGGAAACGGATGATGCAAAGCGTAAAGAAATTTATACAACCATCCAGAAGAAATTGCAGGATACCGCTTGCTTCTATCCCCTGTATTCCAACAAACGCCTTCTGGTAGTATCTAAAAACGTGGCTGGAGTTGAGGAGGCGAAGCTGGTTCCTGTTTATACCTTTGAGGACACTTCCAAGCTGCAGATGAAGTAATGCAGACAGCGGGTGTGTCAGCTGAATAATACGGTGCGGCTAAATCAGCTGTGAAGAAGGAAGGGTGTTCTGCTGCTGGAATCCTGCGGCAGACACCTCTTTCTTTATATAAGGAGAAACCATATGGCAAAATATATATTAAGACGGATATTGACAGCCATACCCATGGTCCTTTTGATCACAATTCTATGTTTTGCTTTGATGCATTTTGCGCCCTACGATGCCATTGATGCAATGACAACACCAAAGATGTCACAGGAAACAATTGAATTGATAAAGGCTAAATACGGGTATGACAAGCCTCTGTTCATCCAGTATTTCCGCTGGCTGAACGGAATACTCAACGGGAATTTCGGATATTCCATCGTGACCAAGCAAAGCATTGCAGGAGATCTGGCAGTGAGGATTCCAAACACCATAAAGCTGGTGCTTCCCGCCTATGCAACCGCATATATCCTGGCGGTCATTCTGGGATTATTGGCAGGCTCCCATAAAAATAAGACAGCAGATAAGGTGATCGACGGACTCTCTTCTGTAGCCATCGCAGTTCCTTCCTTCTGGTTTTCCATGCTGCTGATCTTTGTCCTGGGCTATAAACTGAAGCTTCTTCCGATTGTAGGTATGCATTCGGTGGGGAAGGGGGCCTCCATGTCGGATTTTTTAATGCATTATATCATGCCTTTCCTTACCCTTACCTTTACATTCTTACCTGCCAACTTAAAATTTGTCCGTTCCTCTACGGTCACCCAGTTTTCAGAGGATTATGTGCTGGTTCAGCGGGCGTTTGGTGCCTCCAGAGGGGAAATTATGTATAAGCATGTCTGTAAGAATGTTCTGCTTCCCATTATTACCAGGCTTGGCATGGCCCTTCAGCTTCTGGTAACCGGGGCCATCATTACGGAAACCGTATTTGGCTGGCCGGGAGTGGGACCTTATTTCATCAAGGCGATTCAGGGTATGGATTATCCCATTGTTATGATCATCCTGGTGCTGTCCTCCACTCTAGTAATCCTTGGAAACTTACTGTCGGATATCCTCTACTGCATTACGGATCCGCGAATCAGGGAAATGGGGTGACAGATGATGAAAAGTAACGAAAAGAACACAAAGAAAAGCAGATCCCTCAGAGTGGACAGCGTATTGCTGGCCTTAAAGCATGATAAGGCAGCGGTCATTTCCCTGTTTCTTTTAGGACTGATTATTTTATTTGCATTCATCGCACCCTTACTTCCAGTGGAACCGAATGCAACTAATATTGTAAACCGGCTTCAGCCCCCGTCTGCCGGGCACTGGTTTGGTACCGATGAGGTAGGAAGGGATTATTTTGCCAGAGTCATCTACGGAAGCCGTGTTTCCCTGCTGGTTGGATTTCTGGCCATGCTCACAAGCCTTACCATTGGAGTGGCGGTGGGTACGGTGTCCGGCCTGTGCGGCGGAATGGTTGACATGATCCTTATGCGTATCGTGGATGTATTGTATTCCATTCCATGGATGATCCTGGTCACTGTTGTCAGCATCTTTTTAAGGCCTGGATTAAAATCCATTATTCTGGTTATCGGGTTTTTTACCTGGATGGAGATTGCAAGACTGGTGCGGGCCGAGACCCTTTCCCTTAAGGAAAGGGAATTTATCCTTTATGCAGAATTTTCCGGCGTGGGCATCTGGAAAATCATTATCCACCATATCATACCTTCCGTGTTTCCCACCATCATTGTATCGGCAACCACCAGCATGGCCAATGCGATAATGACGGAATCTTCTTTAAGCTTCCTGGGGGTGGGCATACAACAGCCCATGTCTTCCTGGGGAAGCCTTTTGCAGAATGCTCAGGGAACCATGCAGAATACCTTTTACATGGCTCTGATCCCCGGCCTTCTGATCATTGTCACGATTTTTGCCTTTAATAAGCTAGGCAACCTGCTCCGGGTTTTCGTGGAACCCAAAATTATGAACGACGAGAAAGAGTAAAGGGAGGAAACAGGAATTGGAAAAGACAAAGAAAAACGATGAAAAGATTCTGTCTGTTGAAAATATCCATACCACCTTTCATACCCACGGAAAATCGGTAAAGGCGGTACGGGGAGTAAGCTTTCACGCAGACCGCCAGGAGATCCTGGCGGTGGTGGGAGAATCCGGCAGCGGAAAAAGTGTCCTGATGAAATCCATCCTGGGCCTGATGCCGGAGAATGCAGAGGTGACTGCGGACCAGATGCTGTTTCTGGATCAGGATATGATGGAGATGACGCCGGAACAGCTGCGAAAGATGCGGGGAAAAGAGATTGCCATGGTCTTTCAGGATCCTATGACGGCTTTGAATCCGGTGAGGACCATTGGTTTTCATCTGACGGAGGTGCTGAAACGCCACAGGGGAATGGATAACCGGTCTGCCCGCAAAGAAGCGGTCGCTGTTTTGGAACAGGTGGGCATCCCATCTCCGGAGAAGAGACTGGGCCAGTATCCCCATGAATTTTCCGGTGGAATGAGGCAGAGGGTATTGATTGCCATGGCCCTTTGCTGCAGGCCGAAGCTTCTCATTGCAGATGAGCCGACCACGGCTCTTGATGTGACCATTCAGGCCCAGATCCTGGAGCTATTAAAAAAACTGCAGGATGAGACTGGAATGAGCATAATACTTATTACCCATGATCTGGGAGTGGTGGCAAGCTTAAGCAGCCGGATCCTCGTCATGTACGGAGGCCTTTTAATGGAAGAGGGGCTGACCCGGGAAATCTTTTATGCGCCCAGGCATCCTTATACCAGGGCTCTTCTTCAGGCGGTTCCCAAACCACAGACAGGAGACAAAAAGCGGCTGGAGCCTATTCCGGGAATGGCCCCCTCCCTGATCGATCCGCCAGATGGCTGCCCTTTTGCGGAGCGTTGTAAATTTGCCTGTGAGGAATGCGAAAAGGGAATTCCTAAGTACCGGATTTATTCGGATACCCAGAGAGCTATGTGTATCTTTTCGGCAGAGGAGCTTGATGCAAGGGAAAGGAAGGTGGAGTGACATGGAGAACAAGAACCAGGAAATCCTTCTGGAAGCCCGTGAGGTCTGTAAATATTTCCCTGCAAAGGACTTTTTCGGCCGTAAGAAGGCGGAGATAAAGGCAGTGGACGGCGTGAATCTTACGATCCGGAAGGGAGAGACCTTTGGGCTGGTAGGGGAATCCGGCTGCGGTAAGTCTACCTTAGGCAGGACCTTAATCCGAATGTATGATCCCACCAGCGGCTCGATCCGGTTTAAAGGACAGGATATTACCAGTGTAAAGGGAAAAAAGCTGCTTCCAATCCACCGTCAGATGCAGATCATTTTCCAGGATCCCTATTCTGCCCTGGATCCCCACCACAATGTGCGTGAGATCATTGGAGAGTCCATGGCGGCAGGATCCGCCATGGCTTCCAGCGAGATGGACGGCAGGATCGAGGAAATGCTTAAAAAGGTGGGAATGAAGCCGGATGACATGTACAAGTATGCCTATGAGTTTTCAGGCGGCCAGCGCCAGAGGATCGGGATTGCCAGGGCCCTGGCAGTAGAACCGGAATTTTTGCTTTGCGATGAGCCTATTTCAGCCCTGGATGTTTCCATTCAGGCCCAGGTAGTGAACATGCTGGAGGATTTACAGAAGGAAATGGGACTGACCTACTTATTTGTAGCCCATGACTTATCCATGGTGCGCCATATCTCCACAAGGATCGGAGTCATGTATCTGGGAAGGCTGGTGGAGATCGCAGACAGCGATGAACTGTATGAGAATCCTCTCCATCCTTATACAAAGGCGTTGCTTTCCGCCATACCGGTGGCTGACCCGGAACTTTCTGCAAAATCAAAGCGGCTGATGCTTCAGGGAGAGCTTCCCAGCCCCATGCATGTACCATCCGGCTGCCATTTCCATACCAGATGCATGTATGCCAGGGAGGAGTGCAGCAGCAGGGTGCCTGTAATGGAAGAGGTTTCTCCAGGACATTTTGTGGCCTGCTCCTG
Organism: [Clostridium] saccharolyticum WM1; assembly: GCF_000144625.1. Lineage (NCBI taxonomy): Bacteria > Bacillati > Bacillota > Clostridia > Lachnospirales > Lachnospiraceae > Lacrimispora > Lacrimispora saccharolytica. Next base: position 4,286,126 of record NC_014376.1, on the reverse strand, counting down.
CCTGCCATTTATTGGTAACAAAGAAAATAATCCTTGACTTTTCAAATAAAACTTTTTATAATAACAACAATTAAAAAGACTAAGCAAAGACGCTTAAGATATTCAGACTCTAAGGCGTCTTTTTGCATATTTTTAGAGAAAGTTTACAGAGAGGGGATGGAATTATGCCAGATATGGTGAAAGTTGAAAACTTAAAAAAGAACTTCGGAGATTTAGAGGTTTTAAAGGATATAAGCCTGACGGTAAAGGAGGGCGAAAAGCTGGTTATCATCGGACCCTCCGGCTCTGGAAAGTCTACCTTTATCCGCTGCATTAACTATCTGGAGGAGCCTACCAGCGGAAAGATAACCGTGGCAGGCACAGAAGTAACAAAAAAGAACCATCTGGATATGGCAAAAAAGTATTCTTCCATGGTCTTTCAGCAGTTCAATTTATATCCCCATCTCACTGTCTTAGAAAATCTGACGCTGGCTCCCATCAAGCTGCAGCATGTTCCCAAGGAAGAGGCAAAGAAAAACGCCATGAAGTGTTTGGAACGGGTGGGCTTGAAGGAAAAGGCAGGGAATTACCCGGTCCAGCTTTCCGGCGGACAGCAGCAAAGAGTAGCCATAGCCAGGGCTTTGTGCACCAAGCAGCCCCTGATTCTCTTTGACGAACCTACCTCCGCCCTTGATCCTGAGATGGTTCAGGAGGTATTAAATGTTATGGTAGAACTGGCTCATGAAAATATCACTATGATCTGTGTAACTCATGAAATGGGCTTTGCCCGCCAGGTAGCAGACCGGGTGATCTTCATGGATGGAGGCTACATCCTGGAAGAGGGAACACCGGAACACTTTTTTGAATGTCCGGAGCATGAGCGGACCAAAGCGTTTTTAAGCAAAATCCTTCATTAGGATGTTGTTTAAGATATTATAAAATGAGGAGGAACCAATTATGATGAAGAAAATGTTATCACTTGCCCTGGCTTTTGCAGCTGTGGCATCCTTAACTGCATGCGGAACAAAGGCCCCGGAAACAACAACGGCTGCTCCGGCAGAGACAACGGCTAAGGAAGGAACAGGGACGGCTGGCTCTACAGAGGCAGCAGGCAAAGGCTTGGCTGCAGATGTACAGAAAATTATTGACCGGGGAGTTTTAAAGGTTGGCTGTAAGGCTGATATCCCTAAATTCAGCTTACAGAATACGGCAACCGGAGAATACGAAGGCTTTGAGGATGATCTGGCTTATGAGATCGCCGGCACTATTTTCGGATGCACAGCGGCGGAAGCAAAGGAAAAGAAACTGGTGGAATTTCAGGGCGTAACCGCTAAGACCAGAGGACCTCTTTTAGAGAATGGAGAGATCGATCTGGTGATAGCTACCTTTACCATTACACCGGAAAGAAAAGAGACTTATAATTTCTCTACTCCATATTATACCGATGCAGTGGGACTTCTGGTTAACAAAGAGTCCGGAATTGACTCCATTGAAGATTTAGACGGCAAGATCATCGGCGTTGCCCAGTCCTCCACAACAAAGGATGGCTTTAAAAAATATGTGGATGAAAAAGGGTTAAAGGTAAATCCTCAATTCCAGGAGTTTGATGGTTATCCGGCTTTGGCCCAGGCGCTGGCAACCAAGCAGATCGATTGTTTCTCCGTAGACCGTGCCATTTTGGCAGGCTATGTAAATGACGGAAACCAGATCTTACAGGACCGTTTTGCAGAGCAGGATTACGGTGTGGCAGCTGCTAAGGAGAATACAGGCCTTGCTGCTTTCGTTGATGAAAAGATTACCTCCATGCTATCCGACGGCTCCCTTAAGGCCCTTCAGGATCAATGGGGATTGCAGTAACCCTTATGTAAAGGATAGATGACATGATAAAAGGTCTTTTTGATGCAAAACGATGGAATGCCCTGTTTCAGGCATTTCCTGAATATTATATACCGGGCTTTCTAATGACGCTTAAAATATCACTGGTGGGGCTGGCCGTTGCGCTGGCCCTAGGAGTGGTATTTGGTATGTTTTCCACGGCTAAATTTAAGCTGCTTAAGATAATTTCACGAATTTACGTAGAATTCATACAGAATACGCCCCTGGCTTTGCAGGTGCTGTGCTATTATTCCGTGCTTCCTATGTTATTTTCCAGCTCAGGCTTCCGGATCCCTAAGTTCGTTCTTGGTGTGATCGGAGTGGGAGTTTATCATGGGGCCTATATATCAGAGGTCATAAGAACCGGAATCGAAGCCATACCAAAAGGCCAGTCTGAGGCGGCTTCGTCCCAGGGCTTTTCCTATCTGGAAACCATGTATCATATCATCCTGCCCCAGACCATAAAGATTATCATGCCTCCCCTTGCCAATCAGGCCTTGAATCTTGTGAAGAATACCTCCATCCTGGCTATGGTGGCCGGTATGGACTTAATGTACTTTACGGATTCCTGGGGTGCTGACAGGGGATATTTTGCCCAGGCGTATTTTACCAGTGCTATCATGTATTTTATTATCTGTTTCCCTCTGGCAAGGCTGGCCCGCTATTTAGAGATCAGATCCATGCGGCTGCCTGTAGCAAAAACGCTTGATCTTCAGGCAGATGAGGAGGCAGCATGTTAGAATTATTTCATAAGATATTTACCCAGGCGAATGTATTATTCATGCTGAAGGGGTTGAGAATGACGGTAATGATCGCCGTTCTTGCAACAATCATCAGTATGTTTTTCGGAACCCTCCTGGCACTGATCAGGACCTATTCCACCGGAAAATGGAAATGGGCGGGAGGGGTTGTAGCTGCATATACGGAATTTTTCCGCTGTACCCCCAATCTTTTGTGGATACTCTGGATCTATTTTACCGTAAAGGGGAATAAGGTAGGAGTATCGGTATTCGCCATTTCCCTTTTCACTTCAGCAGTTATGGCAGAAATATTCCGCGGAGGCTTGAACTCCATTCCCAAGGGGCAGTTTGAAGGCGCCCAGTCCCAGGGATTCAGTTTTGCCCAGACTCTTATTTATATCGTGCTACCCCAGACGTATAAAAAGGTCATTCCTGCCCTGCTCAGTCAGGTAATCACCATCATCAAGGACACTTCTTTCTTAAAAATGGTAGATGTGGCGGAGTTTATGAGAAACTGCTCCGTTGTCCTTGGAAGCATTTATGATGTAAGAGGAATGCTGATGCTGTTTGCTTTTGAAGCACTTTGCTATTTTACTATCTGCTTTGCCCTCAGCTGTGCAGTGAGGGGATATCAAAAAACAATTGTAACCGGTTAGGGAGGAACTTCTTGCTATGGAAAAGTTTACAATTACCATCACCCGTGAATTCGGAAGCCTGGGGCGTTCCATCGCCAAAGAGCTGTCCAGAGAGCTGGGGGTGGAATTCTATGATCGTGATATTGTGGAGGAGGTTGCGAAGAAGCTGAACCTGCCGGTCTCCACGGTCAGCGAAGAGGAAGAAAAGTCAAAGCAGAGCTTTCTGCCGCGCATGTTTCCTTTGGGAACAGATGAGGCATACATTCAGGACATTATCTTTGATGTGCAAAAGGGTATTATTCAGGACCTGGCAAAAAAGTCCAGCTGTATTCTGGTAGGAAGGTGTTCCGATTACTTACTGGAAAAGGAAAAGAACAACATCAATATTTTCATCTATGCCCCTTATGAAAAAAGGCTGGAAAACTGTGTGAACACTCTTGGCATGACGGAGGGGGAGGCAAAACGGATGATCGCTTCCGTAGACAAGGCCAGAAATGCCTATCATAAGAAATACGCCGGTTACTTCCCCGGGGATCCGGAGCATAAGAACCTGATGATTGATTCTTCCCTTCTTGGGGTTACGGGAACTGCAAAGCTGATTGCAGAAATTGTGCGTCAGTTATTCGGAGAATAATAAGAATGGGAAGCTTTTTATAAAAACAGGCCTTTTTGGTGAAGCATGGGGAACATCCCGGTTTTTCACTGAAGGGGCCTGTTTTAATGCTGCTGGAAGAGTAGTTTTCATCATGGACCGGCGGGCGGGTATGGAACAGAAAAAAAGAGACGGGCTGGTTGGCCTGGGTTAAGGATGCAGATCAGTCGGACTATCATGGGGCTTTAGGAGGAAAAGAACGTGCGTTATAAATTAAGGAAAAGGCTGATCCCTGTGGGAACGGATGAAACAGTTCCAGAAGGGGAGTCCCTAATCTCTTAGGCAGGCCTGCAGTCTTTGGTTATTACATGGACAAGAACCGGCTCATATTAATTGATGACAGCGGGGAGGCGGAAAAAATGCTTCGGGAAATGGAGAGGCTCCAGAGCTATGACAAGACCTGTGTCTCCCATATGCTTTTTGAATTTCTGGAATATCAGGTAAAGGATGAGATTGAATTTTTGCAGAAATACGAGGAAGGCCTGACAGAAATGGAGGACCGGATTATGAGCGGGGGGAGGGACCGGAACGATGTGCCGGGAACCATCTTAAGGGCCAGAAAAGAGCTGGCAAAAATCGTTTCCTATTACGGGCAGCTTTTAAACATCAGCCAGACCCTGACGGAGAATTACAACGGGCTGTTACAGGATGAGGAATGTGCCCGGTTCCGCTTGTTTTCCGGCCGCATGGCAAGGCTTTCCGAGTATGGGAAGGAGCTGAGGGAATATGCCCTGCAGATCCGGGAAATGTATCAGGTGCGCATGGATGTAAAGCAGAACCATGTGTTGTCCTTTCTTACCATGGTGACCGCCATATTTATGCCCCTTACCCTGATTGCCGGCTGGTATGGCATGAACTTTAAAAATATGCCGGAACTTCATTGGGATTATGGCTATCTGGTCTGTGTGGCGGCCAGCGCAGTGATCATTATGGCTGAAATATGGTATTTTAACAAGAATGGTTGGTTGAAAAAATAGAAATCAGGGATCCGGGATTTTCCTGTTTAAAAAAATGATATAGAAAAATAAAGTCATGTCCCTTGACACCTTTAAAATAAACTGCTATAATGTATATTTGTGTGAAGCGAGAGGATGAAGGTCTGAAACGTGCCTGCTACCTCTCGTTTTGTTTGCGAAAAGTGTGTGCGAGGCCGACGGCAACATGGGAACCCGGTTGGCCGTAAGAAAGGATCAAGCATTTATGGAAACAGTTAGATTTGATGAATTACAGTTAGATGAAAGAATTCTGCGGGCAGTTGCGGATATGGGATTTGAAGAAGCATCTCCCATTCAGGCCCAGGCCATTCCGGTTCAGGCAGAAGGCCGGGATATTATCGGTCAGGCTCAGACGGGAACAGGGAAAACAGCCGCCTTTGGCATCCCTCTGCTGCAGAAAATTGACCCTAAGGTGAAAAAGCTTCAGGCGGTGGCTCTCTGTCCTACCAGAGAACTTGCCATCCAGGTGGCAGATGAAATCCGCAGGCTTGCAAAATATATGCACGGTGTAAAGGTCGTTCCCATATACGGGGGACAGGATATTGTAAAACAAATCCGATCACTGAAAGATGGTACCCAGATCATTATCGGGACACCGGGACGTGTTATGGACCATATGCGCAGGAAGACCGTGAAATTCGATCACGTTCATACCGTGATCATGGATGAAGCCGATGAGATGTTAAATATGGGATTCCTTGAGGACATGGAAACCATTTTAAGCCAGCTTCCAGAGGAACGGCAGACCGTTATGTTCTCCGCAACCATGCCGCCAGCCATCATGGAGATCGCCAGAAAGTTCCAGCAGGATCCGGTGACTGTTAAAGTGGTAAAGAAGGAGCTGACAGTTCCCAAGGTGACTCAGTATTATTATGAGGTGAAACCGAAGAGTAAGGTTGAGGTTATGTGCCGCCTTCTGGATATGTACGCTCCAAAGCTTTCTGTTGCTTTCTGCAACACCAAAAAGCAGGTTGATGAGCTGGTACAGGCCCTTCAGGGAAGGGGATATTTTGCGGAAGGACTTCATGGAGATTTAAAGCAGATTCAGCGTGACCGGGTCATGGGCAGCTTCCGTAACGGTAAGACGGAGATCCTTGTAGCGACCGACGTAGCGGCCCGAGGAATTGACGTAGACGACGTAGAGGCTGTATTCAATTACGACCTTCCCCAGGATGACGAATATTATGTTCACCGGATCGGCCGTACCGGCCGTGCAGGCCGTGAGGGCATTGCATTCAGTTTTGTTGTGGGGAAAGAGGTTTACAAGCTTCGTGACATTCAGCGTTACTGCAAGACCAAGATCGTTCCTCAGGCGATCCCATCCTTAAATGATGTAACAGCCATAAAGGTGGATAAGATCTTAGAGACCGTGGCAGATACCATCGGGGATACAGATTTAAGCAAGACGGTAAACATTATTGAAAAGAAGCTTCTGGAAGAGGATTATACCTCTCTTGACCTTGCGGCAGCATTGCTTAAGATGATGATGGGTGAGGAAAATGAGGATATTATTGATACAAGAGAGCCTCGTTCCCTTGATGAACTGGATAACTTCTACGGCGGAGGAAGCCGGGGACGCAGCAGCGGAAGAAACGGAAGCGGCAGCAGCCGCGGAGGAAGATATGATTCTTCCAGAGACGATATGGCCCGTCTGTTTATCAATATCGGGAAAAACCAGAATGTGAAGCCGGGAGATATCCTTGGTGCCATTGCAGGAGAGTCCGGTATGCCTGGAAAGATGGTGGGAAGTATTGATATGTATGACAAGTATACCTTTGTAGAGGTGCCCAGGGAAAACGCTGACGCCGTATTACAGGCCATGAAGGATGTAAAGATCAAAGGAAAAAATATCCATATGGAAAAAGCCAACGGAAAAGGCAGATAAATTTCCGGGAGCTGGGTGAGGAAGGAAGACCTTGTGTCTTACCGGAGCCGCCTTGCTCCCGTTTTTTGATCATGGGAAATTCCATTTTGTATAATAATAAAATGAAGCGGACCGGCTGAGGACCTTAGGCAGAGGTAAAACGGCTGCTGAAGCAGTTAAGTTTTGGTTTTGATTCCGTATTGTGGAAAAGGTTTTCTTGCTTCTTGTGGAAAAAAAAGTTACAATAAGCTCAGGATGTGGAAAAGGTATTCATTTAATAAGGATTTGGTCTGGAAATATTTTGGTAGGACAAGTAGGAAGGCCGGGAAGGAAGGCCGGAAAACGGATTAGTATCAACGGAGGTTATGATGGCAGAGTGGAAGAAGAATGATAGAATCGATGTAATGATTGAGGATATGAGCGAAACCGGTGAAGGGATCGGTAAGACCGATGGATTTACCTGGTTTATTAAGGATACGGTAATCGGAGATAAAGTTCAGGCGAAGGTAATGAAGACCAAGAAATCCTATGGATTTGCAAAGCTGGAAAGAATTACAGAGCCTTCTTTCAACCGTATAGAACCGAAGTGTCCGGTTGCCGGCCCATGCGGCGGCTGCCAGCTGCAGGCAATGGATTATGGGGAACAGCTTCGTTATAAGGAGCGGAAGATTTATAACAATATTACCAGAATCGGAGGATTTTCAGAAGTTCCCATGCAGCCTATCATGGGGATGGACGAACCGTGGAGATACCGGAATAAGGCACAGTTTCCCTGGGGACTTGATAAGGATGGGAATATTGTAACAGGATTTTATGCGGGACGCACTCATTCCATCATAAGCTGTGAGGACTGCCTTCTTGGAATAGAAGAGAACCAGGAGGTTTTAAGACAGATCAAGGCTCATATGGAGCGGTATCATCTTATTCCCTATGAGGAGGCTTCTCACAAGGGGCTGATCCGCCATACCCTGATCCGCAAGGGATTCCGGACAGGGGAGATCATGGTGTGCCAGGTGATTAATGGTAACAGCCTGCCTCACAGCAAGGAGTTGGTGGAACGCCTTCTGGAGATTCCGGGTATGACCAGTATTTCCTTTAATATTAATAAGGAGAGGACAAATGTGATCCTTGGGGACAAGGTGGAGAACCTTTATGGGCCGGGGTATATTACGGACTTCATAGGAGCGGTAAAGTACCGCATTTCCCCCCTGTCCTTCTATCAGGTGAATCCGGTACAGACGGAAAAGCTTTATGGCACTGCGCTTGCTTATGCCGGACTGACAGGCGTGGAAACGGTTTGGGATCTATACTGCGGCATCGGGACCATCTCTCTTTTTCTGGCGCAAAAGGCAAAGAAGGTGTATGGAGTGGAAATTGTGCCCCAGGCCATTGAGGATGCCAGGGAGAATGCCAGGTTAAATGGATTAGATAATGTGGAGTTCTTTGTGGGAAAGGCGGAAGAGGTTCTGCCGGAGCAATATGAGAAACATCAGGTGTATGCAGATGTCATCGTGGTGGACCCGCCCAGAAAAGGCTGCGACGAGGCTTGCCTGAATACCATTGTAAAGATGGGACCCAAACGGGTGGTGTATGTAAGCTGCGATTCAGCTACGTTGGCACGGGATATGAAGTATCTGGCGGAGAATGGGTATAAGGTGGAGAAGGTTAGAGGATGTGATATGTTTCCTCAGGCGTTGCATACAGAAGTATGCTGTTTAATAGTAAAGGCTTAAATTTTCAATGGCGGAATAATTCCTACCGGAATTGTTAATTTACCGTTTAGTATGACTAAATCGATACGTATTTAGAAAGGATTTAAAATGAGTGTGTTTTTTTATGGCTGTATAACTCTGGATGGCTATCTTGCTGATAAGAACCATAATTTGGACTGGCTTTATCAAACTGGAGCAGTAGAAGAAACAGATTATGATAGTTTCTATAAAAGTATGGATATTACTATCATGGGTAAAAGGACATTTAATGAAATCAAAAATATGGATAATATAGATAGTTTATACCCGACCACAAAAAACTATGTTTTTACACATGATCGAAGCTTATCAGCAAAGGGGTTTAGTCCAATTAATTGCGATATTATAGAATTTGTTAAACAGTTAGAAAAGGATAAAAATATCTGGATTGTTGGAGGAAACACAATAATAGCTCCATTATTAGATAATGATATGATAGATAATATGATAATTCAGATCGCTCCTGTGTTACTAGGGATAGGAATACCGTTGTTTTCACAGAAGGAAGCATTAAAGCGATTTCACCTTAAAGAAGTAAAGAAATACGGACAGTTTGCTGAATTATTTTATACTCAATTTTCTAAGTAGTTTACAGGGACTCCGCCAAGAGGGTACCAGAGGGGGTATGACTTCTTTTTAGCACACACAAGGCATGTGGAGACGGTGATTCTGATGACACGTTGAGGTAAAATCGATAAATAAGCCACTCTGACCACAAGATGTTGTGGTTTCGGGCTAAAAGATGGGCAAAAATCAGGCTAAAAAATGCCCGATTTTTGCCCTGATTTTTAGAGGAAAATATAGATGACATAGGGTGAAATCATAGAAAGGTAGGATAATTCATGAGTGAAAGCACACTAGAAAATAATAAAATAGAACTTTACAATTTAGAACAACTAGAAAATATAAAAAATAACCCAGTTGTAAAATCTACTATTTTATCGGTGCTGAAAGGAGTGTAGGTGTTGATATTATTTATCGAATCTTATTGTGAAAAACTTCTCATTGAGGTACAATTGATATACAATATTCTACAACGTAATGCTTGTTGAAAATAAGAGTTCAAAGACATTTCTGATTATTCCGCATCTGGAAAAAATGAAGAGCACCGAATAATTTACCTTGGTATGAGTAGAGCAAAAAGAAAGTTATCCATGCAAATAGGAAGTAAAATGGCAAATCTATTATCTATAGTTATCTAATGTCTATTCATGGTATACAGTGACCTGTGTGAAGATTGAGAAACTGAAATAAAGTTGAATAGCGGCTCGCTTTCCCTCCTCCAACCGCCCTAGCAGAGATTTTCCCACTTGCAGTAATTACATTTCGGGTGGACATCGGAAGATTGCCGGATAAATCCTGTACTTTCTGCAAGATTAATAGAGCTCTTTTCAATTTCATTCTATCTTTTTGAATATGTATTAAGGGAGGTTTTTTCTTTGCATAATGAGACAAAAGAAGTACTTGCGAATGCTTTAATAGATATACTACAAAAAAGACCCATTAATAAAATAACCGTTAAGGATATTGTCGAGGAATGTGGTTTGACACGACAGACTTTCTACAATTATTTTTATGATATATATGAACTTGTTGAATGGATTTATTTACAGGCTACTGAAAAGTCACTTGCAGAAAATAAGGATTATGATACTTGGCAGCAGGGCTTTTACCAGCTGTTAATTTCCATTAGTAACAGTAAAGTCCTGGTTCAAAATACCTATCGGTCTACCAACCGGGAATCCTTAGAAAGATATATGTATACGGTAATCTATGATCAGGTTCTTGCAGTAGTGGAACGGCAAGCCATTGAAATGTCTGTTGACCAGAAATACAAAAATTTTATTGCACGTTTTTACAGTCTGGCTTTCATAGCACTCATTTGTGAGTGGATAAAGGATGGGATGAAAGAAAAACCGGAAGATATCGTAGAGCAAACTGCTGTATTAATAAAAGGCGATTTTGAAAAAGCACTGAAAAAATACGCAAATTAATCATAATTTACAGATAAGGGGAAGTGTAAATACTTTTTACACTTCAATTTGATTGTAAATTGTTTTGGCTATCCTAATGTTTTATATTATATGCAAGACATTGTCTTACAAATAAATTAGAAAGGATAGATTATTATGAATATTTACAAAACCATGTACCATCCTCACAAACCAGCAGGAATAGACGGACGTAAAGCCTATATCGTCGGGGGAGGAATTGCCGGACTTGCCGCAGCAGTGTTTTTGATTGACGACGCTAAGATGCCTGGACAGAACATCACCATTTATGAAAAGAAACCGGTTATGGGTGGTTCCATGGACGGAACCAAAAACGAATTCGGTTATCTTTGCCGTGGTGAGCGTGAGCTTGAGCCATATATGGAATGCCTCTGGTATCTGTGTAGCAAAATACCTTCTCTTGAAAACGAAGGACGTACTGTGCTTGATGATGTTGTAGACTTCAACAGGGATGAACCCATCCATTCTGAGGCGCGTTTGTGGGTAAATCAGGGCGAGATTTACAGCCATGTACATGATTATAAGCTTGATCCCAAGTATGTTGCAGCTATGAACAGGATCTTTGCTTCAACGGAAGAAGAACTTGCCGATCTCAAGATCGAGGACTTCTTTGACGATCCTTTCTTTGAAACCAGTTTCTGGACTTGCTTCCACAGTCAGCTAGCTTTTAAACGCTACCACAGTGTTATTGAGTGCAGGCGCTATTGGCAGAGGTTTACATTCGCTAACCGACATGAATATCTGGATGGCTTTATCCATACAAAATACAACGAGTATGATGCTATTATCCTTCCGATTGAAAGATGGCTTATTGATAGGGGTGTAAACTTTGTATTTGGCAGTTCAGTATATGATTTAGATATGGATGGTCATCACAATACAGTTCATGGTATCCGTATGTACCAAAATGGTGTGGAGAAGACGATCCGTGTGGGAACGGACGATTTAGTGTTTGTAACGAGCGGATCAATAAGTGAAAACAGCTGCTTTGGCGATAATAAGACGGTTGCTCCTACAAACCGAGACACAAAAGATATGGGAACCTTTACGATTTGGCAGAATCTTGCCAAAAAGGATGAAAAATTTGGTCATCCGGAAAAATTCCTTAGTGATATTGATAAAACAAAATGGGTTTCTTTCTTCCCTACCATCAAGGACTATCCTGAGTTTTTTAAAAGAATAGAAAAGATGACAGGAAGCAAAGCGGGTACCGGCGGCATGATGACATTCAAAGATTCCAATTGGGATATATCATTTGAAATACATCACAAGCCTTTCTTCCCGCTCCAAGCTGACAACGAAGAGGTTGGCTGGGGCTATGGACTGTATGGAGAGAACATCGGCAATTATATTAAAAAGCCTATGTGTGACTGCACCGGTGACGAGATACTGACCGAGCTACTCTATCATTTTGGAATGCTTGATATTAAGGACGAAGTACTGGCTCATACATATATGTCTACCGCTATGATGCCTTACTGCACAAGTCAGTTTATGCCACGTAAGGTAGAGGACCGTCCGAAAAACGTTCCGGATGGTTGTACCAACTTAGCCCTCCTCGGTCAGTTTGTCGAGGTCGATGATGATGTTGTATTCACAGTTGAGACCTCCGTCCGTACCGGACTCGAGGGAGTTTATAAACTTCTTGGCTTAGACAAGGATATCATTGAGGTTAATCCTTCCCGCTTCGATGTTCGTTACATGATCGAGCGTATGAAGAAGTTTAATGGAATAAAGGGTCCTGTTAAGGAAGAAGATCTGCCTAATATCGATTTAGCGATGATGGAACAATACAAGAAAAAAATTGTGAACAAGATCAATGGCATTCCGCCGTATTATCAGATGTACCTTGGACGTGACAGAACTGTACCGTTGAAAGAATCTGTTCTTCACCCTGAAGCACCGCAGAGTAAATAAGGGTAAGTCATTTATAAAGTAAAGACCGATAAAAGGGCTTTCTTTTAGAAAAGAATGAAAAATTCAATTCTGAAAGGAAGTCTTTTATACAGATGAAGAAGACTTATTTCAATATTCTCGTCGAGAAAGTTGATAATGTGTTTATAATTTTAACTATAAAATCTGCCGCCAAGGCCCTACCAGGTTCAAGTGACATCTTTTTTGACTGTACAAGACACCTGGATTATGCGGTAGTAAGTTAGGCGGAGAGCCATATTGGGATAATCAAAAAATGTATCCTGTAGATTTTAAGAGAAATCAGCTAATGTTGTTAACACAAATTAATCTGGAACATTGTGACTTTGGAGAATTATTACGGATGACAGGTATGTTACAGTATTAGATGATGTTCTCGGATTGGATTTTGATGAACAGGACAGACAGGATACCTTTCGTGTGGGAAACCATGACACAAGTCCCCCATTTCAAATGCGAAAGCATTAAGTGGGGGACTAGCTTGTGTCAGTGTGGTTTTATAATGATTTTGAGGTTTAAAAACAGGGGGAAAAGTACTGCCTTCAAGCCTCAAAATATAGTTAAAAATTAGATAACATAGGATGTTAATTATATTTCTGCATTTCTTTTCATTCATAGTTTGTCAGGGATTACGTTTAACATTACACCTTTATAAGCACTTTCCGCTTATCTAAATGATATTGGTTCAAAACTCCTTCCCTGCATGATAATGAATTGTTTTTCCTATAATAATTTTTTAAAAATAAAATTATGCCTTTGCCTTACGGATTTCTTCGGTGAGCACAGGAAGAACCTCAAATAAATCTCCCACAATGCCATAATCAGCAACTCCAAAGATCGGTGCATCAGGGTCTTTGTTGATGGCAATCACGACATCCGAGCTGCTCATTCCGGCAAGATGCTGAATAGCGCCGGAGATACCACAAGCAATATAAAGTTTTGGACCAACCGTTTTTCCGGTCTGTCCAACCTGATGTGGGTGAGAAATCCAGCCTGCATCAACTGCCGCACGGGAAGCGCCGACTGTTGCACCGAGAACTTCGGCAAGGGCTTTAATTGGAGCAAACCCTTCCGGTCCTTTTACACCGCGTCCTCCGGATACAATAATCTGCGCACCTTCTAAATCGATTGTTTCTCCATCCATTTCTTTGATCAGTTCAAGAATCTGCGTGCGGATATCAGATTTTGGGATATGGATATTTTCCCGGATGATTTCGGCATGGGAGATTGCCTCGTCGGGCATTTTAAACACACCGGGCCGTACCGTACCAAGCTGTGGACGGTGATCCGGACACATGATCGTGGCCATTAAGTTCCCGCCAAATGCCGGACGTGTCCATGCAACGTTTCCCGTTTGTTCATCAATATCCAATGAAGTACAGTCTGCGGTCAGACCGGTTTTTAAACGGCATGCAATACGCGGACCGAGATCCCGTCCATTGTTAGTCGCTCCAATCAGCATGCTGGTCGGACCATATTTTTTCACTAATTGTTCTATAGCCGCGGTGTAGGCATCCGTAGAGTAATCCTGATATTCTTCTCCCTCGACCACAATGATTTTATCGGCACCGTGTGCGGAGACAGCTTCTATAGCCGGGGTGACATGATTGCCAATGATGATGGCAGTAAGGCTGCCGCCTTGTTTTCCGGCCATATCTTTCCCAGGACTTAAGAGTTCAAGACCGACTTTTTTTGCGGAACCATCCTCTTTTGTTTCGATAAATACCCAAAGATCTTTGCTTTTGACTTCCATGAATGTTTCCTCCTTAAATGATACCAGCGTCGCTCATAAGAGAGAACAGCTTTTTAGCTGCATCTGCGCCGGATTCTTCTTCGATTTTGACACCGCCGCTTTTTCTGGGCGGAACGAAAGTTTTCTTGACTTTTGTAGGAGAACCTTTTAGACCGGCGTGCTCCAGATTGAGGCTAGGAAGATCTGCTGCTGTGATATTTGGAATCTCAGCTTTGTTCGCTGCCATTTTACGCTTAATGGTAGGATGTCTTGGATCCCAGGAAGGCTTTGTATACGTGACGACGCAGGGAAGGGTAGAAGCAATCATCTGAATACCTTCCTCGGCTTCCTTTTTAACGTTGATCCGGTCACCCACAAGTTCTGCTTCCAGGGCATAAGTGATCTGGGAATAGCCAAGATGCTCTGCAATTTCAGGACCTACCTGTGCAGTATCGCCATCGATTGCCTGCTTGCCGCAGAAGATAAGATCAAAAGCTCCTTCGGTTTCTTCAATTTTTTTTATGGCTTCGGAAAGTATGTAGCTTGTGGCAAGGGTATCGGAACCGCCGAAGGCACGGTCAGTTACCAGATAGGCGGAGTCAGCGGCTATGGACAGACATTCTTTCAATGCATTCTTTGCCTGTTCCGGTCCCATGGAAAGAACGATGATTTTGGTGTCCGGATTGGCATCCTTTATACGTGCAGCCGCCTCTAAGGCATATCCGTCAAATGGGTTAACGATGGATGGCACACCTTCTCGGATCAGTGTATTTTTTACGGGATCAATTTTGATCTCGGTAGTATCGGGTACTTGTTTTACGCATACAAGTATATTCATGGTCATTCCTCCTGTTAATGTTTGTCTGCTGCTTGCAGCTCTCTTTTCTTTATTTTACCTGTGGCAGTGCGGGGGAAATCCTTTACGAATGCCACAAATTCAGGCACTTTAAAGCAAGCAAGGCGGCTTTCGCAATAAGTGATGATTTCATTCGCTGTCAATGGGGCGCCATCTGTTAACTTCACGAACGCTTTTACTGCCTGATTGCGGATGGGATCAGGTACGCCGATCACAGCGGCATCCTCAATCAGAGGGTGGGAGGTGAGGACACATTCCACTTCCGCACAACTGATATTTTCACCGGAACGTTTAATCATATCTCCGCAGCGGCCGAGAAAGAAGAGCCAGCCATCATTGTCTAAATACCCCCAATCCCCGGAGTGAAGCCAGTTGTCTTGATCAATGAGACGCCTGGTAGCCTCTTCATCCTTAAAGTATCCGGGTATGATGGAGCGTCCGGGAGTGCCATGTATGCAAATTTCGCCCTCCGAACCGGCGGGGAGTGTATTGCCGTTCGCGTCTACGATTTTTACTTCATAGGAGACGGCTGGGCGGCCTACGGAAGGCCAATGCTGGTCTCCATACAGTGGAACGCAGGTTACGGCGGAAACTGTTTCTGTCATGCCATAAGAGTTAAGCAGCCGTACATGGAAACGTTCCTCAAACGCTTCTTTTTCCTCCGTTCTTAAACCCATGGAAAAGTAGATTTCCTTTAGGTGATGGTCCTTTTCCCAGGGCTGAACCGG
The DNA here is from genome assembly GCF_000144625.1 of [Clostridium] saccharolyticum WM1. NCBI lineage: Bacteria > Bacillati > Bacillota > Clostridia > Lachnospirales > Lachnospiraceae > Lacrimispora > Lacrimispora saccharolytica. The sequence goes on along the minus strand of NC_014376.1, from coordinate 4,270,375 downwards.
CTGCAGCAGCATAGTCCGGTTCATGATGGACATGGTATCTGTAAAGTTTGCTTTATGGTCACAAATCTGACGCCAGAACCGGCGTGCGCTGTAATGCTCTACCATAACAAGAGTTGCACCGGCGCAGATAACGGGAGCCGCGGCCATTTCCTGAAAATCCATATGATAACATGGCATGGAAGTTAAAAAGACGTCTCCTGTGCGCATGCCTATTTGTGCACAATGGAATAGACCGCCATAAATGACATTGCAGTGGGTGTAAAGTGCGCCTTTCGGATGTTTTGTGGTACCGGAAGTAAATAGTATGACAGCGGTTTCTTCGGCAGAGACGGAAACTTGTGCCTTTAATGAAACCGGCTGAAGCGCCATCTCTTTTACCAGAAGATGAACGCGGGAATCTTCGCTGAAACCATCGGTTAAAATCAGGGTGTCAAGGTTCAGCTCCTTATAGTGCTCTGTATAAATATTCAAACAGCATGGTTCTGTAATCACACGGGAAATATCGCCTTTTTGAAGTATGTATCTGCACTCATCAATTTGAAAGTGTTCATTTATAGGGACGGATACAGCTCCGATTTGTGCCAGAGCCAGCCAGCAGATCAAATACTCCGGTTTATTGTGAAGATGAAGGGCGACTAATTCCTGTTTACGAATGCCCAAAGCCAAAAAAACATTGGCTGCCTGTTTTACCTTCAAATCAAATTCATGATAAGTAAAGCAGCTTACCTCGTCATTGACAGAAATATACTTTAAAAAAGTGTGGCTTCCGTAATAAGAAACTGTTTCATTCCATTGGCTTTGTACCGTTTTACTACCTACCATATCTGCGACCATAGTGACACTCCTTGCGTTTGTCAAATGTTATTTAGGAAAGTTTTTCGATTAATGCCGGAACAATTTTGTACATGTCCCCTACAAGTCCAAAATCTGCATTCTTAAAGATCGGTGCAGCCTTGTCCTTGTTGATGGCAACGATAACCTTTGATTTATTAATGCCGCCAATGTGCTGTACCTGTCCGGATAACCCTAAGGTTACGATTAAGTCTGGCTTGACCTGTACACCGGTAATGCCCATATAGCACGCTTTTGGCATCCATTTATTGTTTTCTGCTATAGGGCGGGAACATCCAACCTCTGCATCAAGTAATTTAGCCAGCTTGCGGCACATGTCCAGATCTTCTTCTGCAGCCAGTCCGCGGCCTATATCAACAATGCGTTTTGCAGCCGCCAGATTCACGGCGCCTTCCTTTTTCTCATTGCGGGAGATACGCCGGATGGAACCTTCCGGTGCCCCTTCAATGGCCCTTATATCTGTGGTTTCCCCTCCATCAGGCACTACATCGAACATACCTCCTGCGATGGTCACTATGCCGTAAGGCTTTGTAAATACCTCTTTACGCTGTGCGGTGCCGCCATACACCATGCGGCTGCAGATAAATTGATCTTCTTCCACGGAAAGATTATTGGCACCGCTGATGACAGCGGTATCTAAATATACGGAAATTTTTCCGGCTAACAGGTGTCCGCGTATGCTGTTGTTCACCAGCACTATGGCATTTGGAACTGCCTTTATTTCGGCAGCGATGGCAGATGCGTAATCCTCCGGTGCACCTTCCCCGGCAACGGGACAGAAAATGATTTTGTCCGCCGAGCAGTTTGCAGCAGCTTTTGCAGCAGTCTCATCGCCGAAAACAATGGCGGTAACATGGTCAGCCAGAGTTTTTGCTCCGCAGCAGAACTCGGGAAGCACAGCGTAATTATCACTTACAATAAAAATAGATGGAATAGCCATATCAATGATCCTCCTTTACTGAATTGTTTTTAGAAACCTTCTTTCTTTAAAAACTGAACCAGTGCGCCGACTGCTTCCTCGCCGTCTCCCTCAATAATCTCCTGGCGGCGGTCCTGTACAGCAGGAGCGAGCTGTTCTAATGTCTGGGCCGACGCATCCGTTTTTGCTTCAACATTTAACTCATTTACAGGCTTTTTGCCTGCTTTCATTATGTCACGCATACTCGGTACGGCCGGGATATTGATTTCAGAAGAAACGGATAATACTGCTGGAAGGGGAATTTCCAATGTCTCCACCTCGTCTTCTAAGGTGCGCTCCACTAAAAGCATGGACTCTGATAATACTTTAATACCGGTGACATTGTTCATAACAGGAATACCAAGCAACGTGCCGGTCTGGATGCCGACTTCCTGGGCATAGAGATCACTGGAGCCTGCGCCGCATATTACAACATCGTATTCCATGAGCTTTAATGCCCCGGCGATTGCCTTGGCGGTCTGCAGAGAATCAAAAGATTCATTGGAGTCATCCTGTACAAGGCTTAATTCGTCTGCACCTCTGGATAAAATATCTTTTCGGATTTTTGAATTTGTTAAAGCTGCTGCCGGACCAACGCTGAGAGCGGTCATAGTTCCCATTGTTTCTGACGCTAACTGCTTTCCGGTTTCAAGGGCATTCAAATCATACTGGCTGATTTTTAAGGAAGCGCCAGTCATGGACAATTCGCGAGACGGAAGGATGCTGATTTCTTCTTCATTTGGAACAATTTTACAACATGCAATTATTTTCATAGTAATTACCCATCTGTCCTTTCTTTACATTGTAGTTTATTTTGTCTGTAAGAACAACTACTTTCTCGTGAAAGCAATGTGCTTGTTTTTATATTAACAAAAAGATTTATTTTGTCAACAGGTGAGAGGAAAAAATGTAAACTTTTGTGAGAAAACGAAAAAAAGGCATTGGGTAAAAATGCAAAAAAAAAGTAGATTATTACGCAAAAATGTAAAAAGTGCATGAAAAACATAGTTAAAAATTAGACGAAATATAGTTTGACTTATGATTTATGTGCATGTTATACTAAAACACATAACTAGGAAAAGTGTCATTTTTCCTTGATTTCACGTAAAAGTAAACCGAAGGGGGAGTGTAAATCATGAAGCCACTTTGTTCATTGAAGATTTTGGATATGACAGATGGTAACCCGTACACAGGCAGCATGTTTGCTGATTATGGTGCGGAAGTTCTAAAGATTGAGAAACCGGATGGAGGAGATTCTGTTCGCAGACGCGGTGCAGCAGATGACGGTGAGGGAATTTACCAGGCTTTTTACAATCGCGGCAAAAAGAGCATGACGCTGGATATCAATAAGGAGGCAGGTCAGGAGATTATAAGGCGACTGATCCCGCAATTTGATATGCTGATTGTCAATAAAAAAGAAGAGGATATGAAAGCCCTGGGCCTTGGATTTGAATCATTAAAAGAAAAAAATCCTAAATTGATTTACGGAGTTCTTACACCGTATGGAGAAAACGGGCCTTGGAAGGATATGCCGGATTATGATTTGCTGATTAATTCCCGTTCCGGATTACAGGAAAAGACGGGATTTCCTGAAAAGCCTACGAAATTTGGTTTCCCTTTGGGGTATATTTATGCAGGCTGGCATCTAAGTGCCGGAATGATGGCGGCCTATTTAAGCATGCAGAAAACAGGGGAAGGGGTAAAGGTTTCTGTCAGCGTGTGGCATACGCTGATGTCACTGGATGATACGTTTGCAGAAGGCCTTCTTGGCATGAATGCACTGCCAAAGAGGATTGGAAATGGTTTTCCAACAACGAATCCCACCGATACATTCCGTTGTAAGGATGGCTGGTTTTCCTTGAGTATCGGCAGTGATGCACAGTGGATTTCTTTTGCACAGTGTGCGGGCCGGAAGGACTGGGCGGAAGATCCCCGTTATGCTCATGATCCTGCACGTTCCATGGAAAATTATTTTGGAGATTTGGACCAGCAGTTAAAAGATTATTTTGCGGCAATTACCATCCAGGAGGCAGACATGATTTGCCGGGAGGCAATGGTACCGGGAGGTCCGTGCAATACTGTGATGGAACTGGTGCATGATGAACAGGTTGCAGACAGAGAGATGCTGCTTCATATTCAGGATAAAAAGCTTGGCGATACGCTGCAGATTGGAAAAGCGGCGAAGTTTTCATGGGATGGAAAAGAGGACCATGTGATTGATTCCGCACCGTTGCTTGGAGAAGATACCGATGATTACCTGGCGGGAATTAATATGGGGCAGGCTGAGATTGCACGTTTGCGGGCAGACGGCGTGATCTGACCGGAAAAATATATGGAAAGGGGTAGAAAAAATGGCCAAATGGGAATCAAAGGGCGTATTTAAAGGCATGAAAGTTTTGGACTTTACCATTGCATTGGCGGGAGTCTATACGGCATGGCAGTTTGCGGATTTAGGCGCAGAGGTGTGGAAGGTAGAGAGATACAACGCCGGTGACCAATCCAGAACATGGGATCCATTTGTAAATGGCATGAGTACGCTTTACTGTGCCTATAACAAAAATAAACAAAGCATTGAACTGGATCTTTCCTCAGCGGAAGGGAAAAACGTCATTTACGAGATGGTAAAACAATGCGATGTGGTATTGGAAAATTTTAAGAGCGGTTCCATCGACCGGCTGGGACTTGGGTATGACAAATTAAAGGAGATCAATCCCGGAATTGTGTTTATGTCGCTGAGCGGTTTTGGTGCCAGCGGGCCGCTGATGAAATATCCCTGCTATGATGCAATCGCGGCTGCGCGCGGCGGCTTTGCGGCCAGCAATGGTGAGGCAGAGGGGGCTCCTGTAAAGGCGGGAAATGCAAACTGTGATACGCTTACGGGAATCTATGGGTTTAATGCGGTGCTTATGGCACTGATCGAAGCCCGCAGGACTGGAAAGGGATGCAGAATTGACATTGGAATGTCGGATGTTGTAATGGAGGCATGTGCAGAAACAGTAATGGATTACGGTATGGAAGGAAAGGCCCAGGCGCGTTTTGGGAATCATGATCGTTTTGCCGCACCCTATGGGATCTTTGAGGCAAGGGATGGCTGGGTATCCATCGTTGCCGATACCCAGGAAAAATGGAAAGCCCTTGCCAATACGTTAGGGCTGGCAGACTTGCTTTCAGACCCCCGGTTTGCAACAATGGAAGCACGCATTGCAAACAGGGAAGTACTTACGGAAAGGATAGAAGCGGTGACCCGTACCATGTTCCGCAAAGAAGCAGAAGAAAAGCTTTTGGCGGTGAACGTGGGAGCATCGGAGGTTCTGCCGTTTATTGAAGCGTATACCTCAGACCATGCGAACCAGACTGATGTCACGGCTCTGGCCTGGCAGGATAACATTGGTTTCATCCGTTTTTACAATAATCCCATCCGGTTCAATGACGAGCTATGCCCGATCCACAGGGGCTCGCCGCTGCTGGGGCAGGATTCCAGAGATATATTGGAGAGAGCAGGATATTCCAGGGAAGAGATTCAAAAATTAATTGATGACGGTGTCGTCGGTGAGCACATGTTCTAAAAAATAACGAGAGAGAATGCAGGGAGGTGAGTGATGGAAGTACAGAGACTTGTTTTGGGAATATTTAATACAAATTGTTATATCATTTCAGGCAAGAGTTTGGGCAAATGTATTTTAATTGATCCGGCAGATGATGCAGAGAACATCAGGAAGTGGCTTGTTCAGCAGAATCTGGTTCCGGAGGCCATTCTTCTTACCCATGGACATTATGACCACTTTCTGGCAGTTCCGAAGCTGCAGGCGTTTTGGAAGGAACTTCCTGTGTACTGTCATTTGCTGGACTGCCCAATGGAAAAAGAGGAGCATGACATGGGTATGGTGTTTCCCACCGTAACTGCATTATCGAATGTCAGAGGAATTGAAGAAGGACAGAAGCTCTGGCTGGCGGGTTTTGAGATTACCGTGTGCCACACGCCGGGGCATACAAAAGGGTCCGTACTGTTTTTGGTGGAGGATGGACTATTTACAGGAGATACACTGTTTTGCAATAGCATTGGACGTACGGACTTTCCAGGAGGTGATGATGCCCAGATGCATTTGTCATTGCGCCGGATTTCAGAAATAAAAGGAGATTATAACGTGTATCCGGGGCATGAGGGGCTTACGACACTTTCGGCAGAAAAAAAATATAACCCGTATTTGCAATGTTTTTGCAAAGATTCCGGCAGATTATATCAATAACAGGAGGTAAAGAAGCATGGAGAACCAAAAGGTACTTACGGAATTAAGGGATGAGGTGTTGATCGTAACGATCAACCGCGATGAGAGGAGGAATGCCATTGATCCGGAAACATCTGCAAGGCTGGAAGAAATTTTTAATGATGCGGAAAAGGATTCAAAGGTACGCTGCATTATCATAACCGGCGCTGGAGAAAGAAGCTTCTGTGCCGGAGAAGATTTAAGCGCATACGATGAAAATGGCGGCTGTCAGACCATTATGGCCCATGGTTTTGCGGGAATTACAGAAAGGGTATCAACAAAACCGATTATCTGCGCGGCAAATGGAACGGCAGTTGCAGGGGGGCTTGAAATTGCAGTGTCATGTGATCTGATCGTGGCGGCAGAACATGCGAAATTTGGACTTTCTGAGGTGAAGGTAGGTCTCCTGGCAACCAGCGGCGGACTGATTCGCCTTCCCAAGCTGGTACCGCCTAAAATTGCGGCGGAGATGTGCCTGACCGGAAAACTAATTTCCGCTTCCCGTGCATATGAGATTGGCCTGGTAAACTATGTGGTGCCCTCGGATCAGGTACTTATAAAGGCTCTGGAACTTGCCCATATCATCGCTGCCAATGCGCCGATATCCTTAAAGCTGACCAAAGAGATTTTACACATTGCTCCCCAGGTATCGCAGGAGGATGCGCAGCGCTTCTGTAACCGTTGCTGGGATTATATAGAAAAGACAGAAGATTCTGTAGAAGGACCAAGAGCATTTCTGGAGAAACGAAAACCGGACTGGAAGGGAAAATGATTGAAAACCGGGAAGTCCCCCGTAAGGGATAATGATAGACAGAATAATGGAGGAAAGAACTATGGATTTTAGAATTACAGAGGAACAGGAATTAATGGTACAGGCAATTGAAGAGGCATTGACACGTGAGAATTTAGAGAGCTATTTTCAGGAATGTGACAGGAATCACGAACATCCCCACAAGTTCTGGGATATTTTAAAGGAATTGGGATGCTTTAGCATGTTCTTGCCGGAGGAGGCAGGCGGAGACGGCGAAGGTGCGATTACGATGCTCCTTGTGATGGAAGCGCTGGGAAGATGCGGAACGCCGGTATACTTGTTCTGGGATCATGTGAAAGCAGATGCATTGCTGGAGAATGGTACGAAAGAGCAGATTGAAAAATTCATGCCACTGTTTTTTGAGGGGCACCCGGCATATGCACAGGGCTTTTCGGAACCGACTGCAGGTACGGATCTTTCCAGTGGTACGATTTTGACCACCTATACACGCAGAAATGGAAAAGTATATATCAATGGACACAAGCACTTTATCTCCGGTGCCCAGGGAAGTGATTACTGCCTGACCCTTGCAAAGAACAGTGAAAATCCGGAGCAGCTGACCTTATGGTTTGTTCCTACCAATGGCCCCGGCTGCAAAAAGGAGCCTATGGAGACTATGGGACTTCATATGGAGAATGTGAACGATATCTGGTTTGATGATGTAGAAATCGAAGAAAAGGATATGTTCAGCACAGAAGGTAACGGTCTGCTTGCTACCTCAAAGGGGTTTGATTATGAGCGTCTCATTGATGCGTTTAACGCATATGCACAGGCTTTGTGTGCATACGAAGATGCATGCAGATATGCAAACCAGAGAATCGCTTTTGGGAAAGAAATCGGAAGATTGCAGCTCATCCAGAACCATATTATGGAGATGGCGATGAGAATTGAAGCAATGCGCGATATGCTGCTGCGCTATGCCTGGAATAAGGATAATGGTCTCCTAAGAAGAGAGGAAGCATCCATTGCAAAACAGTTCTGCTCCGAATCTGCAAATATTGTGGTAGATCATGCCATGCAGGTAATGGCAGGCATCGGTTTCTGCGGAAGCCGTGTAAGCCGTATTTACCGTGATCTTAGAATCACACGTATCTCTGGAGGAACCGGTGAGATTCAGACGGTAATTGCAAGCAAGCAGATTCTGAAAAGATATCGATAAGGGATGGAAGATATAGGAAGCAAAAGGAGAAAATTATGGAATTTAAGTTAAATGATGAGCAGGAATTATTACGTGACACAATCCGGGAATTTGTAGAAGCGGAAATTGCGCCCATTGCAGCAGAACTTGACAGAGAGGAGAGATTTCCGGAAGAGCTGATACCCCAGCTTGGGGAAATCGGCGTAATGGGTATTCCGATTCCGGAGGAATATGGGGGAGTCGGAATGGGAGACTTAGAATGTGCCATGGCGGTGGAAGAGATTTCCAAAGCATGTGCAAGTACAGGCGTTACCGTATCCATCCATACCTCTTTTTGCTGCTGGCCCATTCTTGCTTTTGGGACAGAAGAGCAGAAGCAGAAGTATCTGCCGGATTTGGCCGCAGGCGAAAAGCTTGGAGCATTTGGCCTGACCGAGCCCAATGCCGGTACGGATGCTGCCATGCAGGCAACAACGGCTTCCGATGAGGGGGATCATTATCTGTTAAATGGAAGTAAAATCTTTATTACCAATGGGTCTTACGCTGATGTATATATCATCTTTGCGGTGACAGATAAGAAATTGGGAAAGAAAGGAATCAGCGCATTCATTCTCGAAAAAGGGATGGAAGGATTCACCTTTGGAAGCAAGGAGCATAAAATGGGAATCCGCGGTTCGGCTACCTATGAGCTGGTATTTGACAATGTAAAGGTTCCAAAGGAAAATTTACTTGGTGAAGCTGGAAAAGGATTCAAGATTGCAATGGCCACACTTGATGGAGGCCGTATTGGGATTGCGGCACAGGCACTTGGCATCGCCCAGGGGGCGATTGACGCAGCTGCGGCGTATGTGAAAGAGCGTATCCAGTTCGGTAAACCAATTTCTGCTTTCCAGAACACACAGTTTACGCTGGCAGATATGCAGACACGTGTTGACGCGGCACGTTTGCTGGTCTACCGTGCCGCATGTATGAAGACGGCAGGAGAAAAATATACTGCGCAAGCATCAATGGCAAAGTTATATGCGTCTGAAACGGCCGGGTATGTGACCAGCAAAGCAGTTCAGCTGTTTGGCGGATACGGATATACCAGAGAGTATCCGGTGGAAAGAATGATGCGTGATGCAAAGATTACGGAAATCTATGGAGGGACCAGCGAAGTTCAGAAGATGGTTATAGCTGCGGATATGGGAATGAAATAGTCCTGTGAAAAGAGTGCTTGTGTACGAATCTGCATGCGGAGAAAGGAGCATATTTTACCATGGGAGAAATCATTTTTTCAATTTGCGTTGGCGGATGTCTGGTTGCATCAGGTATCATCATGCTTGTTGTCCTGAAAAAAGAAGAGGAACGAAATGATATACGATAAAAATGCCGTTTTGTTTTTGCAAAGTGGAGAGAGGTGACCTGGTGAGCATTTATTTTTGGGGTGTTATTATAAGTATTGTAATATATATGGTGGTTGGCTTATATGCCGGCAGCCAGGTAAGAGATGCCAATGACTACTATGTCAGTGGACGTAATGCTCCCACTTTTTTGATTACTGGTACATTGATTGCCTCCATGTTGTCTGTAAACGGATTTATGGGGGATCAGGGCTGGTGTTACACTGGAAATATTACTTCACTGGTGCTTTTAAATTCCATGTGCGCCTGCGGTTATGTGCTTGGTCCTCTTGTTTTTGGAAGATATTTAAGACGCTCTGAATGTACTACGATGCCGGAGTATTTTGGCGTGCGCTATCATGACCGAAAAATCAGACGTGTGGCAGGAATCATTACCATTGTTTCCTTGACGGCATATCTGCTGGCATGTATTACGGGTGTGGGGATTCTGATACAGGAACTGACCGGACTGCCTTATGAAGTAACACTGTTTTTGGCATGGCTTTGTTTTACGGTATTCACCTTTTACTCCGGGTCAAAAGGAGTGGTCTTAACAGATACGCTGATGTTTTTAGTATTTTTGTTGGGAGTAATTCTTGCGGGACCGATTATTTTCAAAGCTCAAGGCGGGATTGGAAAACTGCTGACGAATCTGATGAACAATCCGGCCGCACCCCAGGGGCTGTTGGATTATCATGGAAATATTGCCGGTACGGGAGCGAAGGATGTGTTTGGAGCAGTGATGTATGCGGTTACCATGGGCATTATCTGGTTAATCACTGTTGCGGTATCACCGTGGCAGGCTGGACGGAATCTAATGGCTAAGAGTGAGCATGTAACGTTCCGTTCCGGTGCTGTCGCAGCAATCTGTACGGTGGTATTTCTCCTGTTTCTGAATTTGCAGTCGGTGGCTGTACTGAATTTAAATGGAGGGCTGGAAGATCCGCAGCGTGTATTAATATGGGCCTCCTTTGAAGTGCTTCCCAAATTGATCGGGACATTACTGTTGGCCGGTATTACAGCGGCAGGCTTATCAAGTGCCTCCACGTTCCTGTCGGTCATCGGGTTTTCGGTAACGTCGGATATTATTGACAGGAAATTTAATTCGGAAGAAGAAAAGCTTAAGCACAGCCGTATTATGATGTTGATAGTAGGGATCCTGGCACTAATGCTGGCTTATGTTGGATTAGGCGGTGTGCGTGTGATTTCCTGGTTTGCATCCACCATTATTGCAGCCAGTTGGGTAGTGCCGGGGATTGGCGGCATTGTATGCAAAAAATTATCTGCAACCGGCGCCAGATGGGCGATGATTTCCGGTTTTCTTGGATTTGTCATTCCTAAAAGTCTTGTAGGGCTTGGGATCAGTCCTTTCGCAGGTGTTTTTGTGAATTTCCTGGATCCGTTTTTTATCGGAATCTATTTAAGCTTATTCTTTGCACTGATTGGTACAAAACTCCACCAGGCAGGAACAGAGGAGATGGAATATCACGAGAAATTAATGATATTGCCGGATAAAGAAAAAGCGGCATCCGAATATAAACGGGATCGCCGTTATGGATATATTCTGATCATTGCAGGCGTCATAACGACGCTGGTGCTGCTGTTTGGATGGGCGCTGCCTTATAATGGTATGATATAAAAAATGTGGACAAATGAAAACCTGGTTATGTTTATACGGAGGAATTACCAAATTCATTTGTTATTGTTGTTCCTGCAGAAAAATAAAACGAAAGAGGTAGAAGTATGGGGAAAGAAAAAAAATCCGGAAAAGTTATAACCCTTATTTTGATGATGTTGTCGTTGAACACGATCTATGTTTTGCCATATCTGATGTACACCTATTATGCACCGCTTCAGGAAGCAATGGGGCTGCTGGGAAGGGATGCGGATTACGGTAAATTGTTGAATGTGTATGGCATTGCCAATATTATTCTTTATATTCCAGGAGGGATGATCGCGGATAAGTTTGATGCAAAGAAGCTTTTGATTTTTTCCATGATAGGAACAGGAGCCCTTGGATTATGGGAAGCAACATGGCCAAGCTACACAATACTGATGATCATCCATGTTGCATGGGCATTTACAACAGTACTGACTTACTGGTCCGCATCGATTAAATGTATCAACGTGATTGCAGGGGCCGATGAGCAGGGGAGTATGTATGGCTCACTGGAAGCAGGGCGCGGAATTGTAGGTATTATTCTTACGACCATTTTTGTAGGTATATTTACAAAATTTTCAGCCGATAGTTCAAAGGCAATGAGTTATGTAGTTATCACCTGCAGCGTGGTTATGATTCTGGTTGGTATTGCAATGGTTTTCCTGATGCCTGTAACAAATGTTGAGGGCTCTACAAATAAAGGATTGCTTGACAGTATCAAAGCAATGGGCCAGGCACTTAGCAGGCCGGTTACCTACTTGCTTTCCGGAATGATCTTTGGCGCCTGTATCGCACAGGCAGGAATCTCTTATCTGGCGCCATATCTGGCGAAGGTATGTGGGATGGATCAGAATATGACCGTTATTTTTGCGAATTATAACCGGACAATCTGTACGTTAATCGGTGCTTCAATCGCAGCGTTTGCCGCGAAAAAGATGGGGCGTTCAAGCAAGTTTATGATTTATGCGGGATTTGGTTCTATAGTCAGTTACATATTGCTGGTTCTGATACCAGGATCTGCGGTTACGATGTTTCCGATTCTGGTTATTATGGTTTTCTCTACCTTGTGTTATCCGGTATTCCGCGCATTATACTATGCAGTTGTGGATGAACTGGGAACACAGAAAAATGTGGTGGGTAGTGTTATTGGAATTGCTTCTATTCTGGGATTCCTTCCGGATACCTTTTACACTTCCATGTGCGGTGCAAGATTAGAGGCAGACCCGGTTGGCGGATACAAATTCGTATTTATTACTTGTATGGCGGCTATGGCGCTCGGTTTAATCTGTGCCTTTATCAGTGACCGGAAAATTTTAAAATACAGAAAAACGGATGAGTACAAAGCTACGATAAAGCAGGCAGATATGTAAAATCCCGGAACGGGGAAAGGCGCCGCCTTGATAGAAAATGGCGGGCAGTACATTGTTTTATATGATGAAAACAAAAGATGATTTCATAAACGGATGAATGGGCTGGAAAACAGCCCTTTTATCTTCACTAGCGCTGCAAGTAAAGATAAGTTTTATATGATGAAAACAAAGAATGCTTTCATAAACGGATGAACGGGCTGGAAAACAGCCCTTTTATCTTCACTTGCACTGCAAGTTCTGATAAGCTGCATGATATGAAATTATGCTATTTACATAATAGGAATAGTTTAGTATAATCAGACAAATGCAAATTTTTCAGAGAAGAGACCGATCCCTACTGCATGATGCAATGATAAGGAGAATGTTTTTATGCAAAGAATAACAATTAAAGATATTGCAGCAGAGGTAGGGGTTTCACATACCACAGTATCTTATGTCCTAAATAATAATACAAATCAGAGAATATCAGATAAAACACGGGAAGCAGTGTTGGACGCAGCCAGGCGTTTGAAGTATGTACCCAATGAAACTGCACGTTCCCTTCGTAAGGACAGTACGGAATGTATCGCAGTGGCATTGGAGAAATCTGTGGCACAGAGCCGGTTCGGAAGGCTGCTGCAGGGAATACGGGAAGTGCTGGGGACAGAAGGATATGGTCTGATGCTGATGGATTTCCAGATGAATAAAGAAAGTAAGTGTCCGGAATATGTGGAAAGCGTGTTGCAGCGGCGGACGGATGGGGTTATTTTTATTTCTTCCGATGGTCTTCCGCCGGTCTGCAGCAGGATGATTGACAGCTATAAAATTCCCTTCGTTGCCTGTGACTGCTGTCCGGAAGAAGAAGGGCTGGCTTCTGTAAGCTTTGATTATGAAGATGGGGCTTTCGAAGTAGCATGCTGCCTTTTGGGTGAGGGCGCGAAGCGGATTCTGTACTGGCAGCCGGGCGTAGACAGTCTGCAGGAGGAATATCGGTTATGCGGATTGAAAAAAGCTATGGAGTTATATCCGGATGCGGAACTTATCGTGTGCAAGGTCCCCGTTATGCAAGGAACCTCTTCGCACGACCGGCATATGGCATTTGATGATATGTGCAAGCTCTCTCTTACGCAGAATGTTCTGCCAAGACTCAGACTGTTTGAACCCAATGACGCTGTGATTTGCGGCTGGGGAGTGATGATAAAGTATTTATGTGCTGCTTTATATCAGAGAAAAGAATTGGAAATTAAGATTGCCGTGCTTTCGGATTCAGATGTTCCGGTGGTTCCTGGGATGAATATCATGGTCAGCAGACCGGAATATATACGAGGGGGGAAGGAGAGTGCAAGACTGCTTCTTGCCCAGATTCATAAAGAACAATACGAGAGCAGAATTGTAATTGCACCGACACCGCCTGCTTATGTGAAAATATAAAATTTGAATGCAAATACTAAAAAAGAGTGCCGTACCTGTGATATATATTCGCAGGTGCGGCCCTCTTTTTCGGTATAATCGGCAGGTAACCATATCCGGCCAACTTTTTTATTCTTCTAAGATGGAAGCATAAAATTCGCCGCTATGCTTTAAACAGTCAAGGGCTTCGTCCATCATACGCCCATAATGCATGAATGCATGCAGTACACCAGGAACCAGCTCAAATTCCGTATGTATGCCATGGAGAGCTAATATGTTATGTAAAGCCTGAGAATCTCCTAAGAGTGGATCCAAGCTTCCACAGCATAAATAAGCAGCAGGTATTCCGTGGGTCAGATCATTGTTTAGAGTAGCAAAATATGGATTTTCTCCATCTAATGAAGGATTTTCCAGATAGTAGCTGATGTAAGCAGACATATCACCTTTGCGCATACCGTCTAATGAGGTTCCGTTCAAGCGCCAGGAAGGACCGTCCATCAGACCGAAGGAACCATAATAGAGCAGCAGTGCGCAAATATAATCGTTATCGCCAAATACGTCACGCAGGTAAAGCGTTGCCCCCAAAGCCAGATTTGCTCCGCCGGAGTCGCCCCCAACCGCCATCTTATCCGGAAGAATACCATATTTAGAACCATGCTCATGGAAATAGCGGATGACAGCAGTGCACTCAAACAGCGGAACCGGGAATTTCGTTTCAGGCGCAAGATGATAATCCACACCGATGACTGCGCATTTGCTGGAAGCCATGACACTTCGCATCATGCGGTCGTGAGTATCAATGCTTCCTACGGTAAATCCGCCGCCGTGAATGAATACTAAAGCATGATGCTGTGGTTTATCATCAGGGTAATAAATGCGCACAGGGATCGGGCCGATCGGACCTTCGACTGTTAATTCCACTGTTTTGAAGGGATTTGGCCCTCCCTCATTCCAAAAACGGCGTTCTTCTACATATTTCGTTCTCAATTCATCCCAAGAGCAATTAGTATCAAAGGCATCGGCAGAGTGTTCTGCCTGATAATCAATGACCTTTTTCATTCCCTCAGAAAGAAGTGGATATGGATCCGGCTTGTTTACTTCGTAGTCGATTTTGTACTCTGGCATGTGAAATTTCATATAGTTTACCTCCTGATTTTGGATTGGTTCTCGTTCGTACTGCGGATTGTACCATATGGTCAAACCTAAAGCTCAGTCAGTAATTCAAACCGATGATGACGGGTGATACTAGGAGTGCTTATTATTTGGCTTTACGGCTTCAGAACAATCAAATCCTTATTTACAATTCTACATCAAATCCCTGTATTTTGAAACGGAAAATTCTATCTTTTCTAATAAAATTTGAATATCCAGATTAAAAAATACAGAGAAACGGATGAGTACAAAGCTTCGTTAAGTCAGGCAGGTATGTAAAAAGTCCCGGAACGAGGAAACGTATTATCTTGTTAGGCTAGCGTAAAGTTTTATTCGGATAACTGCAGTGGCATGATCGGCAGCTGCCAGCTGCAGGCAATGGATTATGAGAAACAGCTTCGTTATAAGGAACGGAAGATTTATAACATTATTACCAGAGTCCGGGAATTTTCATAATAGCAAAGCAGTAAGGGGGCAACCAAGCTGACGGATACCAAATTACTTCCAAGCAGGGAGTACTAAAGTAGGCAATAAGGTTATGGACGAACGTTCAAAGGTAAAAGACCCAAGCATAAATTTCAGAGATACCCTTAATGATGTGGTATCAGTGGAGAAGCATATTTTAGCAATCAACGAAATTATAAATGTTGATCTCCTAGGTTTGTTGGTTAAAAACCAAATGTTAATTACTCTGTCCTAGTTTGGCTACGGATGATAGAATTATAACTCTAAAACAGACAGTTTGTGATCAGTGCCTTAGATCATGCAGGCTGCTTGATTTCTCCTTACCCACTGAGATGTAAAGCTCTCCCTTTGTGTTGAATGCCGCATAGAAAACGTCTTTTTCCGAAGCTACATTATTGGTCTTAAGCTGGCTGGAAAGCCATTTCTCATCCAGGTTAAGCCTTTCAAGATTTTCTTTATAAATTGTACCTTCCACTATAAGGGGAATCGACAAACCCACATAATCCGTATTTATTTTGATTTCACTTGGAGTTATCGGTTGGTATTGAGACTTTTTTAGTACACTAAGCTGTCCGGTCGACTCTATGATTGCAAACTCAACTTCATTCAGATCAAAAACATCCTTGTCCCTTAAAAGTGTCAATATATTGTCTATACTATATTTTAATTTTTTCATATTTCCTTTCACAAACTGTCCGTTTTCTATTACGACAACAGGCTCGAATGTAAGAAGTTTGCCTACTCTCTTGCTTTTCACCAATACTATGGAGTAAATATAATGCAGCAGCATAATTAATATAACTGCATAAGCGGTCGGCCAATGCTCGATATCGGGATCTGCTATGTCTGCACCAACGACAGCCCCAACAGCTAAGAGTGAAAGAAAATCAAAAACAGGTAGTTCCCCAATCTTCCTTCTGCCGGTCAGCAAGGTAATTACAAGAAACATGGGCAAGATCGTAATTATTCTGAAAAGTATCTCAAGATATTTCATTTCAACCTCCTATTGTGTTTATTCTTGATATTTTCCTAAGTCAGAGATTATCTCTGAAAAATCCCGGGTACCCAATAAATGCTTAGTGACGCAAAATCCCTATTTCCCGGGGTTTTTCCAAACCTTTGGAAATATAAAGATTACCTTGAGAATTAATAGATGCAAAAAAAATCTCCTTCACTGAATGTATGTTATTTTCGCTTAATTGCTCCCTCAACCAGTCATCATCCAGCCCGAGCTTCTGCAGATTGTGTTTGTATACTTTCCCTTCCACAATCAAAGGAAGAGCTAATCCTTTGTATTCCGTATCAAGGTTTATTTCACTCGGTGTCAAAGGCTGGAACTGAGATTTTATCTGAACACTTAACTGCCCGGTAGATTCTATAACTGCAAATTCTACTTCACTGATATCGAAAACATCCTTTTCTCTTAATAATGCCAGAATATTGTCAATACTATATTTGAGTTTTTTCATATTCCCTTTTACAAAATCACCGTTCTCAATAACTACAACAGGCTCGAAAGTAAGCCATTTACCCAGATTCCTGTTCTTTATGATAATAATGCTGTAAATATAGTGTAAAAGCATGATTATTATAACTGAAAAAACAGTCGGCAGATGTTCAACTTTTGGATCTGCTATGTCCGCACCAACGACAGATCCCAATACCAGGATTGTCAAGAAATCGAATACCGGCAATTCTCCGATTTTCCGTCTTCCAGTCAGCATTGTAATAAATAGAAACAAAGGAAGAATCGTAATTATTCTAAGAAAAATTATTAGATAGTCCATATTTCACATCCCTTAAGTCCATAAGTTAATTTGCAACGGTTTGCATACCCCGTCACATTATTGTCAGAAGCTTTTATTATTATTTGTGATCCTGTTTAAAATATACACCTGCATAAAGTAAACAGGGCAAGTCAGTCTGTGCGTTTTCGCACTTATTTTACAAATGGGGCAACATCTTTCAGATTGACTACAGTTACTTCGAGCGGCCTTTTATCGCTTAGTTACAATTTAATGGTGTATTTGCAGTTTTTATAGGTAGCAATAAATATAAATTAGTGATATTATAAAATGAAGCTTCTATAGGCGTTGCATGTGGAGTCTGTTGTATTAATGGCAAGAGTTGTTAAATAGCAGTGGCGTAAGATAAACTGCCCCCTGTCATAAAGAAAGGGAGCAGTTTATCTTGCTTTTTTCTACCGGATCTCCTGGCACCTCGCTGACCCTGTGAACGATTTAGTTGATGTGCGCTGCAGCATGAATTTCAATAAGCTGTTCAGGGAATGACTAAAAAGGCTGGAAGCGGCCGGATTGGCGAAACGAAAAAGAGTATTCCCTGATCACTCCTTGCGCAGGGGACCGCTTGACAAAATAACAAAAGACTCATTTAAACAAAACAGATTAAAAGGAGATTTTATGCAATTTAAAGATTTAAATATTATACCTGATATAATAAAGGCATTGGAAAAAGAAAGTTACCTTATTCCTACACCGATACAGGAAGAGGCAATACCTGTTATATTAAGCGGCAGGGATTTACTTGGCTGTGCCCAGACAGGCACCGGAAAAACAGCTGCATTTGCCATACCAACGATTCAGCTGCTGAGAGAAGAGAAAGAGTCACATGGGGCAAAACAGAATATAAGGGCCCTGATTGTAACGCCGACAAGAGAGCTGGCTCTGCAAATATATGAAAGTTTTAATACTTATGGAAAATTCACTGATTTAAAGTGCTGCGTAGTCTTTGGGGGAGTATCCCAAAAGCCCCAGGAGGAAAAATTAAAACAAAGGGTAGATATCCTGGTGGCAACGCCAGGGCGACTTCTGGCCTTAATTGATCAAAAAATTGTTAATATAGATCATATTAAAATATTGATACTGGACGAAGCGGACCGTATGCTGGACATGGGATTTATTCATGACGTAAAAAAGATCATTGCCAGAACTCCTTTAAAAAAGCAAACTTTACTTTTCTCGGCTACGATGCCGCCGGACATTGCCAAGCTGGCAGGTACGATTTTAAAGGCTCCTGCGAAAATAGAAATCACTCCGGTATCTTCAACCGTGGATACCATCGGGCAGTATGTGTACTTTGTAGATAAAAGTAATAAGAAGGATTTGCTTTTGCACGTTCTAAAAGATAACAACATAGTTTCCGCCCTGGTATTTACACGTACCAAGCACGGTGCGGACCGACTGAATAAGCAATTATCAAGGAATAACGTAATTGCACAGGCAATCCATGGAGATAAATCACAAGGAGCCCGCCAGAGTGCATTAAACAATTTTAAAAACAAATCATTGCGGATATTGATTGCAACAGATATTGCAGCAAGGGGAATAGACATCGATGAACTAACTCATGTGATTAATTATGACCTGCCGGATATCCCAGAGACGTATGTACATCGTATTGGGCGGACAGGCCGGGCAGGACTAGGCGGAACCGCAATATCGTTCTGTGATTATGATGAAAAGGAACAACTGAATGATATTGAAAGGCTGATTGGGAAAAAAATAACAGAAATAAAAGACCATCCCTACCCCTTAAAGAACAACGTTCCTGGGATAAAGGCAGTGCAGCCACGTAGAGAAGCAGCGAAAACGGAGAAAACCAAAGCCAAACATCCGGAAAGAGCATTTCTAAAATCAAAAGCCTCACTCCAGACGGCCTCACTTAAACCGGGTGTATCATCAAAGAGAGAGCCATTGCATACCTCTTCCGTAGATGGAGCTTCAGCAACAAAGAAAAAGTACCGAATGACAGCAGATGGAACATTGAAAGAAAAAAAGAGTTTTCATAAGTTTTCAAGGAAGGACAAAAAATGGTAGATTTAATGGGAGCCAGAATAAAGGTGAATTTTACCTGTCAAAGGATTTCATGGAGGATATAGCGGAAAGTATGGTTGAAAAAGATATAACCATTGATCACATATGTGAGTATTTGAATCACAAATAATCATATAAGATTCTTAAGACTGCAAGAAGCATTCAGTGTTTGTGGAAATCTCCAAATTGATGTAAAAATATTACTCATTTTGGAGGTTTTATTTATTCTGGCAGGAAAAACAGATCCGTAACAAAATACAGAAGTATGTAAACCATTAGTGCCTGTCTTTCGGGGTACGTGGGAAGGAAAAGGAAGGATTTAAAATACATTCATCAATCGCTATTTTACAGTAAAAATTTTACAAACCCGCAGACGTTAATAAGAAAAAATCACGTATATTCATTTATTTCATATTATATATTAGATAAATGAATAAATGACTTACTCCATTAACCTGTTTTTTATAAGTACATAGTAGGATTCATTTGAACTTTAAAAAACTCAATGTGAGGGAGTAAATAATATGAATTTATCAATAAAATCTAATATTAACGATGATTGTGGAGATAGTATTAAGGGTTGCGGCTCAAACAGAACAATCCTGAAATGCGGGGAGATTAGCCAAGCTTTATTCTTTAATGGTGCGGGTATTGGAACTACTTTACCAGCCGCAACGATCACTCTGGATACCTCTAAACTTTGTAACTCGTGCATCATGCTGGAATTTTCCTCTAATATAATTGGAACGCTTTTTCAGGGAACTTTAAATTTTCAATTATATAGATCATGTAATGATCAACTGCCGATTCCTATCGGTCCACAATATTACTTTACACAATCAGTACCAGCTTATTTTGCAAATATGTTTTCCTTTTTTGTATGTGATTGCGATTTATGTTCTAATGATTGCTGCACCTATAGTATTGTTGTTTCAGCCGGCGGATCTGCCCCAATTATTGGGAATGCCGGAATCTTTGCAGCTAGACTGGCGGCTATTATTACAGATGATCCGGAGCATGATGACGAATGTTATCCATGCAATCAACTTTGCCAAAAAGGAAACAAGGCTATTTTAAAATGCGGAACACCAGGCGGAGTAATATCAATCACTCCGGATACTTTGGCAGATACTACGTTTACCGCCAGTACCCTTTCTTTAAATACCTCCAGTTTATGTAATCCTTGTATGAAGCTTGAATTTGCAAGTACGATAGCGTATTCAAGCCCTACCACCATTGATAGTACAGTTGTAAGCTTTCAGGTGTTTAAACTTTGCAGCAATCAGCTTAACCCAATACCAGTAGGACCCCAGTTGGTCTTTTCAGTTCCATTTACAACAGCAATCATTCCACCGGTAGCACCTGGGTTTTCCGGTACTTCAACATTTTCTTTCTTTGTTTGTGATTGTGACATTTGCCACGATGAGTGTTGTACCTATTCTGTAGTAGCAACTACAGCTACAGCGGATGCATCTGTTACTATTAACAACGTAAATTTTTCTGCAATCGCCGCAGATCATGACTGCAGATGCTGTTAAAACAAAATATATAAACGTATCTATCATAAAAGGCTCAAACAATAATCTGAGCCTTTTATTTTGTAAGCAAGGATAGTTACTTCCATTCCGAAAGCCACGTCTTATCATTTGCAATAGCAGTTACCACTTCTTCTCCGGATTTGAAATTGTCGAAGGTTCCTCTGTTAATTTCACTGATAGCCATACCTAACAGGTTTTCATAATAGGCTTCCGGTGTCAGATCGGTTGTGGTTTGATGGAAATGCTGCTGGGATTCTGTTGAGGCGATGCGTGCGTATTCGTTTTTTACTTGGGCTATGAGCTTATCACGATTCATATCATTTGCTCCTTTGCAAAAATGCGGTTTATTTATCGTTGCCGGGTTTATGGCGGCTGCCGGACTGCTTCTTCGTGTTCCGGCTTTCCCCATCGAGTGCGCTTTCTGCCATGGTAGGACCGCCATTGGCTTTTTTCTTACGAATGGATTTTGGATCAAGTTGTGAGTCTTTTGACATTGTTATTCTCCTTATTAGTAATAGGCTTATTATCTACAGGTAAAAGGATATTATTCTTAGTTTCTTGTTATACCGTTGAAGATATCCGGAATGCAGTCTGCCGGGCAGGGAAGCATAGAAGCAATTACAGAAGACCGCAGTCAGCAGAGAATTTTTCGGCTTATGCATTACTGGAAGGAAGGCTGTCTAACAGAGAAAAGGGAAGGTGATTGAACATCTGCACAATCACCTTCCCTTCCACCTTAATTGTAACACACAGAATTGCCAACAACAAGACTGTTTTTCTGATTTCTGTTGTGCTAGACTTTTTGAATAACGGTTTAGGAAACAGATATTCTGCCAATTCTAAAAGAGAGGTGGTATTGGTGATGATAAATAGCCAGATGGAATTAGAATTTGAAAATACCAGATTCAAACAAACCATAGCTTTGGCAAGGGAACAGCTTGACCAGGCAAGGGAGCGCAATGAGGTAAATAAGTCGGCCATTATTTCTGCCAAGAAGGAGCTGCGGGAGAATACTTCCCACTCCATATCAAACCTTTGGAGCAGTGAAGGCTTTGAGGCTCTTGCAGCTCTGAACCAATATGCAAATCCGATTGCAGATAAAATTGCAGATTATGAAGCAGTGGAAAATAAGATCGCACGGCTGGAGAACATGATCCAATCTCCTTATTTTGCACGGATTGATTTTCGATTTGAGGATGAAGAAGAATTTGAAAAAATCTACATTGGCCGTTCTTCTTTAAAGAAAGACAGTACAAACCAATTCTTTGTGTATGACTGGAGATCACCCATAGCTAGTGTCTTTTACCGTTTCGTATTGGGGCAGGTTTTTTATGATGCTCCTGGAGGAAGGATAACTGGTCAGGTCAGTTTAAAACGCCAATATGAAATCAGCAAGGGAAAGCTGGAATATTTTTTCGACGCCGATGTACAGATCGTAGACGAGTTTTTAAGGAAGCTTCTGTCCCAAAATACTTCGCCTAAGATGAAAACCATTGTTGAAACCATTCAACGGGAGCAGGATATCGTAATAAGGGATATGGAAAACGATCTGATGATGGTACAGGGGGTGGCAGGCAGCGGGAAGACATCCATTGCCCTTCACAGGGCAGCGTACTTAATGTACCAGGGCTTATCCAATAAGCTGTCCGCCGATAATATATTGATTATCTCTCCAAATACTTTATTTGAGCAGTATATTTCCAACGTGCTTCCTGAGCTGGGTGAGGATCATGTGGTTTCTGTGGTATTTGAAGATATCATTGCTTCTGTCCTGAAAAATGAACAGGTACAGTCAAGAAATCAATTCCTGGAAAATCTCATCTCCAATACCAGTTACAGAAACAGGATCAAGAGATCCATGGAATTTAAAACCTCCCGCCAGTTTCTGGAGATATTGGACCGTTTTATGGCTGATCTTCCTCATCACTGGATGGATTTTAAGGATGTGATCTATGATGGTGAGTGTATCATAAGCAAAGAGGCGCTGAAAGAAAAAATATTATCCGGCAGAAATGAAACTCCTTTGGGAAGCAGGCTGAAACTGATAAAGGAGTATATTCTGGAGCTGATCAGTGAGTCGAAGAAATACCGGTTGAAAAAGACGGAACAAGTGGTGCTGAAAGAAGAACTGCTGAAATTCATGGAACTTGACCTTAAGGATGTTTATAGAAAGCTGTTCCATGAGAAAGAATATTTTTACAGCCTGGCAGACGGTATCATACCTCCCGGCTCCATTGATGATATTCTGGCCGATACCCAGGATAATTTAAATACTGATATGCTGTATTATGACGATGCGACGATTCTCACTTACCTGAATTTAAAGCTATATGGGGCCAACAAATACAAAGCCATAAAGCAGGTAGTCATTGACGAAGCCCAGGATTATTATCCCCTTCATTTTGAAATATTTCATTTTCTGTTTCCTAAGGCAAAATTTACGATTTTAGGAGACATTAATCAGACCCTTGAAAAAAACGAAGACTTATCCTTGTACCAGGAAATCCGGAGAATCCTCCATAGGAAAAAATCAACCCTTGTCACCATGGACAAAAGCTTCCGCTGTACAAATGAAATTCTGAACTATGGTATAAGGTTCCTGGAGGTGAGATCAGAAATAAAGAGCTTCAACCGTAAGGGAGATGAGCCCAGGCGGTATGAGGAAAAGGATCAGTTGTCATTTCTTAATAGGATCATAACAGAAGTAAATGCTTGTCTGGAAATGGGGTACCAGTCCATCGGACTGATCTGCAAAACGGAAAAAAACGCCCTCTCCCTGTTTGAGAGCTTAAAGGACAGGGCCGATGTCCAATTAGTAAAAAACGGGGGTTCTGCAGATTTACACGGTGTTTTCATAATTCTTGTATATATGTCAAAGGGGCTTGAATTTGATTCCGTTTTAATCTGTGATGCTGATGGGAAAAACTACCACAGTAAAGATGATAAAAAGCTTTTATACATCGCATGTACAAGAGCACTCCACAGACTCAGCCTATTCTGCTTAGGAGAGGCCAGTCCCCTGTTGGATGGGAACAATATAGGGAACTGCTGACCCACCCATTCCTCTCGTATAAAGTTATCTGCCGGCACAAGGAGCTTCCTTTCCTGTGTTCGGCAGCATAACTGCAGTTATGATTCCCTTTACCTGGTTAGGGGTCATATCCTCCCCTATACCGGCCAGTTCTTTTCATTCTCGAAACGTCTTTCTTCACTGGAATTGATACCCTTTCCCCATAAACCCTTTAATTTGAATCCCGTAAAAAAATTATAAAAACAGGATCAACTATTTGGAATCCCAATCGATATAATTTTGATGAATATTTCAATGAGGACCATGTCGCAATATGTTGAAAAATGTCGATTTTTGTGGTAAATTATAGGAAATCAGGATATTATGACCGGATATTTATCAGGGAAAGAAGCTGGAAATAATGGGGTGTTAAAAGCAGCTTCGGAGGCTGGGGCAGAGCAATAGGATATACGTAGATCATCATTAGAGAAATTAGGCTCTGCATCAAAACTTCAGGCAGAAATTCATATTCTCCCCCACCAGAATAGAGGGAAATGAATGCAAAAAAAGTTTAACCAACGGAATAAGTACTTTTTTTCAGAAAGGCTCAAAAGGCAGCTTGATCAAATATCCCACCATCCATTGACCATTGTGGAGGCACCATCCGGGTTTGGAAAGACCACGGCTGTCCGGGAGTATCTTAGAGAAAAAGTCTCTCATGGGGCCTGTGAATATTGGTACACCTGCCTGGGGGAGCCTGCTTCTATGGCGTGGCTGGGTATCTGTGAATTGTTTTCCAATGTAAGTATTAAGGTGGCCGATGATTTAAAGAATATGCAGATGCCTACCTTGGATACGCTGTTTTTCATAACGGCCCATCTTAGGGATATTACGTGCCAGATGGAAACGTATTTAGTGGTTGACAATTATCAGCTTGTAAACTGTGACATTCCCCGTGAGTTAATAAGTGTGTTTTCCATGCATGGGAATCCTAAGCTCCATATGATTTTCATTACTCAGCAGTTGGAGGTAAGGCAGCAGGTCTCCATACATAATAATAATATTTATACCTTAGATGCATCGCCGTTTTTCTTTGACCGAGAAGGCACCGCGAACCTGTTCCGTATGGAAGGGATCCGCCTTACCGATGATGAACTGGAAAAAATATTCATGAGTACTGAGGGCTGGGTGTCTGCCATCCGTCTGCACATGATTAATTTTAAAGAAACCGGTTTTTTTGACCCTGCTGCTGACATTGAACAGTTGGTGGAAAGGGCGATCTGGAATAATCTTACGCCGCAAGAAAGGGACTTTTTTCTGTCGGTATCGATTCTGGACAGTTTCTCGGCGCGCCAGGCAGCCATTATGCTGAATCAGGAGGTTCTGCCTGATAAGATTATTGAGATTCTTAAGAATAATGAATTTATCAGATATCTTCCAGATAAGTACCGCTACAGCATGCACAGTATTTTACAGGATTATCTGCGAAACCGCTTTTATAATGAAATGCCGGAGGATTATCAGAACAGAACATTCCGGAGAGCCGGAACGTCCTGTGTAGCCGTGTCCCGGTATTATCCGGCTTCCGAGTTCTTTTTCCGCATCAGGGATTTTGACGCGATCTTGTCTCTGCCCTTCAGCATTGAATATCCGGATAAGCAGAGGGAGAAATACCAGTCTGAACTTATCGTCAGGATCGTCCATGAATGCCCGGAAAAAACTTTATGCAGCCATCCTCTTACCATGATCATCTTTGGCTATTATACCCTGATGAACGGGCAGACAGAAGTTTATCAAAGGCTTTGCAGCTTACTTGAACAGACGGTTCACCGTAAAGGGGATTTCCTGCCGGATGAGATCCGGAAAATCCATGGTGAATATGAGCTTTTGGCAGCCTTTGGGGAGTTTAATGATTTGTCCAGGATGAAGGAGCGGCAAAAGAGGGCGTGGGAAATTTTGGGTCAGCCATCGGAGGTGATCAAAGAAGATGCACCATGGCTGTTTGCTTCCCCAACGGTTTTGGGCATGTTCTGGCGTGAAACAGGAAAACTGGAACATATCCTGAAGGAGATAGAGGAAAGCAGTCCATTCTATCAACGTCTGGTCAGAGGGCACGGTGCGGGAGCCTTTCATGTGATGCAGGCAGAAGCAATGCTTATGAGAGGCAAGGATGATGAAGCTGAAATCCATTGCCATAAGGCTCTTTATGAAGCAAGGGGCAGCAGACAGGCAAGCATCTGCATTAGTTCGGAATTGGTTCTTGCCCGCATAGCCATCTTAAGAGGTGATGTGGAGAGTTATTTTAAAGCAATTAAGAGGATCCAGGATTATGCAAAGGAAAATACCAGCCTTTATGTACTGCACATGGTGGAATGCTGCATGTCAGTCATAAGCATTGAACTGGGAATCAAGGATTACGTTGCCCCATGGCTCTATGACATAGAAAGCATAAAAAAAATGCTTTATGATCCTGTGATTCCCCATGCACAGATCTTTTATTTAAAGCTCCTGCTCATGGAGAAAAGATATAATGAGCTTTACGGTATTTCCCAGCTCCTCCTGGATAATGGGAAAAAACAAGAGAAAAGAATAAAGTATATGCTGCCTCAGATATATAATCTGAAATTTCTTGCCATAGCCAAATATAATAACGGACATCAGCTGGAGGCTCTTGAATATTTAAAACAGGCCCTTGCTGCAGCGCTGCCGGACAAGGTTTATCTCCCCTTGATACAGGATGCAGGATGTCTGGCCCCTCTTTATGAATCGTTGAAGAACTTTATTCCGGACAAGGACGGCATCAATGCGGTACTTGAACTTGGCAGACGTCATGAAAAGGGCATGAAGATCATCAGAAAGGCTATTATTTCAGATAAAACGCCCCTCACTCCAAGGGAAAGGGAGATTGCCCTGCTTGCAAGAAACCGTTTAAGGGCAAGAGAGATAGCAGACAAGTTGTGTATATCTGAAACAACTGTCAGAACAATACTTAGAAATGTGTACAGTAAGCTTGATATTCATTCAAAAACAGAACTGGATACAAAGGAATTCTGACAGAAAGCTTAAATATACTACATTATGGAGTATGATAAAAATAGTAATCTGCGGTATTCTTTTGCTTAGCAGATTACTTTTTTTATCCATGGAATATCATATATGCTCCATAGGGGCAATATGCTTCACTGATTCAGGTGTATACAATCGATGAAAGACAATCATTTAATTACCTGGTTAAGATGAACCAGTGCCGAGGTGGCTGTGATGAGAAATAAATATTCCAGATATATAGCCGTACAGACGGTAATTATGCTTACGATTTTTATGACGATTGTTTTTGTTCTTCTGCGTTCCCAGCAATCAGAAAACAATTATCTTCTTTCAAGCATCGGACAATCCGTGTCCTATTCTTTGCAGCAGCATATAGCCATTACGGAAGGCGTATTAACCTCCCTGGCTTATAATTATGAGATTGATGATCATATTGATCAGCGGAAATTTAATATTCTTGCAGGCAAATACATGGAAGAAAACCCGGATATCCTTTATATTCAGCACAAAGATAAGGATACGGTTACGGATATGGTGTACCCGGAAATCTTTGATTACACCCTTGGCGTATCCCTTAAGGGGCGTCCTGAGGTGGAGGATGCGATAGAAAAAGCAATCAAAAACAAAATGACAACAGTCAATGATCCCTTTATCCTCAAGGGCACTAAGGATCTGCTGGGGCTGGTTATTCGGTATCCTCTTTATAAGGACGGTGAGTTTGACGGATTTTTCGTTGTGGTATTTAACTTTAATGCATACATGGACAAGGTGATCAAGGAGGCGGTGCCCAATTCCTACCACATCAGCATTTACAATAAGAAAGGCGGACTTATCTGGGGAGAATCTCCCTGGAAGGACAGAGATTCCTTTCACGTTAAGGTTCCGGTCATGGATACGTATTGGACCATGAAGCTGTCAAAAGAGGAGAGCAGCATCAATGCCAACGGTGCGCTGATTGGTTTCATCTCGCTGCTGGTTCTGTTTTTAATGGGGATCCTTATCTATATGCAGATGGGACTTTTTAAAAAGGATGAAAACCTCCAGCATCTTGCCAGCCTGCACAAGGAGCTGGAAAGACTGAAAGAAAGCTACACCCTGGCACTTGACAGCGCAAATGATGCGCTTTGGGAGTGGAATCTTATTACCGATGAGATCATCACCTCTGATAAATGGATTGATATCACGGGAAATGCCCTGGAAGGCCATGGGATCAGCGGGATTTTACAGAAGGAGACCATTCACCAGGAGGATTATCCGGCGGTACGGGCTGCCTTTGACGCCTGCTTAAAGGGGGAGACCCGGGAGTTTAACCAGGAATACCGCATCAGAAATCGGGACGATACCTATACCTGGGTCTTAAACAGGGGAAAGGTCTATTTTGACGGGGAAGGCCTTCCCGGTAAGGTGGCAGGGGCGGTATCCAATATTGAGGAACGAAAGCAGCGGGAATCAAAAATTGAATACATGGCATTTTATGACACTCTGACCGGCCTGCCCAATAAGATGAATTTTATGAGCACTCTTGAGGAGACCTTAGGAAGCATCGAAAACAGCTTGTGCAGGGATTCCATACTGATGATCGATCTGGATAATTTCAAGATACATAATGATCTGCTTGGCCTTGATTTCTGCGATCAGCTGCTTCAGCAGGTAGGCGACCGTCTGACCGGGATTCTGGGCCAGAAAAACATGGTGGCAAGATTCGGCGGAGATGAGTTTTTAATACTTATCAGGGACTGCAAGGATATGAGTGAAGTAAAAAAACTCTGTCAGAACATCCTCAGTATTTTCGGAGCTCCTTTTGTTCTGATGGAAAAGTCTGTTTATTTATCCGTCAGCATAGGCGTAGTCCATTGTATGGAAGCAGGGCAGACAGCAAATGATGTGCTCAGGAATGCGGATACGGCTCTTAACAAGGCAAAGGAAAGCGGTAAAAATCAGTATTGCATCTATGATGCACAGATGCATGATGAAATTATCAGAAAATCCAATGTGGAGCTATGTATCAGAGAAGCCCTGGCAAAGGACGATCTGCTTATTTACTATCAGCCCCAGCAGGATTTATTCAGAAATAAAATAAGAGGGGTTGAGGCCCTGGCCAGGCTGCATTCAAAGGAATTGGGCATGATTTCGCCTTTTGAATTTATTTCGGTGGCCGAATATACGGGACTTATCATTCCCCTGGGAAGCTGGATATTAAAAAATGCATGTAAACAGGGGAAAGCCTGGATCGACAGCGGCTGCAAGTTCGGAAAGCTGTCCGTAAATATTTCCGTCCATCAGTTGCGAAATGAGAATTTTTATGATCTGCTAAAAGAGGTGCTCAATGAGACACAGTTTCCGGTAAATCAACTGGAGCTTGAAATAACGGAAAGTGTTCTATTGGAATTTTCCCAGAATAACATTGAAATTCTTAAAAAACTAAGATCTCTTGGCGTTAGCATTGCCTTGGATGATTTTGGTACAGGGTATTCCTCCCTGAACTATTTAACGGTCCTTCCCATTGACATATTAAAAATTGACAAGTCATTCTTAGGAAGGGCTCTTGAAAGTGAAACGGAGCACCAGGTAATAAAAAGCATCACGGAACTGGCTCATGGCCTGAGCCTGAAAGTGGTGTCTGAAGGAGTGGAAACGGCTGAGCAAAAGCAGATCCTGAAGGATATGGGCTGTGATTATATCCAGGGATATTATTTTGCAAAGCCAGGGGATGCAAAAAGTGTGGAAAAGTGGTTTCGGAGAGAACAGTAGCGAATGAGGAGGGAATGTAATTATGCAGAAAAAAAGAATCAAACAATCCACTTTAAATCTTATGCTTGGAGGTTCCGCCATCTTTTTGTCGGTGATCCTGGTAGTCTTATCCATTCAGGTAATGAGCTCTTTTTTAGGAATGAGGGCCGCTGAGGTAAGAAAAGCAGAGTTTAAGCAATTAGGCATTGACCTTGCCAATGCATCCGATTATTTAACAAATGAGGCCAGGGCATACGTGCAATTTGGGGATAAAGTCCACTATGATAATTACTGGAAAGAGGTGAATGAGACAAAGACCAGGGATAAGGTGGTAGAAAGGCTGGAGGAGCTGGGAGCACCCCAGAATGAGCTGAGTCTGCTGGCAGAGGCAAAGAAAAACTCCGATACCCTGGTGGAGACGGAAGACAAAGCCATGAAGGCAGTGGAACGTGGTGATTATGAGGAAGCAAGGCATCTTATGTTTGATGCCCAGTATGACAGCGATAAAAGCGTTATTATGGCTCCTATCACCCAATTTCAGGAAACAATGAACGCCAGGGCTGCCGGTGAACTGAATCGTGCCGTTCGTAAAACCCAGGCTTATATAATTGTCATGATCCTGCTGATGGTGTTTACTGCTGTTTTCAACGGCATAAGCCTGCTGCTTTCCCATAAAAAGATCATCAAGCCGATCATTAAGATAAAAGATGATATGATGACGGCTGCAAAGGGGGATTTATCAAAGTCAGTCAGCGTTGGGGCCGACAATACGGAGATCGGGCAATTAGCGATGGCCTCTTCCACAGCCATTGAAACGGTCCGGAATATTATTCAGGAAATATCCTCTATACTTACGGAAATGTCAAAGGGAAATCTTAATGTTGAAATCAAAGGGGATTACAGAGGGGATTACGCAGCCATTAAATCATCCTTAAACCTGATCATCCAGTCCTTTAACGAGGTATTGGGAGAGGTCAGGACGGCAGCGGATCAGGTGGCATCCGGGTCCAGTCAGGTTTCCGGCTCCAGCATTACACTTTCCCAGGGGGCAACAGAACAGGCCAGCTCGGTGGAACAGCTTACGGCTTCCATTGAAGAAATCGCAGCCCAGACAAGACGCAGTGCCGGATATGCGAACCAGGCCAATGAGCTGGCTGATGCAGCAAAACGGAATGCAGAACACGGAAATCAGCAAATGAGAGAAATGCTTCAGGCAATGGAGGAGATCAATGCTTCCTCTGCCAATATCTCAAGAATCATAAAGGTCATTGACGAGATTGCCTTTCAGACCAATATCCTGGCTCTCAATGCAGCGGTAGAAGCAGCAAGAGCAGGAGAGCTGGGAAAGGGCTTTGCGGTGGTTGCAGATGAAGTGAGAAGCCTGGCGGCCCGCTCAGCCGATGCGGCAAAGGAAACCACGGATATGATCGGGAAATCCATTCAAAAGGTGGAGGGGGGTACCAGGATCGCAAATGAAACGGCAGATGCCCTGGTAAAAATTGTGGAGGATGTAGAAAAGGTGGCAAATCTGATCGGAGACATTGCCATTGCATCCAACAGCCAGGCAGAAGGCATTGACCAGATCAACCAGGGAGTAATGCAGGTATCTCAGGTAATTCAGACGAACTCTGCGACTTCCGAGGAAAGTGCGGCTGCCAGTGAAGAGCTTGCCAGTCAGGCGGAAATGCTGAAGGAGCAGGTAAGCAGATTCCTGTTAAAGGGAGGAGCCGGACTTTCATCGGCCTTTAAGGGTCCCGTGAAACATAACTTGTGAATTTGGAGAAATAAATTGAGGTGATGTAAATCATGGAGGTTATGGAGGAAAAAGAGAAAAATATTACAGAACAGAGTATGCAGAAAGAGGAATTATTTCATAGTTTAAAGGAAGAGAGGGAACAGGCCCATGAGGGATATTTCAAAAGTGTGGATGCCCGGCCGGATTATCAGTTAAAGGTGGTCATGGAGACAGGAACAACCATCCATTTTGACTTTCGCCCCAGACTGGATACTGTGCGTTTTGGAATGCTTAAGGATAAAGAATTGTTCCAAAGCGTTCATACCGATGGAAATTACCTGATTTTTAAGAAAACCAACCGAATGCCTTTAAGGATAACCGCTTCTGAGTTTATGGATCTTGTCCTGATTGACCGCAGGAAATAAACCAGTAAAATAATGGGGGGGGTTACGAAAAGCAGGAGAAAAGAACAAACCGGAATTTGAGTTTCCGGATAGTATTAGGAGGATTACGACAATGAAAAAACGAAAAAGGAAAGGTACCATATCTATTAAATTTAAGCTCATACTTTTTACAGGCCTGCTGATTCTGGTATTGACAGCAGTGAACCTTGTCACCAGCCTGTTCACCAGCTATCAGGGAATTTTGAGCAATGTCAGGGCTGATCTTGCATCCTTAGGTGCGGTTGCTGATCTGGCCCTTTCTTCTAAGGTGCAGAACCTGACAGATGATATAAAGGATACGGCAGAGCTGGGCCTTTCGTCGGCTTCCTCCGCAGAACTGGAAAAACTTGCAAAGAAGAAGGGCTTTCTGTATCTTGCGGTCTCTGACGGTACCGGAATCATCAGAAGCGGCCCAATCGGATATGAAGGGGACAACATCGGCTCCCAGGACCTTTTAACCAAAGCAATGGGAGGGGAAACCGTGATTTCCTCTCCTTATACGGACGGCAAGGGAGAATTTGTTATCCAGATATACACTCCGATGAACGGCAAGGTCTTGATTGCCGGCATTGACGGTATGTATTTAAGCAGCCTGGTCAGGGATTTCCGGGTGGGGAAATCAGGAAATATATTTATGATTGACAGCCAGGGAACGGTGATTGCCAATATGAGGCCGGAACTGGTTCAGGAGCAGAGGAATTTTATAGAGATGTCGAAAACAGACAGCAGCTATAAGTCGGCCGCCAGAGTTTATTCCAAGATGATTACAGGGGCTACCGGGGTGGATACCTATTCCTATGCAGGTGTCAAGCGTATTTGCTATTATTCCCCGGTGTCCGGAAGCAATGGATGGTATTTTGGGGCGGTAGCTCCGATTAATGAAATGACCTCCTCCATACGAACCGTAATGTTCTGTCTGCTTGGAACGTCTCTGATCATGATGACGGCCGGTATCATTCTTGCAGTTTTATTTGCCGGTGGAATAGCCAATCCTATTATAAAGATCACGAACCGCATGAAGCTGCTTTCCCAGGGAAATTTAACAGAGGAGACCCCCCAGATCAAAAGCAGGGATGAGGTGGGAGAGCTTTCCAAGAGCATTGACAGCTCCATTAAAACACTTTTTCTCTATGTGGAGGATATCACCAGAAACATGGAGGAGATAGCAGCGGGTAATTTAAAAACCGGACCTGCACAGGAGTATATCGGTGATTTCAAGCGGATTGAAACCGCAGTTTATGATTCGGTGAGAAACCTTTCTGAAACCCTGTCCCTGATTCATATGGCGGCAGAGCAGGTCAGCACAGGGGCCAGCCAGGTTGCATACGGAGCCCAGGACCTTGCGTCAGGATCCACGGAGCAGGCTTCAGCCATCGAGGAGCTGGAAGCCTCCATTGAGAAAATCGCAGAACAGGCATTGGATAATTCCTGTAATGTTAAAATGGCGGCACAATTTGTGGAGCAGACAGGATCCAGTGTCAGTGACGGAGACGAGCATATGAGCAGACTGACAGAGGCAATGACGGATATCAGTGCTGCATCTGACCAGATTACCAGCATTACAAAAGTCATTGAAGACATTGCTTTCCAGACCAATATCCTGGCTCTTAATGCTGCCGTAGAGGCTGCCCGTGCAGGTGATGCAGGAAAGGGATTTGCGGTTGTAGCCGATGAGGTAAGAAACCTTGCTTCCAAGTCTTCAGAGGCTGCAAAGAAGACTGCTGAACTGATCCAGCACTCGGCTGCTACCGTGGCAGAAGGCTCACAGATCGCAGAGCAGGCTGCTAAAATACTTCGCAGCATCCGGGAAAATGCTGTAAAGGTTAACGAGAGCATTGTTAAAATAGAGCAGGCATCCGTGGAGCAGTCTGATGCCATTGAACAGATAAAGCTGGGGCTTTCCCAGGTCTCCGCTGTGGTGCAGACAAATGCTGCTACAGCAGAAGAGAACTCGGCGACAAGTCAGGAAATGTCCGCACAGGCTGCCACGCTGCGCATGGAGGTGGAAAAATTTAAGCTAAATACTGAAAGGTAACAGTTTGGTTTATTTGCCCGGCCTTTCAAAATGATTTATTTATCGGCTGCATTTCCGGCAGGATTTAACCTGGATGCAGCCGGTTTTGTATAAGCAGATCCTTCATCTCAAAGATATTATTCATTGCGCTACGGATCAGTTAACAATGGGTGGTGGATATCTGCTTCTCTGCATATAATCCGACGAATAGGGATGTGGGAGGTAAAAACGTGAAAGTGGAAGGTTTTACATTTCATATGGAAGAAGAAAATATTGATGACATGTATATCAGGGCAGTGCAGGAAGAATATACAAAAATTGATGAAAGCTGGCTGAAGCTGCATTATAAAACCTCCGTTATCCTGGTCATCTTTTCTCTTATGGTTGAAATTGTGATGGGTATCATCCTGGTCCATTCCGATCTGCTGACAACAACGGTTTACAGATACTTTCTTAAATTTCTCATCATTCCAAGTTCTGTTAATTTCATTTGTATTGCAGCAGAAACGCTGATCATGAAATCAAAGTGTTTGTCACAAAGCCATAAAATTTATTTTGTATCCCTTATTTTCGTGGGAATCGGCTTCGTTATCTTTACGGTACACAGCACCTTTACGGCTACCTACTATATTTTTGCAATAGCCATCATGCTGACGGCCATCTATGCAGATTACCGTGTAACATGTATTACGGCAGGCACCAGCTTAGGTTCTATCATTTCTTCGGAACTGTTTATAAAATGGGATGCAGATAAGGTCAGCATATTTGAAAATACCCATCGGATGGGGGATTTTCTGATTTCTCTTTTTGTATTGACTGCTTTCTCCATTGCCTGTATGGCCGTGATCCGTTTTGAGCGGAGAAAAAACAGTGCAGGCATACAAAAAGAAATAGAACGCCGGCTTCTGCAGCAAAGTGTCCATACGGATGAAATGACCGGAATATACAACCGGAAGGCGTTCCGGGATGAACTGAAATTTGCAGAGGACACGGCATCGGACCGGAATTATATTCTTGCAATCGTAGACATTGACAGATTTAAAAGTATTAACGACACCTGGGGACATCATGTGGGAGACCGCTGCTTAATAGAATTTGCTAAGATCCTGAAGGAGTTTCATGGGGATATGACACCCTTCCGCTATGGGGGGGATGAGTTCTGCTTATTGTTCCGTGATAAAACTATGGAAGAGGCTGTGTCCATATGCGAAAAGATCCAGGTCAGATTGAATCACCTGTTTTTTGAAGATTATCCCAAGCTGATGCTGACGGCCAGCTTCGGGCTGGCGGCAATATCGGATCAGG
The DNA here is from genome assembly GCF_000144625.1 of [Clostridium] saccharolyticum WM1. NCBI lineage: Bacteria > Bacillati > Bacillota > Clostridia > Lachnospirales > Lachnospiraceae > Lacrimispora > Lacrimispora saccharolytica. The sequence continues at coordinate 4,235,277 of NC_014376.1, read as the reverse complement.
TTGATACGGTAAGGCTTTTTATTCATGCAGACCGTGCTTTGTATGAAGCGAAAAAGGTTCGGAATGCGATCCATGTTTTTTGACCATGTACGTCCGTTGGTTATGACCAGGAATTGGAAAAGGCAGCCCATGACCTGATGAATGGGAAAAATTGCTATAAAATTATCTTTCACTATTATATAGAAAATGATAGAATAAACATGTTATTCTGGTATGATTAAGTGCAGATACCCTTATCCATGGGATAAGTTAAAATAAGGATAAAGGAATAAACAGGAGGATATTCTATGAAGTTTTGCTGGAGCACGTTAAACGTTAAGAATTTAGAAGAATCTATCAAATTCTATGAGGAGATCATCGGCCTGAAGGTGACCAGAAGATTTCCCGCAGGACCCGGTACAGAGATAGCTTTTTTAGGTGATGGGGAAACACAAATTGAATTGATCTGCGGCGGGGAGAAGGAAATCCATGTAGGAGATGATATAAGCTGGGGATTTGAAGTGGAATCCCTTGATCAGACCCTTTTCCTGGCAAAGGAAAAAAGTGCTGTCATTTTAGGTGAACCGGTTCAGCCAAATCCGCAGGTTAAGTTTGCCTTTATAAAGGATCCCAATGGCCTGCGGGTACAGCTGGTGGAGAATATAAGATAAGGAACGGGAAAAACCAGGCAGCGGCGGAAATTCAGAGCAAGGAGAATACTATGAAGCATTTGATCGATAAACTGTATGAAACTCATAATCTGGAAGAGGACGAGTTTATTTACCTGCTGGAAAATTATGATAAAGAGGCCGGTGATTATTTATATTCCCTGGCAAGGACCTGCAGCCAGGTACATTATGAAAAGGAAGTATATATCAGGGGACTGATCGAATTTACCAATTACTGCAAAAATGACTGCTATTACTGCGGCATAAGAAAGAGCAATAAAAATGCAAGCCGTTACCGGCTAAGCAAGGATGAGATTTTGTCCTGCTGTGAATCCGGGTATGAATTAGGCTTCCGTACCTTTGTGCTGCAAGGAGGGGAAGACCCTGCATTTACCGATGAGGCAGTTGTGGATATCGTAAAAACCATACGGGAAGGGTATCCGGATTGTGCCATCACCCTTTCCATAGGGGAAAAAACATATGACCAGTATTTGAAATATTATGAAGCAGGGGCAAACCGCTATCTCCTTCGCCATGAAACGGCGGATGAGGAGCATTATTCCCTTCTTCATCCCGGTTCTCTTTCCTTGGAAAACCGGAAGGAATGCTTAAGAAACTTAAAGAAGATCGGTTATCAGGTAGGCACCGGATTTATGGTAGGTTCCCCTTACCAGACTCCCAAATGTCTGGCTGAAGACCTGGCGTTTATTAAGGAGCTTTCCCCCCAGATGGTTGGCATAGGACCCTTTATTCCTCATAAGGATACTCCTTTTGCTTCTTTTCCTGCAGGAAGCGTTGATCTCACCCTGTTTCTCATAGGAATCTTAAGGCTGATGCTGCCCAATGCACTGCTGCCTTCCACAACGGCATTGGGGACCCTTGACCCGAAGGGAAGGGAAAAAGGGATTTTATCGGGGGCCAATGTGCTGATGCCCAATTTATCCCCCATTGGCGTACGGAAGAAATATGAATTGTATGATAACAAGATCTGTACCGGAGAGGAAGCTGCTGAGTGCAATGTCTGTCTGAGAAACCGGGTTGCGTCCGTAGGTTATCATGTAGTAGAAAAAAGAGGTGATTTTAAAGAATAGCCTAACATAACAAAAGCATCCAGGAATATCATAACAAAATGCTGGTCCGGATTTGATGTTGAGCAGGAACGATGGGGACAACATTTAAGGCGGAGCAGGCCGGTTTTCCATTGACCTGCATCTGCCTTTTTTAATCCTCTTTTATTCCGTAAAACTAGATCACTTGCATGCGGTAAGCGGTGGTTTGGGGCGGAATACTTGCAGTTTGGAAATTGGCATGTTCAATCCTTGCCATTTGCCCTGGCTGTAAGGCACTTAAGGGAATGGAGCTGCCTGTCTGATCCAGGATTTCCGTAGCCTGAGAAACCACAAACCTCATCTGGTCTAATTCGTTATTGGCATTTCCGGAAGTAAGGAAACCGTTTTCTGCATCCACAGAAGCGATCCGGTCCGTTGTTATGCGAAACAGGGGTTTTTGCATGATTGCAACAATCCGGTATGCCTTTGACTGAGGGGGAATACTCCTCGTCATGGCGGCGGAAAACTCGGCATTGATCCACATTCCCTTTCTGACGTTGCACAGGGTGATTGGATCTCCAAACTGATTTATTAAAATTGTTTCCCAGCCTACGTTTAGTTGCAGGAGCTCAATAAAGACCATATCTTTCCTGCCGGGTGAGGCGTAAGAAATCAGGATATAACCGGTCCTGCTGTTGGGAGTATATATATCTTCTACAAGGGCATTTTCGATATGCAGGATACTTCCGACCTTGGTGATGCTTCCTCTCTTGCCTGTAACGGTATTATTCATACAAATCCCCTAAAAGGCATGTGGTTTAATTAATATTATAGGCCGCTTCCCTGAAATATTCCGAAATTTACCCGGCAGATGGAATTATCTTAGTAACGGATATCCTTGCCGGCAAAGATTATGTAGAAAAGCTTAAACGGACTTTAACAGAATAAAAGAGGATATGACACAGCTGCTGGCCTGCCATCAAGCAATGGCAGGTCTTTTTTAGGGAATAAGCGACATTTTTTCATGAATGTGTTATACTGTTTTTTAAGTGTATCTTTCGAAGCATAGGTTACCGTTTTATGATTAAATGGAAAGAGGGGATTTGCCATTGAAAAGGTACGACAAATTAGTCAGGGATAAAATACCGGAAATCATTACGGCAAACGGGAAAACAGCAGCATGGCGGTTTCTGACTGAGGAAGAATATATGGAGAAGCTGGAAGAAAAGCTTTTTGAGGAGGTAAGAGAATATCAGGAGGAGAAAAGCCTGGGCGAGCTGGCCGATGTAATGGAGGTATTATATTCCATTTGCAGTGCCAGAGGATATACCAAGGCGGAATTGGAGGCTGAACGAGAAAAAAAAGCAGAATTAAGGGGCGGATTTCATAGCAGGATTTTCCTGGAATATATGGATGAGTAGATGAAAATGCTGACATACTATGGTAAAATTAAACATTCCAAAAAAGGAGGAATGCGTTATCCGGCGTAAATATACAATTTTTCTGTCTACCATCATCGGCATCATCTGTACGGTCATGGCTTGCTTTTACTTGTATTCCATTGACAAGGTGGGCGATATTTATATTGAGAAATCAGAAGAAGCAATCTACAACATTAAGAAAGATTTTTTGAAGGATACGGTGAATAACCTGATTTCTGAAATTGAGCTGAGGCGGACAGCGAAATCATCATACGTGGAAACTTTTATTTCCAGGACGTCTGATATCATAAATATGAAGAAGGATCTTTCTGATAAGGAATTCCGTGATTTCTTCATAGAGTTTTTCCGGCATAATCCGGATTATAGTTTTGTGACCGTAATCGTGTGGGGCAATGAGGAAAATAGGCCCATGTATGACCCTAAGAATCTGGCTGAAGCCACCTGGAAGGATACTCTTAAGGCCAATACCTCCGGCTTATCCTCTTACCGGGTCTTTAGCCATGGAGAATACGCATTTCTTTTTGGACTCACCAAAAGCTATGTGAATGATCTTGTAAAAGCGGATATGGTCAATGTAATCAGAAACACAAGATTTGATGGAAATTCCTATATCTGGGTAAACGAGATACTGAATTATCAGGGGGGGAAAAATTACGCCATCCGGAGGGTCCATCCCAATCTGCCGGAAACGGAAGGAACCTATCTTTCTACGGATATGACTGATATTGCAGGAGATTACCCTTATTTAACCGAGCTTCAGGGGATCAATCAGGATGGGGAGCTGTTTTTCTCTTATTATTTTAAAGAACTGAACAGCAATGATATCACCAAAAAGCTGGCGTATGCAAGGCTTTATAAGGATTATAACTGGGTCATTGCCATGGGGGTTTATCTTGACGATGTACAGCCTTATATAAACCAGACAAATAAGGAAAGCAGAGAGCTGGTTTCTAAGTTTACCCTGTTATTGGTTTTATTGCTTATCCTTATATTGATCATCAGCCTGTTCTCCGTATCCCTATTGGAGAAATTATATTACCGCCATGCGAAAAAGATGATGGAATCTGAGTTAAACCAGGATGTCCTTACAAAGGCTGGGAACAGGAGGGGCGGAACCAATGATCTGGCCAATGCCTTTAAGGAATTTAAACGGACAGGCATAAGCCCGGGAATCATGATGTGCGATATGGACCATTTTAAAGACATTAATGATAAATATGGTCATTACGCAGGGGACATGGCTCTGGCGGAATTTGTGAATGTTATGAAACGTACCTTGAGAAGTACGGACAAGATCATCCGCTGGGGCGGTGATGAATTCGTCGTCATCCTTAACGGAATGGATAAGAAGCATGTGATGAATTTCGGAACCAAGTTTCTGGCTTCCGTTTCTTCTTTGAAAATACAGGATCACAATGAAGAGATTGGGATCACTGTGTCCGCCGGATTTTCCTTCTTTAAACAAGGAGACGAAGACTTCCAGGGAGCTTTGAAGCGGGCGGATGAGGCCCTTTATAAGTCAAAGTCGGAAGGCCGGAATCAGGTAAATGTTATTTTATAGAGAAGGAGCCGGAAGGGAAGATGCAGGTCCAGGAGTAATCCTTCTTCCCCAGAATGATAAGACGATCCATTCCGTAACCGGGTCGTCTTATTTTAATTCTTAGGCCATGACGCCCCGGTGATAAATATGCTTTTTAAATATGTGCCGGGGAAGGGCTCTGCACAGGCTGTTTTTCCAAATTTAAATAATACATGTCATTAAATTTTTCAATGGCAGCTTTTTTTGCTCCATCAGGGAGTGGGAATACACATTAAGGGTAATGGACACGCTGGAATGGCCCAGAAGTTCACTGATGGTCTTTACATCCACCCCCATTTCCAGAGCCCGGGTGGCAAAGGTATGGCGGATGGCATGAAACTTCCGATCCTGGACGTGGGCTTCCTTTAACAGTTTCTTATAAAGCTTTTGAAAGCAGCGGGGGTCAATAGGGCTATCCCCCTGGGAAAAAATATAATGGTCCGGATTAGCATGAGAAAATCCACACTCCTTAAAAAGCTTTAACAGAAATTCCGGCAGTGGTATTTTTCTTAAAGACTTCCGGCTTTTGGGGGCACCGACAAGCAGAGCGGTTTTGCTTTTCCCTTCTTCAAAATCCTTAATTCGGGAAACCGTCCGTCCAATGGACAGGGTGCCGGCTTCCATATCAATATCCCCCCATTTAAGAGAACACAATTCTCCCAGCCGGATGCCGGTATAGAAACACAGGATGATTCCCGCAGCCCGCTTGTCTTTGGAATGAAGTGCCGTTTGTTCTATGAGTCTTTGCTCTTTCAGGGAAAAGACCATGACCTCCTTGTCATCGGGTTTTGGGATTTTTACCTGCTCAATGATGGAAAAGCCTTCCGGTGTTCCCTTAAGTATCTCCTTTAATGCGATCTTGAAAATGGTAAGATTCTTCTTCCTGGAGGAATCCGCCAGCCCCGGTTGTTCTCTCATAGCCTTTACAAAGCAAAGAACAGATTCTTCCGTAAGCTTCTGAGATTTATCCTGTTTAAAAAAAGGGATCACGTATTTATCCATACAACGGTAATAGCTTTCATAGGTGGAAGGCTTCACCCGAAGAGAGGCATCTTCCAGCCATGACTCAAACAGACTGCAGACATCCTTTGCACCGCCGTAACGCTTTTCCTTGCCTGATTCCCGGGTTTCCTTATAATTTTTCATTTTTTCTTTTACACCCTTATAGGTTCTGGCGTAGAAATACCGGTATTTCCCGTCCTGTTTTAAGCATCTTCCCTCCCAGCGCCCGTCTTTTCGTTTATAAATATTTTCTCCTCTTCGCGGCATCGTAAAATACTCCTTTGTTTATCATGTAATCATTATATGACGTTTCCCATGTCGTAAAATACTCCAAATATTGCCAAAAACAGCCGTAGAAACCTGGTAAATTCCCAGGATAGTAACAGATCTTTTTCGGTAAGGTTGACATTTTCCATGTTATGAGTAAGGCGGGCGTGGATGCATCGGCCAAGATAAGCGGCCGGGAGATGGTGCAGATGGAGGACAGGGAGCAGTAGTATGCCGGTCCATCAAATCCTTTATGGCCTGATTTGGCCCCTTAAGTGGAATGGATGCAACACAGGAAAAGGAATCATGAAGCAGCCCGGCTGTAATCAAAGCCGGGCTGTTCTTTTATGAAGCCGGAAGATACTAAGAAGCCGGCTGACCATCCCCTGGTCAGCCGGCTTACCGGTTTTCCCTTTTAAGCATCTTTGGGGCCGTTTACATGAGCTTTAATGGCTGCAAAGCTTTCTGCGCTGATTACGTGCTCGATCCGGCAGGCATCCTCCAGTGCGGTTTCCGGGGCCACCCCCAGGGCCATCAGCCACTCTGACAGCAAGGTGTGGCGCTCGTATATCCTTTCTGCAATTTCCTGCCCTTTTTCCTGTAAAGTGATGTGACCGTTTTCATCGATCCCGATGTAACCGTTTTCCCGGAGATTTTTCATGGCCACACTGACGCTTGGTTTGGAAAAATCCAATTCTTCTGCTATATCGATGGAACGCACATAACCGTTGCGCTTCTTAAGCATCAGGATTGTCTCCAGATAATTTTCGGCAGATTCCTGTATCTTCGTATCATCACCTTCTTTCCTGGTTTCTTTGGATATTCTCTTATTTTACCATGGACTGGCATTAATTTTCAAGATAACTTCATTCTATATTATTGAAATGGTTTTTTATTTTGGTTACAGAAAATTTCTGCTGCTATTTTTATGTTGAAATTTGTCGGAATTTTTATTATAATATAATATGGTTGACTTTAATCATTTGGCAGATGACCCATATTGCTTAAAATGTATCCTTCATAATCGGGTAGTTAAATGAAAAAACGGTTGAAAACTGGTAATATTCAGGCAAAATATGCTTAAATTATGAATGTACAAGTAACTGGTCCAAGTTGATACGATCGGATTGTGCAGATGAAGATACAGGAGGAGGCATATGTTCAATATTTTTCAAACGGGAGAAGTGAAGAATTTTTCCTGGAACACAAAAGGGAATATCCCAGAGGGCAGGAAACATCTGGGGGATGAAATGCCGGTTTTGATGGAACGGCTGCTTCAGTATTCTTTGAGAAATGAACTGGCGGACAGGTTTAGAGACGAAAAATTCGTTCCCATTACCGGAGAGATGGTCCTGACTGTTGAAGAAGACCTGGAATGCTCCGGACACCCCATAACAGGTGATTCTGTCTGGAATTATGAGGAAGGATTCCTGACCGGAGTAATAACGGCATATACGGAAAAGGAATATGTGGTAAAAGAAGTTGATTGCTGGGCCAGCGGTTCGCATGTATGCAGATTTGAGGCCATGATCGATCAACAGGCGAAGGTGTAGTGGATGACAGAGAAAGATGCTTCTGTTCTTTTGGAGCAGATCCGAAATATTATATTAAATAAGCCGGTTTACGGGGAGCTGGAAGAAAAATCCCAGGTGTATTCAGACCTGGAACAGACAGTTTCCTATCTTTCTCACTGTCTTATGGAATCCAATGAATTTCTTAAGAATCTGGCGGCAGGTAATTTAAACGTGCCCCTGCCGGTCCGTCAGAATTTCCAGGCAGGGGAATTAAAGCAGCTTCATGCCGCCTTAAAGCATCTGACCTGGCAGACCGATCAGGTGATCAGGGGGGATTATAAGCAGCGGGTGAACTTTATGGGAGATTTTTCGCAGGCGTTTAATGAAATGGTGAACCAACTGGAGATAAGGGAAAGTGAGCTGAAAGAGCAGGCGGAAAAGATCAAAAGGTTCAATACTCTGCTGATATCCATTATGGACAGCCTGAAAGAATGGGTCGTCGTTATTGAGGAAGAGAGCGGTAGGATCCTATATACCAATGAATCGGCCAGAAAGCAGTTTTATGATCCGGGACCAGTACAGTTTGCCTGCGGAGGAAGTGATTGCCCCTTAATGGCACGATTAAAGTCCCATACCAGACTGGAACAGGAATTGAGGTATGAATTTAAGTGTTCCCGCAATAAAACCTTTCAGGTTAAGTCTTTTTCCCTTCTTTGGGGAGAGAAAAAAGCGGCAGTCCATCTTATGACCGATATTACCTATCAGAGAGAAAATGAAGCATTCTTAGAGGTTATGGCCTATAAGGACGAGCTGACCGGTCTGGATAACCGGCGAAGCGGTATGCGGGCCATTGATTCCCATATCCAGAAAGGCATTTCCTTTTCCCTTTGTATGATCGATATGGATGGGCTGAAGACCATCAACGACCGGTTTGGTCATTTATACGGAGATGAATATATTAAGTATGTTTCAGAAGTCCTGAAGGAATCCGCCCGGGATACTGATTTTACCTGCCGGATCGGCGGTGATGAATTTGTGGTTTTGTTCCGGGACTGCGGGGAACAGGCGGCGGAAGAGAAGATGGACCTTGTGGATAAGAAGCTGCTTGCCGGCGGGAAGGACTACCCAATGTCCATCAGCTACGGAGTTGTTTTTATTACCAAGGGGATGGGCCTGTCACCGGAGGCAGCATTAAACCTGGCAGACGAAAGGATGTACCGCTTTAAAAGACGGCGGAAACAGAAAAACAACGTAACAGACGGTGAAGGGATTTAGGAAGCTCAACTTTTCTTGTATTTTTTTTGATTTTACATTATAATGGTAGGCAGGCTAAATGAAATGGGAGCAAGAAAAGAATGAGATTTATTGGGAGCAAGACATTGCTGCTGGACCAGATCAGGCAAGTGATTGATGAAAAGGCGCCGGGAGCGGAAAGCTTTTGTGATATATTTTCTGGAACCGCTGCGGTTGCCAGATATTTTAAACAGTGGTACCAGGTCAGTTCCAATGACCTGCTGTACTTTTCCTATGTGCTGCAAAGGGCTACCGTAGAGAATGACGGAATGCCGGAGTTTGCCCATTTGCAGGAAGCTGCCGGGATCAAGGATCCGGTGGATTTTTTTAACGGCAGAGAAAAAAAGGATTTAGAAGAACTTCCGGCGGAGCGCCGCTTTTTCCAGAATACCTATGCGCCCCAGGGCGGCCGCATGTATTTAAATGATGAGAATGCCCTGCGCATCGATTATGCCAGGTGCACCGTGGAGGACTGGAAGGCGGCCGGGTTTTTAAGTGAGGATGAATATTATTATCTGGTAGCATGTATTGTGGAGGGTATCCCTTTTGTTTCCAATACTTCCGGAACCTACGGCGCATTCCATAAGTCCTGGGAGAGGCGCAGCTACAAACAGTATGAGCTGTACCGCCTTCCTGTTACTCACAATGGAAAGAAGAACCGCTGTTATAATGAAAACGGAGGGGATCTTTTAACACGGATCCAGGGGGACATCCTCTATATTGATCCTCCTTACAATGCCCGCCAGTATCTTTCCAATTATCACGTCCTTGAAACTGCCGCCAGATATGACTACCCCCAGGTTCGGGGAGTTACAGGGCAGCGTCCGGACGAAGGGCAGAAATCAGAGTTCTGCATGAAAAATAAAGCGGTTCCGGCCTTTGAAGAACTTCTTAAGAATGCCCGGTTTCCGCATATCATATTAAGTTACAGCACGGATGGGCTTATGACGGTGGGCGAGATTGAGGAAGCCATGAAAACGTATGGAAAGCCGGAGACCTTCCGGATCTATGAGATTCCCTACAGAAGATACAAGAGCCGGAAGGTAAAGGAAACAGAACGGCTTAGAGAGCTGCTGTTCTACATGGAAAAGCAGGTGCCGCCATGTACATAAAAAGTCCTTTAAACTATACAGGGGGGAAGTATAAGATCCTGGAGCCTATTTTTAAGGCCTTTCCCAGCGATATCCGCACCTTTGTGGATGTCTTTGCAGGCGGATTCAACGTAGGGATCAATGTAACAGCCGAAAGGATCCTGTGCAATGATCAGATCAACGATCTGATTGAGCTGTACCAGATGTTCCGTACCACAGACAGGAACCAGATTCTGAAAAGGATCCAGGACCTGATCTTAAAGTATGGTCTGTCCCAGCAAAACCAGGAGGGCTATTACGCCCTCCGTTCAGATTATAACCAATCAAAGGATCTGACAGAGCTGTTTGTGCTGGCCTGTTATGCTTTTAACCACCAGATCCGTTTTAACAACAGCCATGAGTTCAATTCCCCCTTTGGGAGGAACAGAAGCTCCTTTAACGGCAGCATTGAAAAAAATCTTATGGAGTTCTGCCAGGCCCTTCAAGAAAAGAACATTGAGTTTTCCAACCTGGATTTTATGGAGCTGGACTATGGGGGACTGGGACGGGAAGACCTGGTTTACTGTGATCCGCCTTACCTGATTTCCACAGGAAATTACAACGATGGGAACCGGGGATTTAAGGACTGGAAGGAAGAAGAGGAAAAAGCCCTACTGGGGCTTTTGGACCGGCTTCATGAACAGGGGACCCGGTTTGCCCTGTCCAATGTCCTTTATCATAAGGGGTTGTCCAATGATCTATTGATTGAGTGGAGCAAGAAGCACCAGGTTCATTATATCAATAACACCTATTCTAACTGCAGCTATCAGTTTAAAGAACGGGATGCGGTCACGGTGGAGGTTTTGATTACTAATTTTTAATATGGCTGCGTCTCAGAACAAGGCCGTCATAAAAAGGGAAGGGAAGCCGTAAAAGGACTTCCCTTCCCTTTTTTATGGAATAAGATTCCGGTTAAAATCAAGCTAAGATTTCATAAAAAAGAGCGGAATTTTCCGCTCTTTTTTATCCAATTTATATTCTGACGGTTAATTGGATTTTACTTCTTTCCAGGCCTCGTTGTAAAGGGAATCCACTTCATCCCCCAGGTACTTATACACTTCGCTGTTCTTTAACGTATCTGAATCCGGGAAAACGGCCTTGTTATTCTGCAATTCCGGATCCAGCAGATCAAAGGCTCCCTTATTTGGGGTTGGATAGGTAATGTATTCAAAATTCTTTTTGGCAATGTCAGGACGGCAGAGGAAATTAATCCATTTTTCTGCATTTTCCTTGTTGGGTGCATTGGCAGGAATGACCCAGGAATCCAGCCAGAGATTGGTACCCTCCTGGGGGATCACATATTCCAGGGAATAGTCAAGGCCAAGATCCTTTACCTCATTCTGGATGTAAAGCATCTCTCCGGAATAGATTACGCCCACTGCGGCTTCTCCGCCGATCATTTTATCCCGGACCTGATCAATGACATAGGCCTGAACCAGAGGCTTCTGCTTGATCAGAAGCTCCTTTGCTTCCTGAATCTCTGCCTCATTGGTGGTGTTGGCGGAATAGCCAAGGGATTTTAATGCCACCATAAAGGCATCGCGGACGCTGTCCTGCATGAGAATATTATTCTTAAACTTTTCATCCCATAGATCGGACCATTTGGTGGGAGCGTCCTTAGGGTCCACCATGCTGGTGTTATAAAGAATCCCCACGGTTCCCCAGCAGTAAGGAACGGAATATTTGTTTTCCGGGTCAAAGCTTTTTGACATTTCCTGGTATCTTGGTTCGATCTCTTTTAAATTGGGAACATTGTCAAAGTTGATTTCTGCCAGAAGGTTGTTTTCGATCATTTTCTGGATCATATAATCAGAGGGGCATACGGCGTCATACTTTACGCCTCCTGCTTCAATGACGGGATACATCTCTTCATTGGTTTCAAACATGTCATAAACGACCTTGATTCCTGTCTCTTTTTCAAATTCCTCAATGACGGATTCGTCTATGTATTCGCCCCAGTTGTATACATAAACTTCCCCGGCACTTCCTGTCTTGGGAGCGGATTTTCCGCAGCCGCTGAAAAGGAAGATGGAAAGGAGCGGAAGGGCGCTGACCGCCATGATCTTAAATATAGTTTTTTTCATGTGAGTGTTCTCCTATTGTTTTTTACGCTTTGGTGCAAAGTTGGTGATAAGAAGCAGCACCAGCACTGTTAGAAAGATGATGTTTGATAAAGCGTACATGGAGGGCTTGATCCCCCGGCGCACTTCGCTGTAAATTAAGGTGGACAGGGTATTAATGCCGGCACCCCTGGTAAAGTGGGTGATGATAAAATCATCCAGAGACATGGTAAACGCCAGGAGAAAGCCGGAAAGCACGCCGGGCAGGATATCCGGGAATACCACCTTAAAAAATGCGGTGACCGATGTGGCGCCTAGATCCATGGCGGCTTCGTAGGTGCTTTTATCTGTCTGCTTCAGCTTAGGCATGACGCTTAAAATGACATAAGGAATATTAAAGGTTATATGGGAAATCAGTATGGTCTGAAAGCCCAGGGAAATACGAAAGGCAATAAACGCCAGCATAAGGGAGATTCCGGTAACAATATCCGCGTTCAGCATGGGGATGTTGGTAACACCCATGAGAAGGGACCGTGGGATCCGGTTCATGCTGTTAATGGCAATGGCCGCCGCTGTGCCGATGATGACCGCAATAAGAGATGACAGGAATGCAATCAGCAGGGTATTATAAAGGGCTGCCATAATGGTACTGCTGGAAAACAGCTCCCCATACCATCTGGTGGTAAAGCCGCCCCACTGGGTACGGGATTTGGAACTGTTAAAGGACAGCACCGTCATAGTGGCAATGGGGGCGTATAAAAATACCATAATGATCACCAGATAAAAATCCTGGATCAAGCGTTTGATAGAGCTCTTTTTGTTCATCAGAATGCCGTTCCCTCCCCGTTCTTATCGTATTTGGCTATCAGCGCCATGCTGATCAGAATGAAAACCATGAGAACAAGGGATAGGCCGGAGCCTAAATTCCAGTTGCTTCCCTTGGTAAACTCCTGTTCAATGACATTGCCGATCAAAAGGATTTTGCTTCCTCCCAAAAGGTTTGAGATGACAAAGGTGGTAAGAGCCGGAACAAAAACCATGGTAATTCCGCTAACAATGCCTGGAATGCTTAAAGGAAGCAGGATACGGAACAGGACCTGGGCCGTGTTGGCCCCTAAGTCCCTGGCGGCGTTTATCACATTGTCATCAATTTTCATCAGTACATTATAAATCGGAAGGACCATAAACGGCAAAAAGTTGTAAACCATGCCAAGGATAATGGCTCCCGGTGTATTGATCAGATTCTGGCCGGGTAAATGGAGGGCGTTCAGCAGGCCGTTTATGACGCCGTTCTTTTCCAGCAAAGTCTGCCATGCCAGGGTCCGGAGAAGAAAATTCATCCACATGGGAAGGATGAAAATAAAAACAATAAAGCTGCCCTGTCCCATGCCCCTGGATCGAAGCACCATGGCCAGCGGATAGGCTAGGATCAGGCAGAGGATGGTGCTGATCAGGGAGAGTCCCATGGAAAGCCAAAGGGCCTTTGCATGTTCCGATGTTGTTACGGACAGGATATTTGCCAGGGTAAAGGCCCCTGACCGGTCTGTGAGCCCGTAAAACACAATCAGCGCCAGGGGGATCAGGATGAAGCCGATCATCCACAAAATATATGGGCCGGATAATAATTTTTTACTCATTGATCCCCACAGCCTCCTCATCCTCAGAAGCAGGTTTGTTCATGATCTGGATATCAAATGGGTCCACATGGATGCCCACTTTTTGTCCCACCGGGAACAGATCCGTGCTGTGCACCAGCCATTCAAAGCCGTCAGGCGAGGTCACTTCCATTTCATAGTGTACGCCTTTAAAGATCAGATGGGTTACAACCCCGGTCAGCGTGCCTTCTTCAGGAGCCACCAGGTCGATGTCCTCCGGGCGTATGACCACGTCCACCGGGGTATTGATTCCAAACCCCTTATCCACACAGACAAATTTGGCGTTAAAGATTTCCACCAGCTCATCCCGTACCATAACTCCGGGCACAATGTTGCTTTCTCCGATAAAGTCAGCCACAAAGGCATTTTCCGGTTCATTGTAGATGCTTTCCGGAGAACCCATCTGCTGGATATACCCCTGATTCATAACCACGATGGTATCGGACATTGTCAAGGCTTCCTCCTGGTCATGTGTTACGTAGATGAAGGTGATGCCCAGTTCATTTTTCAGGCGGATCAGCTCATACTGCATATCCTGGCGGAGCTTTAAGTCCAAGGCTCCCAAAGGCTCGTCAAGGAGAAGAACCCTTGGCTCGTTTACGATTGCCCTGGCAATGGCGATCCGCTGCTGCTGGCCGCCGCTTAAGGAGCTTACGGAGCGGTTTTCATAGCCGTCTAAATTTACCAGTTTTAAGGCATATTTGATCTTATCCTGTATATAAGCTTTTGGCTTATTTTTAATTTTTAGTCCGAATGCAATGTTATCAGCAATGGACATGTGGTTAAACAAAGCATATTTCTGGAATACCGTGTTAAGCTGCCGCTTGTTGGGGGGAAGATTGGTAATATCCTGCCCGTCAAAAATCACCTTTCCCTGATCAGGGCCTTCAAAGCCTCCGATAATCCGAAGGGTTGTGGTTTTGCCGCATCCGCTGGGTCCTAACAGGGTAACAAATGCGTTCTCCTTTACGGAGAGGTTTAAATCATCCAGTACCATGGTACCGTCAAAGCTTTTTGTAATATTCCGCAAATCAATTAATGGCTGACCCATAACCCTTTATCCTCCTGTTAAAAGCTCGGCGGGGAACTGACCCAGATAAGGGCAGCGCCGGCCTTGCTGCTTAAGTAATGTTTTTTGTCAGATACAAAGTAAAAGGACTCCCCTTTTTTTGCTTTGTATGTTTTGTTCCCAATATGAATGGAAATATTACCCTGTAGCACATAGCCGAATTCCTCACCTTCATGGGGATTATCCGGATAGGTCTCTCCGCCGGCCTCCAGGGTGAGAAGGATCGGCTCCATCATGTTTTTCTGTGCATTGGGAATGATCCATTTGATTGCATTCTTAAGCTCTGCATCATGCTTTTCAAAATAATCGGATTTTCCGAATACGATCTGTTCCTCCGGGCTTTCATTGAAGAACTCGCCCACTGAGGTTCCAAGACATTGCAATATATCCAAAAGGGTAGCAATGGAGGGGGAGGTCAAGTCCCTTTCCAGCTGGGAGATAAACCCCTTTGACAGCTCTGCGCGGTCAGCCAGCTCTTCCTGGGTAAGTCCCTTTAAGACCCGAAGCTCTTTTAGTTTTGCACCGATATCCATATGCTCCTCCTTTTTGTTTTTAATAATCTGAAAGTTTACCTATACTAACTGATGATAAATATAACTAAAAAGTTTAGTAATGATAAACAGGCAGCAAGATACATTATACTGTTTTTTCATTGTATGTCAATAGTTTTTAAGGAAGTTTTTCCTTAACAAACGGGGAATTTTATGATATGATAGTTTTACGTTATGCAAGGAAGTTCGATTCGCCTGACGGCTCGTCGAACGGCTGGTTTTCTTAAGCAGGAAACGTCTGTTTTTGAAATAATGCCAAGGAAGATATCAGGAGGAAATGTTTGATGAAAGGCAAGTATATGGCTTATGTAGGTTCTTATTCCTACAATGGACAGGCAAAGGGGATCACCGTATACGATGTGGATGTGGAGAAGGGCCGTTTTATCCCAAGATGTGAGGTGGAGGTTGATAATTCCTCCTATGTAATTGCAGCCAATGACGGGAAGACGCTGTACTCCATTGCAGATGAAGGAGTCGTGTCCTTCCGCATTCATGAGAATGGGGCGATCACAAGACTTAACTCAGCCAATATAAAAGGAATGAGAGGCTGTCATCTTTCTACGGATGCGGAAGATAAGTATATCTTTGTATCAGGATACCACGATGGCAAATCCACGGTGCTGCGTCTGAATCAGGATGGCTCCGTTGGGGAAATCGTGACAGGAGTGTTCCACAAGGGCCTTGGCAGCGTGGCGGAGAGAAACTTCCGCCCTCATGTCAGCTGTTCCAGGAGAACCCCTGACGGGAAGTTTATTATGGTGGCGGATTTAGGAATTGACCAGATCAAAATCTATCGTTTTAATGAAAAGGACGAGGAAATGATCCTGGTGGATGCCCTGCACTGTGATCTGGAATCCGCTCCCAAATGCTTCCGTTTCAGTTCCGACGGAAGGTTTTTCTACCTTGTTTCCGAGTTAAAGAATGTGATCGATGTGTTCACCTATGAAACAGGAGAACGACAGCCGAAGATCGAGAAGATACAGACCATTTCCACTGTGGGCCCAAAGCACAGCCAGCTTACTTCGGCATGTTCCATGCGCCTGTCCAATGATGAAGGGTATTTATACTGCGGCAATGCAGGGGATAACTCTGTTTCCGTTTACGTGAGGGACAAGGATACCGGGCTTTTAGAGGCTATATGCTGTCTTCCCATAAGCGGCGGTTATCCTAAGGATATCTGCATTTTCCCGGATGACAAGCATATCGCTTCCATTAACCATGATACAGGCAGCATCACATTTTTCACCATTGATTATGTAAAAGGGCTGCTTGTGATGAACGGCAAGGAAATCAGGGTCAATGAGCCCAACAGCTGCGTGATCGTGAAAGTAGGAAAGTAAATACCTTGCAGATATGCCCTTACACCCGGGTATGCGAGGCGGGCTCTGCCCGGTAAGTGAGGGAGGCGACAGGAAAGGAGAAACATACATGGCAGGCTCAACACTGGGAACTATATGGAAGGTGACAACCTGGGGGGAATCTCACGGAAAGGCCATCGGCGTAGTAGTAGACGGCTGTCCGGCGGGGCTGAAACTGGAGGAGGCGGATATTCAGGTATATCTGGACAGGAGAAAGCCGGGGCAGAGCAAATTTACGACTAAGCGACAGGAAGCCGATCAGGTGGAGATCCTGTCCGGGGTATTTGAGGGGATGACAACAGGAACTCCCATTTCCATGGTCGTATGGAACACGGACCAGCGTTCCCATGATTACGGAAATATCATGGAGGTCTATCGTCCGGGCCATGCAGATTTTACCTTTGATGAAAAGTACGGGATCAGGGATTACCGGGGCGGCGGCCGTTCCTCCGGAAGGGAGACCATCGGAAGAGTGGCAGCCGGTGCTGTCGCCGCCTGCTTTTTAAAAAGCCTGGGGATTACCGTAACCGCTTACACCAGATCCGTTGGTCCCTATGAGGCAAAGCAGGAGCATTTTAATATCAAAGAGCGTGAGAAAAACCGCCTTTTCATGCCGGATCAGGAAACGGCTGCTCTGGCTGAAGAATACTTAGAAGAGATGATGGAGAAACTGGACTCTGTGGGAGGTGTGGTGGAATGTATCATTGACGGAGTACCGGCCGGCATCGGAGACCCGGTATTTGATAAATACGATGCGGCTCTTGCAAAGGCGGTCCTGTCTATCGGGGCAGTCAAAGGCTTTGAAATCGGGGATGGCTTTATGGCCGCCCGCGCTCTGGGCTCCCAGAACAACGACGGTTTTTGCAAAGGAATCCATAAGAGCGTGGAAAAGACCGCCAACCATGCAGGAGGGATTCTTGGAGGAATCAGCGATGGTTCCCAGGTAGTCCTTCGTGCCGCATTTAAACCAACACCGTCTGTGGCTCAGCCTCAGAAAACCGTAACCCGCCGGGGAGAGGAAACAGAGATCCGGATCAAGGGCCGCCATGACCCTATTGTGGTTCCCCGTGCAGTGGTGGTGGTGGAAGCCATGGCGGCCCTCACTACCGCAGATTTACTCCTTGCCAATATGGCTTCCAGAATGGATAAGATTCTGGAATTTTACGGCAGCCAGGGGGCAAGGAACGGCAGGGAAGGTTCAGAAACTTGATAAAATCCGGCATTTATGATATGTTAAATGCCGGATATATTTTGCACAAGCATTAAACCCCAGGAATATGCCTGCATTGCATGTTTTCATGTTCGGCAGGCAACGACAAAATGACAGGAGAACAACAATGAAGATTGCAATGGGAAATGACCATACGGCCATAGAAATGAAGAATTATATCAAGGAATTTTTAGAGAGCAAGGGATATGAGGTAATCGACTTTGGAACCAATTCCACGGAGAGCTGTGATTATCCGGAATATGGGGAAAGAGTTGGGCGCGCCGTTGTGGACGGGGAAGCTGATCTGGGAATCGCTGTCTGCGGGACAGGAGTGGGAATCTCCCTTGCCTGCAACAAGGTCCGTGGAATCCGGGCATGTGTGTGCAGCGAGCCTTACACGGCAAAGCTTTCCAGAATGCACAATGATTCCAATGTTCTTTGCTTTGGTGCCAGGGTCATTGGCCTGGAAATGGCAAAGATGATCACAGAAGAATGGCTGGATGCAAAATACGAAGGCGGAAGACACCAGCGCCGGGTAGATATGGTAATGGATATTGAAAATAGATCGTAAAAATTGGGGGAAGGGGTAAAACATATGAAAAAGATCGGATTTATCGGTATTGGGATTATGGGAAAATCCATGGTACGCAATTTAATGAAGGCCGGCTTTGAGGTGGCAGTATATACCAGAACAAGAAGCAAGGCAGAGGATGTTATTTCAGAGGGAGCCATATGGTGTGAGGATGTAAGGGCCTGCTCCAAAGGCAGGGATGCGGTCATCACCATCGTAGGGTATCCGGAAGATGTGGAAGAGGTGTACTTCGGAGAAAATGGAATCATCGCAAACGCTGACCCTGGAACCTGCCTGATTGACATGACAACCACCAGTCCAAAGCTTGCGGTGCGGATCAGCCAAGAGGCCGGGAAGTCCGGGCTGACGGCATTGGATGCCCCTGTGACAGGCGGAGATACCGGGGCAAGGGAAGGGACCCTTACCATACTGGCAGGAGGAGAACGGGAGGCCTTTGATCGTTGCCTTCCCGTTTTTGAGGCAATGGGAAAGTCCATTCAGTATGAAGGGAAAGCCGGCAATGGCCAGCATACCAAGATGTGCAATCAGATAGCCATTGCAGGAGCCATTTCCGGGGTATGTGAAGCAATGGTTTATGCAAAAGCCAACGGGCTTGACGTTGGGGTCATGGTGGATTCCATTGCCACCGGCGCAGCAGGAAGTACCCAGTTAAACGCTATGGCTCCCAGGATCCTTTCCGGAGATTTTGCTCCCGGATTTTTCATCAAGCATTTTATCAAGGACATGAAGCTTGCACAAGGAGAGGCTAAAGACGCAGGGATATGCCTTGGCGTGCTGGATCACGTGCTTTCCATGTATGAGTCCATGGCTGCCTCCGGCCATGGGGACGAGGGAACACAGGCTCTGGTCAAATATTACCAGTGGTAAGAGGATATATAAAAACGCAGGCAGGGAGTATGGCTCCTGGCCTGCGTTTTTCAATTATTCAATTTTTTTAACGGAAGGGAAATAGCGGAACAGGACTTTTGCGATGATTTTGTCTTTTTCCACATATTTGTGCTTCCATCTTCTTGCGTCTGCGGAAAAATTCCGGTTGTCTCCAAGCATGAAGTAACAGTTTTCCGGCACTTCGTAATGAGCGTCAGGTTCCGGATCCATTGCCTCCGGAAGATAAGGCTCTTGTAGAGGCGTTTCAGAATTGTTCAAGTAAACCTTTCCGTTCCGGATATCGATGACGTCGCCGGGAAGGCCGATGACCCGTTTGACGTAATAGGTCTTTCCGGTGGGATCATCAGGGAAATGAAAAATGACTATATCTCCCCGCTCAGGATCGCCAAAATAATAGGAAAGCCTGGAGCCGATGACCCGGTCCCCTGTCATAATGGTCTGTTCCATAGACCCGCTTGGCACTCTGCTGTTGGCAATGATGAAATTATTGAGCAAAAATGCAATGACAGCGGCAGTAATGATGATCTTGATCCAACTGATGATTTCTTCTCTCCAGTTAAACGATTCCCGTTCCTTTGGCATGTTGTCGTCTCTTTTCATATGATTTCACTTCTTTTCCTTAATTTTGTCCACGTTTTCCGGACATAACGGGATACCCGCAGGGTGCTTCCTTAATTTTGTCCACGTCTTCCGGACATAACGGGATCCCCCCAAGGTGCTTTCTTCCTGATGGTTCCTTTACAAAGTTTAAATGAGATTGATATATAACGCAAGGGGTTTTACAAAATGGTAAGAAAATATTCACAAATACTCTACGGATTGTCCATAAACCCATGGTATTATGAATTCAGATCATAAAAATACACCAGGGGGAGCCGGAACATGGGAGGGAGAAGCCGGAATATTGACAGAAGTCTTTTAGCAGCTTCTGGGATTATGTTTGCAGTTTCATTGCTGCTTCAGATATTAGCAAGAAAGGTTCCGGGATTCGGGGACTGGTATGCCAGACGGGTTTACCGGGTCATGGTGGGTAGCATGGGAAGGGGGACAGGGATTTTTTCCTTTGCGCTTGTGGAAGCAGCCGCTTTTCTGTTTGTTTTATATGCCGTCTGTTACGTGTTTATCCACCACAGGGAAGGAAAGAGGATTCTTATAAGAGCCGTGTTTCTTGTTACCGGCCTTTTTTTGCTGTTCACGGTTAACTGCGGGATCAACTATTACCGGAACCCCTTTTCCAGCTATTCCGGGCTGGAGGTGAGGAAGTCTTCCCTTGATGAGTTAAAAAGCCTCTGCCAGCAGCTAACGGCTGACGTTAACCAGTTGTGCGGAGAAGGAATCCTTCGGGAAACGGACAGAAAAAGCCTGGGAAAGGAAAGCGTGAAGGCCATGAAGGGGCTGGGTGAGATTTATCCGGAGCTGGCAGGCTATTACCCGCAGCCAAAGCCTCTCATTTGGTCTTACTTCTTTTCGGTCCAGCAGCTTTGCGGACAGTATTCCCCTTTTACGGTGGAGGCCACTTATAACCGGTCCATGCCGGATTACAACATTCCCCATACCGTATGCCATGAGCTGTCTCACTTAAGAGGATTCATGAGGGAGGATGAGGCTAATTTCATTGGTTATCTGGCATGCATTGGCTCTGATAATGAAGGGTTCCGCTACAGCGGATATCTCACCGGCTGGATCTATGCCACCAATGCCCTGGCAAAAGCGGATCAGGAAGCTTATTGGGAAATCTGCGGGCAGCTTAGTGAAAAGGCATGGGAGGATTTAAGGCACAACAATGAATTCTGGGGGAAATACGAGGGGAAAACTGCCGAGGTATCCAACCGGATGAATGATACTTATTTAAAGCTTAACAGCCAGTCCGATGGGGTCAACAGCTATGGCAGGATGGTTGATTTAATGCTGGCTTACGCTAGGTCCAAATGACCTTCAATTCCCGGCAAACTCTTGAAAATTACATGCCTGAGTGATAAAATATTTTCATAAAGAGGGAGCAGGAGGGTTATGTATGGATGGAAAATTGTATGATTTAATGGATTGGGCCGGCATTGAGGAAATTGTATATTCAGAAGCAGCGAATCCCCACAACATTCTGGGACCCCATATCACAGAGCAGGGACTGCTTATCCAGGCATTTATTCCTACGGCAGAATCGGTGATTGTCCGGTTTAAGGAAAGCGGTAAGGAATACCCTATGGAGCTTGCGGATGAAGCTGGATTTTTTGCGGCTCTCATACCGAGGAAAACAGCAGCAGCCTATATTCTGCTGATCACTTATGACAATGGGACGTCAGAGGAATGTCTGGATCCCTATTCCTATCCACCCTTCTACACAGAAGGAGATCTTAAAAAGTTTGAATCCGGAATTCACTACAGTATCTACGAAAAAATGGGGGCGCACCCTATGACTGCCGGCGATGCGGAAGGGGTATATTTTTCCGTGTGGGCACCATGTGCCATGCGTGTCAGCGTGGTAGGGGATTTTAACCTGTGGGATGGCAGGCGTCACCAGATGAGGAGGCTGGGGGATTCCGGTATTTTTGAATTGTTTATTCCCGGCTTAAGGGCAGGGATGATTTATAAGTATGAGCTGAAGCATAAAAACGGGAAGCCTCAGCTAAAAAGTGATCCTTATGGCAATTACAGCGAGCTGCGACCTGATACTGCTTCCGTGATCTGGGACATTAACCGGTATTCATGGAGTGACCAGGAATGGATGAAAAAACGGGCAGGAATTGATACCAAGCAAAGGCCTATGTCCATTTATGAGGTTCACTTAGGCTCCTGGCTTCGGAAGGAAGCAACGCTTGATGATGACGGTAGCCAGGTCGTTGGCTCTGAATTCTATAATTACCGTGAGTTGGCAGGAAAGCTGGCGGAATACGTGAAGGATATGGGCTACACCCATGTGGAGCTCCTTCCCATTATGGAGCATCCCCTGGATGCTTCCTGGGGATATCAGGTGACCGGTTATTATGCACCTACCAGCCGCTATGGAACGCCTGATGATTTTATGTATTTTATGGATTACATGCATAAGCAGGAAATCGGCGTAATCTTAGACTGGGTTCCGGCTCATTTCCCCAGAGACAGCTTTGGACTGGCGGGCTTTGACGGGACCTGCGTTTATGAGCATAAAGACCCAAGACAGGGAGCCCATCCTCATTGGGGCACTTTGATTTATAATTACGGCAGACCGGGAGTCAGCAATTTTCTCATTGCCAATGCCCTGTTTTGGGTGGAAAAGTATCATGCCGACGGAATCCGCATGGATGCGGTGGCTTCCATGCTGTATTTGGATTACGGAAAAGAACCTGGAGAATGGATTCCCAATATTTACGGCGGTCATGAGAACCTGGAAGCCGTGGAGTTCTTAAAGCACTTAAACTCCATATTTAAGAGCAGAAAGGACGGGGCGGTTCTCATTGCGGAGGAATCTACGGCATGGCCCAGGATCACGGCTGGTGTTAAGGACGATGGCCTTGGTTTTGATTATAAATGGAACATGGGCTGGATGAATGACTTTACCGGCTACATGCAGTGCGACCCTTATTTTCGCAAGCATCACTATGGAGAGATGACCTTCAGCATGCTTTACGCTTACAGTGAAGATTTCATTCTTGTATTCTCCCATGACGAGGTGGTTCATGGGAAAGGCTCCATGATCGGCAAAATGCCGGGGGATACCCTGGAAGCAAAGGCGTCCAATTTACGGGCGGCCTATGGCTTCATGATGGGGCATCCCGGTAAAAAGCTTCTGTTCATGGGACAGGATTTTGCTCAGGTCAGCGAATGGGATGAAAACAAAAGCCTTGACTGGGAGATCCTTGCCGAACCGGTTCATAAACGGACAAAGGAATTCGTAAAGGCCTTAAACCATCTGTATATGAGCCAGCCGGCCCTGTATCAGATGGATTATGATCCGGAGGGATTTGAATGGGTGGAGTGTACGGATTCCAAGGACAGTATCACAGGCTTTTTAAGAAAAACAAAGAAAAAGGAAGAAACCCTTCTCATCCTCTGTAACTTCGATACTGTGCTCCATGAGAAATACCCGGTAGGAGTTCCCTTTGAAGGAAAGTATAAGGAAATCTTAAACAGCGACCATCAGGCCTTCGGCGGGGAGGGCCGCGTGAATCCCCGGGTAAAGACTTCTAAGAAAAAAGAGGCGGACGAAAGGCCTGATTCCATAGAAATCACCCTTGCCCCCTTAAGCGTTTTAGTCTTTGCCTGTACCCCTGAGAAAAAGAGCGCCTTAATCGCAGGGAAAAAGGCCGGAAAGTCTGCATATAAGAAAAAAGCGAAAGGCGAAAGTAAAGATCAGGCGTAAAAATGATAATGGATCAGGAGGTTTTTAAATGATATTTCATATAGGTTCCAATGTACTGCCGGAGGAGACTTTGGGGGAGCTTCAGCAGGAGGTACAGGAAAACTTAGACCAGCTTAGAAACAATGCAGTGATGGAAACCTTAAGGAGCTGGGCTCCCGAAGTGATTGCATTCGGAATAAAGCTTTTGATCGCACTGGTGATTTTTTTCATAGGTTCCAGGATCATTAAGCTCATCTATCATATGCTGAACCGCTCCTTTAAGAGGGTAGATATGGAGGTCAGCTTAAGAAAGTTCCTTCTGTCTGTGTTAAATGCCGCCATGTACTGTCTGCTGGCTTTCATGATAGCCGGGCAAATCGGCGTGAATTCGGCTTCCATTGTAGCCCTTCTGGGATCTGCCAGTATTGCCGTGGGTCTGGCAGTTCAGGGAAGCCTTGCTAATTTTGCCGGCGGGGTGCTGATCCTTCTTATGAAGCCTTTCCGGGTGGGAGATTATATTGTATCAAAGGATGGGGAAGGTACGGTCCGCTCCATCGGACTTGTGTACACGGTTTTGAACACAGGCGACAATAAGCAGGTGGTCATTCCCAACGGAACCCTTTCTAATTCCCCTCTCACCAACGTGACCGCAATGGATAAGAGACGGCTGGATGTTCTGGTGGGGATCGGGTACCATTCGGATCTGAAAAAAGCAAAGGAAATCATGGGACGAATTTTCCACAGTCAGGAGAAGGTCCTTAAAGAAGAACCCATAGATGTTTTCGTCAGTGACTTAACGGAAAATTCCGTTACCATCGGCGGCCGTGGCTGGACCTCCATAGATGATTACTGGCCGGTGAGGTGGGAAATCTTAGAAAGGGTTAAGCTGGAGTTTGAAGCGGCAGGAATTGAGATTCCCATCAGCCGGATGGAGGTTCAGGTGGAGGACCGACGTTCTTAATACAGAAATCACGTCCTAAGATGATCAGATTTTTAAGAAAATTCTTAGGAAACGATAGAAGAATACAGCAATCCCAGATAAAAATGAGCCTTGAATTGGTCCTGGTGCCAATTCAAGGCTCATTTTTTAAATTACTCTGGTACGAATTCTGGGGCAGCCCCCACAGACCGGGATTAAATTTTACTTTACCCGGTAGGTAACGGTCACCTGTGCTTCCACGCCGATCTGGCCTGGCTCCACAACTACGGATTTGGCACCTGCAGCAGCATCTTCCTTTGCCACAGAGGAGGAGTACCTGATATTGGGATAGGTGTTCATCTCTTCAATATGAGCGATCCCATCCAGAGTGACACCGCTGGCGGAGGCAATCGCCTCTGCTTTGACTTTGGCCGCATCCACTGCCTTTTTCAGAGCTTCCCTGTAGGTTTCATCGTATTTGCTGGAAAGGTAGTTTACGCTGTCAATGGAGTTGATGCCTGCATCTATGCTGGAAGAAAGCAGGGAGCTTACCTGATCTAAGGGAAGGTCAGATAAGGTGATGCTTGTGCGCATCTGATATCCGGTGATCTGCTGGCCCGTATTGTTCCAGTCATACATCGGCTCAAGGCCATAGCTGGAGGTCTGAATGGATTTTTCATCAATGCCGGAATTCTTTAAAAAGGAAATGACATTGTTGGTATCTGCGCTGTTTTTCTCCTGGCAGGATTTGGGGTCACCGGACTGGGTGAGCACTGCATAATTGATCTGAGCCATATCAGGAACAACTTTAATTCCTTCTGTGCTGCTTACCTGTATGGTATTGGTGTCCTTTGTGCTGACTGTAGTCACATTGGTCCCGGGAACAGAAGCGGTCCCTGTCTGGGCACAAGCGGTCATGGAAAGTACTGCTGCGGCTGCTAGAATGGCTGCCAGTGGCTTATTCATTTTTCTCATAATAAATCCTCCTTTTCAAAGTGGAAAGATGTTTTTCTTTCCCTTTCATTCTACAGGAAAATGGAAGATTTTGTATTTCTTTTCTCTTAACTTTCCGGGTCAAATTTCCTAGGTTTTGTTTACAAAAATCTGACTATGGAAAAAATCGGACGTTAGGCCTGGATTTGATGGGGACTACCGATATGAGAGGTAAAATTGTGAAAAGTGCACAAAAAGAACAATAAAAATACACTGTATTAACGAAAAAAGAAAGATTGGTAAAATCTATTGCATTTTTTTGTGCATTGTGATATCTTATAGCCATAAGGTCATTGGAAACGTTACCGATACCGTTACCAAACCAAAGAAATCCATTGACCAGGAAAAAAAGCCCGGAAATAAGGGGCGCAGCAAGCTTCTGTATGAAAGCCATACAGGGAAAAATTGGGGGTTGAGTGGACCATCCATCAACCGGAATGTGCACATGCACGGAAGGAGGATATTATGAAACTAAGGAAACTGGCAGTACTTACTCTGGCTGCGGCTATGGCAGCCGGGACACTTGCGGGCTGTTCTTCCAATAAGGCCCCGGAAACAACTGGGGCAGGGGAGAAAACACAGGCAGCGGAAACCACTGCAGCAAAGGCAGATGATACGGCAGAAGCCAAGGGGCAGATTTATTATCTGAATTTTAAGCCGGAGGTGGCGGACACATGGGTGGAGCTTGCAGGCAAGTATACCGAGGAGACCGGTGTGCCGATGAAGGTGCAGACAGCAGCGGCAGGAACCTATGAGCAGACTTTAAAATCGGAAGTTGCAAAAAAAGAACCCCCCACACTGTTTCAGATCAACGGACCCATCGGTTATAAGGCCTGGGCAAAATACTGCAAGGATTTAAAGGATACTGCAATCTATGGACATCTGGTTGATAAAGATCTGGCTGTGAAAGATGGGGACGGAGTCTACGGCATTCCTTACGTAGTGGAAGGCTATGGTATTATTTATAATGACGCTATCATGAAGAAGTATTTTGCTCTTGACGGCGCAAAGGCAAAATCCATGGATGAGATCAATAATTTTACTGTACTCAAAGCCGTTGCAGAGGATATGCAGGCAAGAAAGGCTGACCTTGGAATTGAGGGCGTATTTGCATCCACTTCCTTTGCTCCAGGCGAGGATTGGAGATGGCAGACTCATCTGGCAAACCTTCCGGTTTACTATGAATATAAGGATGATAACGTATCCGATAAGGATGCCCTTGATTTTAAATATGCGGACAATTACAAGAACATCTTTGACTTATATATTAACAACTCCTGTACCGATCCCAAGATGGTAGGTGCTAAAACCGTTGAGGATTCCATGGCTGAATTTGCTCTGGGTAAGGTAGCTATGGTACAGAACGGAAATTGGGGCTGGGGACAGGTGTCCGGCGTTGACGGAAACACGGTGAAGGAAGAGGATGTCAAATTCCTTCCTATCTATACCGGAGTAAGCGGTGAGGAAAAGCAGGGGCTTTGCATTGGAACGGAAAACTTCTTCTCCATCAACAGCCAGGCAAAGGAAGAGGACCAGAAGGCATCATTGGATTTCCTGGAGTGGCTCTTTACTTCCGAAACAGGAAAGGATTATGTCACCAACAAACTGGGCTTTATCGCTCCCTTTGATACCTTTACAGCAGATGAAAAGCCAACCGATCCACTGGCAAAGGAAATAGACCGGTATATGAATAATAAGGACTTATACTCCGTATCCTGGAACTTTACGTCCTTCCCAAGCCAGACTTTTAAGGATAACTTTGGAGCATCCCTGCTTGAATACGCACAGGGAGGCAAAGACTGGCAGGCCGTTGTAGATGATATGAAGGCCGACTGGGCAAATGAGAAAGCCATGACAAAATAAAAGAATTAAAATAGTTTCAGACGGAAATGGGTGAGCGCGAGGGAGATGCCTCACCCATTTTTATACTAGAAAATCTGATCAGCCCAGGCTCATCGAAGATTTTTTGCCCAAAAAGAGAAAGAGTTTAGAAGGAGAGCTGCTATGCAAAAGTCAATGAAACGGTACTTTCCAATATTCGTACTTCCCACACTGGCCGCATTTACCATTGCATTTCTGTACCCGTTTGTCATAGGCATCTATTTATCCTTTACAGAATTCACTACGGTAAAGGATGCATCCTGGGTGGGGATTTCAAATTATAAAAAAATATTTATGGACCGGAATTTTATCAATGCCCTGGGATTTACCGTAAAGTTCACCCTTGTATCCGTGGTGTCCATTAATACCCTGGGATTTCTGCTGGCCTATGTCCTTACAAGAGGGATCAAGGGAACAAACCTGTTCCGGACCGTATTTTTCATGCCAAACTTAATCGGCGGCATTGTGCTTGGTTATATCTGGCAGCTTCTGTTAAACGGGATCCTAGCAAAATTCGGAGTTACCCTTTCCTTCAGCGCCAAGTACGGCTTCTGGGGTCTGGTAATCCTGATGAACTGGCAGCTCATCGGATATATGATGATTATTTACATTGCAGGTCTTCAGAATGTACCGGGAGAGCTGGTTGAAGCCGCCAGGATCGACGGGGCCACCAGATTCCAAATCTTAAAGAGGATCATGATTCCCATGGTGATGCCGTCCTTTACCATCTGTCTGTTTCTGACCCTGACAAATTCCTTTAAGCTGTTTGACCAGAACCTGGCATTGACGGCGGGTGGGCCGGGAAGGCAGACCAGCATGCTCGCCCTTGATATTTACAGCACCTTTTACGGCAGAGTGGGCTGGGAAGGGGTTGGTCAGGCAAAGGCCACGGTGTTCTTTCTCATGGTTGCGGTCATTTCCCTGACCCAGCTTTCCCTGACACGGCGTAAGGAGGTGGAAAACTGATGAACAGAAAGAGAAAAACCATGGAAATCCAGCAAATGGAGGTAGGAAAAACCACGGGAGCAATTCTCACAGCCGTGCTTACCGCCCTCTCTCTTGCGTTTTTATTCCCCATTGTTCTGGTATTCATAAATTCCTTTAAAAGCAAGCTGTATATCAGCGATGCACCCTTCCAGCTTCCAAAGGCAGGGACTTATGTGGGGGTAGCCAATTATGTGGAAGGCATCCGGAAAACAGGGTTATTTCCGGCCTTTGGCAGATCCCTGTTTATTACGGTAGCTTCTGTGGCGGTGATCATCCTGTTCACATCCATGACAGCCTGGTATCTGACCAGAGTGAAATCCACATTTACCGGACTATTATACTATGTTTTTGTTTTTGCCATGATCGTGCCATTTCAAATGGTCATGTTCACCATGTCAAAGACAGCCAATGATTTATACCTAAACTCCATGTACGGCCTGGTACTTCTTTACCTGGGCTTTGGAGCCGGGCAGGCGGTATTTTTATTCTGCGGTTTTGTGAAGGCCATTCCCCTTGAGATCGAAGAGGCGGCGATGATTGACGGCTGCTCTCCCATGCAGACCTATTTTCATGTGGTGTTTCCTATGTTACGGCCAACGGCAGTGACGGTTGCCATCTTAAATGCCATGTGGATCTGGAACGATTATTTACTTCCAAGCTTGATTCTTCCGCAGGAAAAAGGTACAATACCAATGGTTATTCAGAACTTAAAGGGCGGATACGGCTCCATTGATATGGGAGCCATGATGGCGATGCTGGTTTTGGCCATTTTCCCTATTATTGTTTTTTATTTAAGCTGTCAGAAATATATCATAAAGGGCGTGGCCGCAGGAGCGGTAAAGGGCTAGGAAGTTATATAACCTGCACCAGGCTGCAGAGGATTTAACCATTATAGCATTGTCCGGATGAAGAAAGCAGGTTCTCCTGCGCCTGGTACATTGCTTGCAGAGTTATACAGAAAAAGGAGACTGATTATGCGGGAATGTGGTATGTTGCTCCCGGTTGCAAGCCTTCCGTCAAAATACGGGATCGGGGCATTTTCAAAAGAGGCATATGAATTTATTGATATATTAAAAAAAGCAGGGCAGCAGTACTGGCAGATTCTCCCTTTAGGCCCTACCGGATTTGGGGACTCTCCCTACCAGTCATTCTCCGCATTTGCGGGAAATCCTTATTTCATTGATCTGGATGAGCTGGTGAAGGAGGGGCTGCTCACCTCGGCGGAATGTGAGGCAATGGATTTTGGAGAGGATCCCAGGGACATTGACTATGGAAAGATCTACAATAACCGTTTTCCCCTGTTAAGAATGGCTTACGGACGGTGGAAGGGCCAGGGTCATAAACCGGAAGAACCGGGAAAGCTCCTTGGAGAGGAAACGTCCGGGTACTGCTTTTACATGGCAGTTAAGGATCATTTTAAAGGAAAAAGCTGGATCTGTTGGGATGAAGACATTCGCCTTCGAAGGGAGGATGCGGTTGCACGGTATGAACAAGAGCTGTCAGACGAAATCGGATTTTACGGCTTCCTTCAGATCAAGTTTGAGGAGCAGTGGAGCAGGTTAAAATCCTATGCCAGGGAACAAGGCATCCGGATCATTGGAGACATTCCTATTTATGTGGCATTTGACAGCGCGGACTCCTGGTTTCATCCGGAGCTGTTCCAGTTTGATGAAAGCCGTGAGCCTGTTGCTGTGGCAGGGTGTCCTCCCGATGGTTTTTCTGCCACCGGACAGTTATGGGGAAATCCTCTTTACCGCTGGGAGTACCATGGAGAAACAGGGTATGAATGGTGGATGAAGCGGATGGAATACAGCTTCCGCCTGTATGATGTGGTGCGTGTGGATCACTTCCGTGGTTTCGATGAGTATTATTCCATTCCTGCCGGAAGTGAGAATGCAGTAAACGGTGCCTGGGAAAAAGGGCCTGGAATTGATATTTTCAACCGGATGGAGGAAAAATTCGGAAAGCTGGATATCATAGCAGAAGACCTTGGTTTTTTGACTCCTTCGGTTTTAAAACTGGTAAAGGAAACGGGTTTCCCAGGCATGAAGGTGCTGGAATTTGCCTTTGACTCCAGAGAAGAAAGTGATTATCTGCCCCATAATTACACCCGGAATTGTGTGGTATATACGGGAACCCATGACAACAATACCATCAGGGGCTGGTATCAGGATTTAACCGCCCAGGACCGGCAGCTTTCCATTGACTATATGAATAACGGGAACACGCCTGGAGAGGAGATCCACTGGGATTTTATCCGTCTGGCCCTGGCCAGTGTAGCCAGACTGGCAGTGATACCGGTCCAGGATTATCTGGGCCTTGACGGGAGGGCAAGGATCAACGAACCTTCCACCCTGGGGAAAAACTGGAGATGGCGTATGCTTTCCGGGGAAATAACAGAAGAGCTTGCAGGAAGATGCCGAAAAATTGCCAGACTTTACGGCAGGGCGTGACGAAAGGGGATGAGTATTTCTCATGGACTCCATAAACATTAAGGATATAGCCAGATTATGCGGGGTGGGTGTCAGCACCGTGTCCCGGGCCATCAACAATCATCCGGATATCAACCCAGAAACAAAGAACATGATCATGCAGGTGATCAAGGAAAACAACTATATTCCCAACAACAGTGCGCGGAATCTAAAACGAACCGATTCCAGGGCCATTGCCGTGCTGATCAAGGGAATCGGCAATCCTTTTTTCAGCAAGATGATCCGTGTCTTTGAGGAGGAGATCCAGAAAAAGAAATACTCATTCATCCTGCAGCGGGTGGATGAGCATGAGGATGAGGTTGATGTGGCTTTGGAACTGATCAAGGAAAAAAAGCCAAGGGGAATCGTATTTCTTGGAGGATACTTTTCCCATAGTAAGGAAGAGCTGGAGCAGCTTACCGTTCCCTATGTGCTTAGTACCATCGGTATGACGGATTACTCCGGAGAATTGCCTGATTTTTCCTGCGTATCCGTAGATGACTATGCAGAAAGCTATAAAATGACGGATTATTTATGTAAACTCGGACATGAAAAGATCCTCATCCTGACAGCAGCTCCTGATGATGAAAGCATTGGCCGCCTTCGCCTGGAGGGGTATAAAAAGGCTCTTGCAGACAACGGCATCCCTCCCTCCCTTTCTCTGATCATTTATTCTGAGGAATGTGAGGAATGCTATACCATGGACAACGGTTACCGGATGATGGACCGGGTTCTGAAGGAGAAACGGGATTTTACGGCTGTATACGCCATTTCAGACAGCATTGCCATCGGCGCCTGCAAGGCAATCCTTGAGCATGGGAAGAGGATTCCCGAGGACTATTGCGTTGCCGGCTATGACGGTCTTGATATTGCCCGTTATTATAACCCTTCCATTACCACCATACGCCAGCCTGTGGAGGAGATGGCAAAGGCTACCATTAAAATCTTATTCGATGTAATCAAAAATAAGGCGGAGCATCAGAAAAAGGTTTTTAAAGCGGAGCTGGTTGAAGGCGAGTCTACAAGAAGGGTAACATGATAATAATTCAACAGTTAAAAACGGAAACCGGATTTAAAAAGTCGATTCAGGGAAAGCGACTGTGTCACAAGGAAAAACTAATTAAGGCAAACTGAATACGGAAAAAGAACCATAGCGGAAACTCCTCCGCTATGGTTCTTTTCATGTGTTTAACGACTTCTAAGGTATTTTATCAATATCCAAATGAGCCACAGGCCACCTGTGCATATAACTAACAGAAAATCGATGACGGCCTCGCCGCAAGCTCGGCTACCGCACTCCAGAGGAACTATTTGAGGCATTCTTGAATAAAGTTTACGCCGCCTAAGAACCCGCGCCCACTCTACCGTGGGTGTCCAACTTGCTCTTGCAATTTACGGTTGCAAACACTAACTGAAAAAAGCAGGAAGAATGTTAAAAAAACATTCTTCCTGCTTTTCGTAGTTCTTAAATCATCCAAAGCTATTTATCTTGATTAATCAGACTGTATACCTTTTCAAATGCAACTACAATCTTGGGGTCAAATTGTATTCCTGAGCACCGTTTAAGTTCCTCCATAGCTTGTTCATGTGAAAACGCATTTTTATAAAGCCTATGTGAAGTCATTGCTTCATACGCATCTGCAACGGCTATAATTCTGGAAACCAAAGGAATTTCCTGGCCGGAAAGTCCGCGAGGGTAACCGTGTCCATCCCATCTTTCGTGATGTGCTAAAACATATTCTGAAAGCTTTGTATAAGCATCTGCTGATTTTAAAATATGATAACCAATCTCGGGATGCTTTTTAATCTCCATAAATTCGGATTCTGTTAGCTTGCCAGGCTTATTAAGAATGCTGCTATCGATAGCAATTTTACCAATGTCGTGCATTAACCCTGCTATTTCTAGTTCTTTTAAAGCCTCGTTGTCAAGATTCATTGCTTCACCAATTTTTCGGCTTAACTCGCTGACTTTTTCTGAATGAAGCTTCTCCCTTGGATTTGTATTATGAAGCGTTTGCGTAATCACTTTTATCGTTTGATTTCTCATACTTTGGCTTTCGAGGATTTTTGTGCTGTACATATGGTCTTCAGCTTTGGAAAGCACCTCTTTTACATTTTCCTGCGACTGTATTTTTGTTTCCCAGCCAATGGATACAGACATAACAATGTTATTGTCCTTTCGATTGCTTATGGCTTTGTATATTCGCTTTACAATCAACTCTGCTTGATTATAATTTGTTCTAGGCAATAATAAAACAAATTCATCGCCTCCAATTCTTGAAACAATATCATCAGCCCTGCATTCGCTTTTCAACACTTTTGCTATGCTTTGTAAAAGCAAATCCCCGGCTTCATGTCCAAAGGCATCGTTGGTGAGCTTAAGGCCATTTACATCCGCCATGGCAATGGTAAGTGGAAGACTTTTTTCAACATCTATCCGGTTGAGTTCCTCTTCAAAGAAATGCCTGTTATAAAGTCCCGTCAACTGATCATGATAACTTAGATATTCTATTTTTTTCTGTTTTTCCTTTTTTTCAGTAACATCTCTGAATACCAAAACTGAACCGATAATATTACCGATCTTATCTATAATGGGGGATGCACTGTCTTCAACAGGAATGTTGTTGCCTGTCTTGGTAATTAGGACGGTATGATTTTCAAGTAAAACAATCTCTTTAAGATGCAATGCTTTTGCCACCGGATTGGCACATTTCTCTCTTGTATATTCATTGACAATCCTGAACACATCTTCAAAGGGTTTACCGGCCGCTTCTTCTTGTGTCCAACCGGTCAATTCTTCAGAAACAGTATTCAGTAAAACGATTCTTCCATCTTGATCTGTAGAAATTACGCCATCGCCAATTGACTTTAAGGTGGTGCTGAAAAGTTCTTTTTCAAGTTCTAGCGTCTTTGCTTTTTCTGTTAATCTAGCAACTAATTCTTTAATCGAATTTTTCATTTTTTCGATTGATGTTGCCAGTTGACCAACCTCATCTTTTCTTATTATAATTTCGTGATCTATATCTTGATCCAAGACCCCGTTAGAAATTAAGTTTGCCAAATCCGCAGTTTTCAGCAAGGGCTTCGTTATACTTTTGGACAACAAATACACCAAAAAAATTGTACAAAAAGCTACAATTAAAAACAAAAGAGAAATGGACCAAATTTGATTGTGAAAGGCAGTATCTATGTCTTGCCTTTTGTCTTCAATTTTTTGATTGATGTCATCAATGTAATTTCCGGTACCCACCACCCAGTTAAAAGGTTTAAACAGCTTAACATAGCCCCGTTTCATCAGAGGTTCAGTTTGATTTGCTTTAGGAAACCAATAGTCTTGGTATCCGCTTCCAAATTCCAGAGCAATATCTATAAATTGCTTTAAAACAGGAGTTCCTCGGGCATCGTGGAAGTCATAACGGTTGGTTCCTTCAATACTGGAACCAAGCAGCACGACGTTAATCCCCTCTGTTGTATCAATCCAAAAATAGCCGTCATCATTATATCTGAGGTTTCGGACCAGATCGGCACCTAACGCTTGCGATTCCGCAAAAGTCAATTCGCCGGATTCATATTTTTTATAGACGCCGTCCAGCAGTGTAATTACATTGTCTACTTGGTTTTTTATGTTTATGTCGTAATTGCTCCGAGTTGTTTGCTCAATGAGTTGAAAATCATTTTGCACATTAAGGTATGCACTGTATAGAAACACAACGGATATCGCAATCATCAAGGCAAGAATTGATGCAACAAAGATAAATAGCTTTGTCCTAATTTTAATATTATTTATAAATTTTAACATTTTAGTCCCTCCTTCTCAATACCTATAGTCTAATACCTCTCTGAATAAATTTTACTGCAACGCTCCTTAGTATAACGATTTTCGGAATTTATTGAGGGCTTAGGAGAATTTAAATTTGCTGGTTGCTTGACAAACATTAATGTAGAAATTTGCCACAATTTGTCTAATTCAGTAATATTATAGCAATTCAAAGCTCAAATTGCAATTGCAAGATGACCCTGATAGAATGTGCCAGAAAATTGAGAGGTATATATTCCGCTTAAGAATAGCCTGTGATTGAGTGCCTTCCTTCGTTTCAATCCGTACCTCCGGCTGCTTGTTGTAGGTACCCAAAGGAACGGAATAACGGTTGCTGTCGTAGATAATGGTGTTGTCCTTTCGGACGGTGCGGCAAACCACAGGAAGTACAGCTTCATCAAAACCAACCAGCGGCCGAAGATGCTCACATTCTTCCTTGAAAACCTCAGCGGGAATACGTTTTGTGGTTCCGTGCACCTTTGCATTGGCGGTACGAGACAGCCACTCCAAACAACTGCCGTTGAGAATCCCGTCATCCACATAAAGGCGATTGCTCAAGAAGTTGCCCTTGATATATTTTACCGTGTTCTCAATTTTCCCTTTGCTTTCGGGGTCTGCGCCACGGCACATGTAGATTGTCATTTTCGTCTCTTGCCGGAACTTTTCAAATTCATAGGTGTAGACAATATCTCCGGCATTTTCGCTGACGCATACAATGCTGTCCTGGTCAAAAACCATTTCACGCGGCATTCCACCGAAATATCTGAAACAGTTGTGGCAAATATTCACCAAGTCTGCTGCTGTGAAAGGTCGGCTTTGCATTTCGGCATACTTGTACCGGGATGCCGAGAGCAGAAATGCTGCTGCATAAACTCTGGTCTGTCCACCGTCAACATTCGGCATCAGGAGCTGTCCAAAGTCCACCTGCATCTGCTGCCCCATCGGGAGCTCGGGTACCGCTTCATAGTCTCTCGGAATAGGAACCTTCTTCAAGCCGTATTCCTCTCGGAGCCGCTTGACATACCGTGAAACGGTGCGTTCCCGGAAGTCTTCGTTATAATGCTCTTTTAGCCAGTCGCAGACCTGTGCGGAGGAAAGTGTTGGATAAGCCCTCAACCAATACAGAATCTGGTCGCGGTAATCATCCACGCTGCTCCCACGCTTCAGGGCCTGCTGCTGCGTTTCATACTCATCTGCCGTCATTGTCCAATACCTGTCCACTGTACGGCGATTGATTTGAAGCTGTGCCGCCACGGCAGCTCGCTTAAAGCCCATGTCTTTTAATTGTTGAATAGAATTGTACACACGATACCCCTTCATTTCTCGCCACCTCCGTTTCGGCTGGCTTCATTTTACCAACTCCTCGGAGGTTGTGCAGTCTTGGCGAAAAACTGTGCACTTTATGTGTCGAAAAACTGTGCAGTTCTATTGACATAGCCTTGTATATGCTCCTAAATAAGAGTATAATTTTACTAAATATGCCTAAAAGAGAGGAAAAAGTAAGTATGAATAAAAGTTGGGTGATTTTTAAGCTGGAATGTAAATGGAGAATTTTTCGAATTTTCAGAAAATTATTAAATAATATGATAGGACAAGGTATGGGATATAGCTCGGTAAGTGTCTGTCTTGTAAATAGAATTGTGAATCATGAATTAGCTGATTTAATGGAGTTACAGAAACGAGTAGAAAAAATAACTGGTATTAAAATAGATTATTATAGAAAGCATGAAATATAGATAGTAAATAATCTGTATTTATGGGAGGGATTAAAGTGATTGAAGAAGAGTATAGCACAATTTACAAGAGATTAATTCGTAGGTTTATAATTTCTTCATTTATATTACTTTCTGTATTTATGTTAAAGCAGTTTATAATACATTATCAAATAGTACAGGAAGAGAATACGTCGTATATTGTTAATATTGCCGGGAGGCAAAGAATGTTAAGTCAAAAAGTAGTCAAGGATATGTCTTTGATTCAACTTGATCAGACTATTTCAGATGATGAACGATATAAGACGGATATGGAAGATAGTCTTGAATTATGGAAGAAATCACATTATGAACTCTTGGATTTAAATAAGTCAGAAACTATCTTTAGTAATAATTCAAGTAGGATTAATCAAATGTATCAGGATTTAGAGCCTATTTTTATAAGTATCATTGATGAAGCAAATCTTTTTTTGAAGGAATCGAGAGAGTCAGGCGCTGATATAACCAAAACAAACGAGCACATAAGTACCATACTTTTTCATGAATCTGAATACTTAAAGAAAATGGATTCTATTGTATGTACCTACGAAATAGAAGCAAAGGAATCTGTCAAATTAATAGAGCAAACGCACACAATTCTTTTTCTCATAATACTATTAACTATAGTTTTTATATTAATTAAAATCTTCATCCCATTACTCGATTATTTAAAGAGTGCATTTTGGAATGCAAATGAAAGTAATAAGAATTTAATTAAAATGTTTCAAACCATGAAAGGAGCGCTGTTCGTTATTAAAAGGGATGGACAGATACTCTTCATGAATGGGGATGCTGAAAAGATCATTTCGAAAGAAAATAATTCCAAGGAAATTCTATATTTAGCAACCAGTGTAAATTGGATTAAATTTGATGTAACGGAATTAATTGAGCAGGTAAAAAATGGCGATGGTCGAATCGAAGATATCGAAACAACCATTGAGGATAAAGATGGGAACATGATTTCAGTTATTATATCTGCCGTTACGGGGATTTATAACGGCTCTGAGGCGGTCATGATTAACCTTTTTGATGTGACAGCACAAAAACAGGCTGAGAATGCACTGAAAAATATTGCAATAAAAGACGAATTAACAGGATTATATAATCGACATTTTTTAGAAAGTATTATAGACGAAGAATTTGATAGGGCAAAACGATACGATATTCCTCTGTCAGCTGCATTATTAGATTTAGATCATTTTAAAAAAGTGAATGATAAATGGGGGCACCCAGTCGGAGATTCTGTCCTAAAATTAACAGCAAATCTCCTTCAAAACAATATTAGAAAATCTGATTATGCGATTCGAATTGGTGGAGAAGAGCTATTAATTCTAATGCCAAATACAGATTCACAGGGTGCATATGTGACGGCTGAAAAAGTAAGAAAAGCAATAGAAGAAGCAATACATCCAGTTGTAGGAAGATATACAGCCAGCTTTGGAGTTGCGGAGCGAACGATGGAAGAAAAATATACAGATCTTTATTCAAGAATAGACAAAGCATTGTACCAGGCAAAAAACAATGGAAGAAATCGAGTGGTAATTGCAGATATATGAGACGATTCAGCAAATGAGGCAGGCCATTGATGAAATCACTACTGCAGCAGGTGAAGGAGCGCAAGGCACAACTGATATTGCGACTAGAGTAACAGATATCGCTTCCAAAACGGATGACGTACTGCATCAATCGATGGAAAATCAAAAGAGTGCAGAAAAACTGGATGAAATGGTTGGTTTCTTTCAGCTTTAGGAAATAAATAAATTGCCAAGGAGGGTGGATAGGATGAAAAAATGGATAACGATACCTATTGCGATATTATTTGTGGTGTATTTTATTGCGATAGTTGAGCAAAACAATATAGTTGGTGATTTGCTCTCACCTATCCTCACTTTTTTAGCTTTTGCACCTGTTTTTTATGCTTTTTTTGGAAAGAGCAGCACAAGCTTTTGAAAATATCAGGACTGTTTTATGCATTAGCCATATTTGCATGGTTTTTATGTGATTTTTCCTGGGTCCAAATGTACTTCTCTTTTTCATTTACAAATTCTCCACAATTCAATTTTGAGTACTACTCATAAAGGAATATGCAAAATTTGCGAATGAACGCTGATACTACATTTCTGAAATAAGCCTATCCTTAATTTTGGAGAACTCCTCTGCGGTTAAAACTCCATCATCAAGCATTTCCTTAGCTCGTTGTATTTTATCTAAAACCGGATTCATATTTTCACTTTCCACGGTTTTTTCACTATCTGTTTCTACTTCATTTGCTTGCATGATATCACTCCAATCTGATTCAAAGTCAGCCTTAGAATAGGTGAAATGCGCTTCCTCCAATGTATCAACAAGTCGCATACCCATAGGTCTTAATGTAGCAAAAGTAATTCCACCGGATACCACACCACCTATAATCGGTACCGCCTTGGACACACCTTTTGCAAAAACTTCTTTGGTCATTTTCGTACCAAATGCCTTGGCAATAGACTTTATAATAGGGTAGTAAAATGTTTTTGTTAATGCTTGTTGAGGTAGTTTTTTTAGAGCTTGCTTTGCGAGTGATGATGAAAGTACTCTGATTGTTTGCGCAGCACCCGATGCACCTAACATTACACCACAGTATAATATCAATTGATTTGTCACTTTTTCTTCATCTAAGATATCTCCACTCCACAAATCCCCTGCGCCATAGAGATATGATACTTCTTGTGCCAATCCCAGTGCAACACCATAAAATTGCAGCATATCAGCAGGAATTGTTGCAGCCATTGTAAATCCACCTGGTATCCCCGCAAGAAATGATGCACCTGTAGAAAGTAAAGTTTTCTTCTGTACCAATCTGCATGCAATTTTCCGAAGTTCTTTCCGTGAACACCCTGCCTCCACTGGCCCCACACTGAGAACAGCTTCTAAAGTCTCGGGAGGAGCATCTTTAAACTGTTCTTCTAAAAATGCATTTCTGTTTACCTTTACCCCGGGTATCTGAATTGCTGTACTGATGACACCAACCAATGATGGTAATGATTTTGTTTCTGTCTTTTCCATGGGCACACCCCTTCTCGTTTATATTTCATAACAGTGCTTGTAATTTACGCGCATTTAAGCGGTAAGAGGTCACAAGATTATACCAATAGCTTCTTGATCTTATCAGTGAGAATGGCTTTCCTTTTCTCATAGAATTCTTCAAAATTCTCCAATTCCAAAGAAACATCATTAGGATTAGGGATGAATGATTGCTTACAAAAGTCAATTTGTTGTTCTTCATTCATGTCGTTATAATAATCCACCAATCGCATATCGTTCTTACTTCCATTACTTCGTCCCTCAAGTAAGTGCAGATTAGGGAGCCTGTTTCTCATGCCTCTCCATCTTCTCCAATCCTCCATGGATATTGATATGGGCTTAGTGCTGTCAAACCTACTATCCGGATGAAGATGATCTTGCTCGTATTTGAATGTTCTGTTAATCCAATTGAGGGAAAGGTAGTAAAGTGCCTCACCAGCGACTCTGCTGCCTTTTTCTGCATTGATAACATCTTCAACCTTGCCGTCTGTTACCCTTAAATCACTCATTTGGTCAAGCATTTCCACACTAATTTCATAATCATTTTCATTGATGGCACTCTTCATCTGCTGTAGTTTACCGGTTGTACCAGATTGGAAATATGTAAACAGTATGGCTCGAATCAAATAAGCACGAATGGCATTAGTGTTGTCTTTATATTGAGGATTATAGTAAATAAAATATATGATGGGAAGAAGGACGTTCCAACTACCTGAAAATCTATTAACATCAATTTTCATTTCTTTAAGCACATCGTCCAGATCTTTAAGGGATTTCTTAAATGAGTTCCAATTGTTTTTAAGTTCTTCGGCAATCTTTTTATTAATATTGGATTTCACAACATCGCCATATAGCATCAGGGCAGAACGTATGATAAAATCCGTGCCAAATCCCTCGAAAGAATTCACCAGTAGTTTACCAAATTCTGTTTTTGCGCTTGGCCAGTATGCTTCTAATATGGACATAGTGATTTCGGACTTACGCAAGGCTTTTCCGCCACTATTAAATCTGACAAACATCTCCAGAGCATCATCCTGCTTCATGTCTGATATCTCAGTATAGCGTATCAACTTTTCTTCAAAAACTTTGGCATATAGCTTGTACAGAATATCTCTGGCATATTGCTTACTGTCCGCAGGTACATTTGCTATTGCTTCCTCAATAGCTGCATCTCGTCTCGATGCATCTTGGAATTTAGGCTCTAAAATAGTCCTGATTTCAAACTGCGTTGGACTGGATTTACCAGCTTTGTCGCTAAACCTTATATCGAATTTTTTGCTATTATACTCTTCCTCATCGACAGTAATTTTATTTTTATTCAATTCAATCAAGAGTTTAGCAATAATCTTACTGCCTGTCTTTTTTCTTGCATTCTTTGGCCTAAACGATGCTTCACCAAATAGTGATAAATAGAGAGATGTTAACCTTTGCTGACCATCTAAAACAGCAGTATCCGTCCTTGAAACGTCTATACCGCTCAACTCATAATTCACACTATCCGCTTGTTTTCGACTATCAAAAGTGATGGACGATAAAAAGTTGCAAAAGTAGGTGTCCCAACTTACATTATCATCATTTACATGCCAAAAAAGAAAAGTAGCAATGGGATAGTCAAGTAATATGGAGTCCCATAGCTTTTCGATTTGTTCGATACTCCAAACATATTGACGCTGAAATGCAGGCATAACATATTTTCCGCCATTAATATGTTCCA
Organism: [Clostridium] saccharolyticum WM1; assembly: GCF_000144625.1. NCBI lineage: Bacteria > Bacillati > Bacillota > Clostridia > Lachnospirales > Lachnospiraceae > Lacrimispora > Lacrimispora saccharolytica. Next base: position 4,194,063 of record NC_014376.1, on the reverse strand, counting down.
TGGCTTCATATATGCTAATACTGTTGTCAAATAAGTTGCTCATTTTTACACCTCGCCATTATAAAAACTTGATTTATATTTCAATAAAGTGTCTTCCACTTCATTCCAAATCCACACCTGTTCTCCGTTATCTTCAAACACTTTTCCATGACTTTTTGCACCATCAATCTTCATCTGAGCATAGTTGCTCTTAAATGTTGGAACATATAATTCAGGATGCTCCTTGTCGCTACAAAGATTTTCCATCATACCAATAGTAGCTTCATCTGCTATAGCCAATGCTGTAAAATAGGCTTTTATAATTTTGTGATTATACTGTTCTGGTTTTAATGCCCAAACCGGAATTCGGTTATTGGCCTTTCCAAAAAAGTCTTTATCTGAATTTATGGATTGTCTGGTGTTTGATTTTGTATGATATATTTGCGATGCCTTTTCAAAAGCGTTAGCAATGTAAAGTTTCATACAGTTTTGAATAGCCAAATTCTTATCTTCGGTATTCAAAGATAGTGCCATGCAAAACTTTTCGTATATGTCGCCATCAACTTCAAAACTAATTTTTTTATCCATATTGTCACTTCCTTCCATATAATACTATGATACTACTGCAAATGCAAAAGTCAATACTCATTAGTATATTAGTGTAGACTTCTGAATCTTAATGTGGTATCTTGTGTTGCTAAAGGAGGGCGAAAATATGCCAAAACGATTTGATGACCTATACCACAGTTTCTGTAACAAGCAAGACTTTACAAATCGTATGCTTTCCGTTGAAGAAAGCAATAAGGATTTGATCAGCAAACTTGCAGAAGCAGACGGAAAAGCTGTACTACGAATCATTGATGCATTAGAAATGATTTGCAATTACCAAAGCAAGGCGAGTTTTATTCAAGGTTTCAAATTAGGCTTTGAACTGACAACTGAATTACAAAACTACAGTTCCCACAGTGCTGAGATAGACTCTCAAAACTGTGGGAATTCTTTTATGCCGCAGGAGGTGCAGAAAAATGAAGAAGAAAACTAAAATCATACTTACAGCATCCATGCTCACGATTTTTTCTCTGACGGTAACAGCCTATCACTGGCAACCACCAATACCACCAAATCAGCCCGACAGTCGCCCAGTATCGGCACTTACAGAGAGCATTAGGGATAACACCCCACCCGCAGAAAATAAAGCCGTTGTTGCGGACGAAAGCCCAATAATCAGCACCCAAAACACATCACATGACAGCACCCTTACAGAAACCAATTTTGAGCCACCAACTACAGCTGACAGCAAGGGAATTTTGACGGAGAGCAGTCCCCAAAGGGATAACCCTACCCCCACACATGCACCATCAAAAAACACCATCACAACCAAGACCTGTGAGCCCCAGATGGGAGATACCCGTATCGTAAATGGTCAAAAGCAAAGCTACTTCTTAGGCTTCGGCTGGGTAGACGATATGGGCGAGAATGAGGTTATCTACTGCGAGGGAATGTACGAGAACGGCAACAAAATTGGCAGCATGGGCGGTGGCACCTTTGTAGACGGCGATGGGGACATCAATAAAATGATCGGTATCATGGATTAAATATTAAAACAAGAACAAGGTGACGGTACCAGCCATACCGTCACCTTGTTCTATTTCTTAATCTCCGACAAATATTCCTCAATGTTAATTTCATCATTTTCGGCTTTTGTACGCCACTGGATTGCCCAGCTTGCCCACTGCTCAAATTCAGAAACCGTCATTTTCTTTTTCATATATCTTGCATAATGCGCCTTGTATGCACGGTTATAGCCTTGCCATACAGGGTCATTTTTGCATTTATCATCATATCGCTTTCTTGCACCAACCTCTCGGCAGGTTTTGGTGTTGTCCTGTGGTGCAGTGCGTTCGCAGTAGTCGGTATACTTACCAGATTGAATGAGGAAATACTGACTGCAGTTCTCACATCTCTTTGGCAGGTAGTTTGTTTCGATGCCACTAAATAAATCGTAATATAAAAATGCTCCCAGTGACTGGAACTTATATGTTTTGCAAAGAATTGATTTCCCTTTCTCATCTGCCAAAACAGAATGAGAAAACATACCGTATCCCGAAGTAAAATTCAAATATGGTGTTGTTTTTAAACTATCATATTTTTTCAGAAAAACGGTAAATCGTTCTGCTAAAACACTATTATCCAAGAACTTATGCTCTGCATTTAAGTAGTTGTCTATAAAATCAACATACACTTCCTTCACACGCAAAATATCATCAATAAAAGTGATATAGCGTTCAAATAGATTTTTTATATCTGTATTCAGTGTCTCCAAATCAGCAGACATTTCATAATCAAAAAGCTCCTCTTTTAAATCCCACGGCTCAAATTTCGTAATATAAAAATTATGTCTGTCTTCTCCGCAATCGGAATCTACATAATGATTAAACCCATATTCATTTGAAAAATCATCGCTATATAAAAGCTCGTCTTCCACTTCATCGGTATCGCCTGTTTCCCATATCCAAGGCTTTGTGTTTAATACATCAACTAATTTTTCTGAGTGCAGCTGACTACTGCTTGCAATATGGCTGGCAATGGATAGCTGATTAAAATATTGATCTATGAGTCGCATCGCTCCCTGTGCTTTCTGCACATGGGAGTTGTATTGTTCTATTCTGAAAATTTCCATATTCCCAAATAGGTCAAGCTGAGGAAGCTCCCTTACTAAAGTTTCTCTGCAGCCTTTCAAATTAGGCACCTTGGAGTTTAATATTTCTACCAAAACCTCATTAGTCAAAAAGGCTTTTTTGCCTTCCAAATAAATATCGTTGTCCTTAAAATTTGCTGTAAAAGTAAACATACAAGCTCACCCCTTTAAACATGAAATAGATGATGCAAAACACAAAAATAGAAAGTGTTTTTGTAATAGACAATAGCATCGCAAAAAATAGAGAGTTTACGAAAATAGATAATCCCAACTTGATAAATAGAGAATGTATAATTTATTGTACCACATCTATTTACAACTTGCAATAGTTGCTGTATGCTTTTGATAGATGATAGCTATCAATCTTACAACATCTATTTGAAAGGAGAGCAAATGAAGAAGTTTAACACCATCACAGGAGAAGAATTACTGTCTAAAGAAGTTAGGGAAATCCCTTTCATCATCAAAGATTTAATTCCTATCGGGCTTACACTTCTTGCGGGTTCAGCAAAGGTGGGAAAAAGCTGGCTTGCGCTTTGGCTTAGTATCGCTGTTGCCAAGGGCGAAGCTGTTTGGGGATATGAAACCACAAGGTGCACCACGCTTTATCTCTGTTATGAAGATAATGAAATTCGTATTCAAAACAGGCTTTTAGAAATTACAGACGAAGCTCCAAACAATGTTCATTTCTGTACAGAGGTTTCAAAATTAGGTGGTGAGCTGGAAACTCGCATCAGAAATTTTATTGCAGAACATCAAGACACAAAACTGATTATCATTGATACCCTGCAAACAATTCGCAGTCCCAATACAGAAAGCACCTACTCCAATGATTACTCTGATTTGACAATTCTCAAAAAGCTTGCCGACGAATACAAGATTGCTATTTTACTCATTCACCATTTTAGAAAACAAAAAGATGGTGATGTGTTCAATCAGATCACAGGCTCAACGGGTTTGCAGGGAGCAGTGGATACCATGTTTACACTAAGTCAAAGTAAGCGTGGTGAAAAAACAGCAACCCTTTCTTGTGTTGGTAGAGATATTGAAAGTCGGGAATTGGAGCTGGAACGCAGTGAAGATAATATCTGGATTAAGCTTTCAGACAGTCTCTCAGAAAGCAATCTAAAGGATTTAAGTTTTATCAAAGCAGTAGAAATTTTTATGTGTGATAAGGATAGCTACATTGGAAATGCCACGGAATTATCGACCCTGCTTAATCAAATAAGTGACGATGATTTTTCGAACAAATCCATCTCCAAAAATATCAAGCGGTTATCCAAAAGCTTTGAAAAGCTTGGAATACTGGGCTTTGCACGACGTAGCAATGGGAAAAGAATTATAGAAATCGTTAGAATTGGTGACGATAGTGCCGACCAAAAGCGTGTGTCATAATTCTTGACCCTATCGGCACTTCGTGGCGACAAACCAAGCGCCATCGTTGCCCTCTGTTTAACACTGTGTGGCGAGATTCACGATGGGATGGCATAACACCACCATATCTTCAAAAACAGCCACCAAGCGAGCAAGTGCCGACATTTTTCTTCTCTGCCAGTTACCCCTTGAACCGCAAAGATTACCGCTACCACTTTCTCTCCTCGGAGAGAGCCAGCATCGCATTCGGCTACACGCCGATGCAGCTGGGCGGGAGTACCCGCACCCATTTAGTAACGATGAAAGGAGCATATCGAATGAAAAATGCAAGACTCAATCTAAGAATTACCCCCGAGAATTTAGAGAAAATCCACCGCAAAGCAAAGAGGGCAAATAAGACCCTCACCGACTATGTCACTGCCACCTGCCTCGGCAAGGAAATAGTCATTATTACTGACCTCGCAGAGGTACTCAAGGAGCTAAAAGCCGTGGGTAGAAACCTCAATCAGCTTACCACCCTTGCGAATATGGGCAGAGTGCAAGCTATAAATTTAACGGAAACACTGGAGTGTTTTACCCAAATCAATCAGAGCATACAAGAGATTTTAGAGCGTAGGAGGTGGTCAGCATAGCCATTGTCAGCTTTGCTAAGTTTAAGAAAAAGCAGTCACGAGCCAGTATGTCTGCGGTGATGAACTATGCCATGAAAACTGAAAAGACCTTGTGCGAGGGGGAACGTTTGGTGTCTGGGCTGAACTGTTCTCCCCAAACGGTCTACCACGAATTTATCAACACCAAGCTGTTACACGGCAAGGACAGTGGAAGAATGTACTACCACATGGTACAGTCCTTCCCCAAGGGCGAAGATGTTCCACCTAAGCTTGCACACGAAATGGCGGTCAAGCTTGCTGAGCATTTCAAAGATTACGAGGTGTTAATCTGCACCCACACCGACCGCGACCATATACATTCCCACTTTATTATCAACTCTGTTGCCTTGGAAACAGGCAGAAAGTTTCACATCAGCACCCCCGAGATAGAACCGATACGACAGCTCAATGACAGACTGTGCATGGAATATGGCTTCGAGATTTGTAAGCCAAAACCAAAATTTGACCGCACCAAATCTATGAGCGTTGCGGAATACCACGCAGCCGCCAAGGGCGAAAGTTGGAAAATGCGGTTGATGAATACCATTGACGAGTGCATGAAATACGCTGTCAGCAAGGCGCAGTTTGTTGAGCTGATGGAGTTTGAGGGCTACTCAGTCAAGTGGGCGGACAGCAGGAAAAGCATAACCTACACAACACCCAAAGGCATGAAGTGCAGAGATGACCGCTTGCACGAAACAAAATATTTGAAAGAGAGGATGGAGCTTGAGCTACGAATCAGACAGAAAATTATCACTGGAAGAACTCAAACAGAGGAACAAATCAGCACCACCATCACCACCACCGACAGCCAATCCCTGTCCCCTGACACAGCAGGACTTGGACGAGCTATTCGAGATTTTAATCACGATGAAGAGCCAACTGAAAGCCTTGCAACAGCAGAACCACAGCATCAAAACGCAGATGAACAACCTACCCACGAGGACGGAGTTGGAGAAAATCAGCAAGAGCCTGTCGCAGATACAGCAGACCTTATCACAGGCTGGGAGCAAGAAAGAGCGTTCCTTTTCTCTGCCCAAGTTGAAGCTACCCAGCATAAACTGGACGGTTTTACTTTGGATACTCATCAGCTTGCTACCCTTGGGAGTGATATTGTCAGCCTTGGTCGTTCTGTGGAATCTCTTGGTGAGTCCCCTCCTGTAAGAGATGCTACCACAACTATTACACCAAGCACACGCAGAAAGAAAAAACTGGCTGTCGGTCAAAAAGAAGATGACCACGAGAACCAAGAATTTAAAATGACAATGTAAGAACTTCACCCATTTGCAAAGTCAAAGATTTTGAATGGGTTACGAGAACCTTGATACTTCGTATGATGGAGGAATTTAATGAATAAAAATACTGGATTTTATGGAGAAACCATGCCTTTAACAAGGCAGCAGGATGGAAGGATAATGTCTGTCTATCGTGATGCGGGGGTATATTTTGACGAAGCCGGTATGCGTACCGAACGACAGATGAGGATAAACGGTCAAACCTTCTTTGTTACTTCTGTATTTCCAATGGTTGCAACAGCTACACCCACAGAAAAAATCATTAAGCTGATTGACTTGGATGTAATGAAAAAAGCTGAATAGTTTCAGTTATTCAGTAGACTTTGGCAAATCGTTTGGGTATGATGTGGTTGCGGTTCTACCGCACACATCGTATTCAGTTTGCCAAGAGAAAGGAGCCGTAAAAATGGCAAACGATAAGTACACAATTTTATATGCAAGGCTAAGTCAAGATGATGGTAGTCAAGGTGAGTCCAACAGTATTAATAACCAAAGGTTGATTTTAGAAAAATACGCAAAGGAAAATGGTTTTGAAAATCTAAAATTCATGGCGGATGACGGTTTCTCGGGTACGAATTTTAACAGACCATCGTTCAAGGAGCTAATGTTGCTCGTGGAAAATGGCCAGGTCGAAACCATAATCGTAAAAGATATGAGCCGATTTGGTCGTGAGTATTTAGAGGTAGGCAGATACACAGAAATCGTATTTCCAAACTACGATGTTAGGTTTATCGCTATCGGTGATGGCATTGACAGTCTGTATGGCAATGATGATTTTACCCCTTTTAAAAATATAATTAACGAGCTTTATGCAAAAGACTGTAGCCGAAAAATTCGTGCAGCAAAGCGTGCCAAAGCTGAAACAGGTGCTTGGCTTGGTGGCAAGCCACCCTATGGTTATATGCGTGACCCTGAAAATCCAAAGAGCCATCTTATTCGCGATGAAGAATCTGCCGAGGTTGTAAAGCTGATATTTTCTCTCTGTGTTGGTGGTAAAGGTCCCAATCAGATTGCACGAGAGCTAAAAAAGCGTGAGATACTCACCCCAGCACATTACTATTATCGCAAAGAGGGGAAGAAGAATGCCAAGCTGAATTTGGAGCAGCCATACAAGTGGCACTCTGAAAATGTGATTCGAGTTTTGGAAAACGAGGTCTATCTTGGACACACTATCAGCCTTGTGAACACCACTAAGTCCTATAAAAACAAGAAGCGTGTGGTGCGTCCCACAGATGAGCAAGTGCGTTTTGAAAATACCCATGAAGCTCTTGTGGACAAAGAAACTTGGGATATCATCCAAAAGCTAAGAGAAAGCAAAATCAGACCAACACCTATGGACAACCCTAACATTTTCTCAGGACTGTTATACTGTCAGGACTGTGGGGACAAGCTTGACCTCTATCGCACCCACACCAAAGGCGAGAATTACAATAATTTCAAATGCAGAACCTACAACAAAAACGGTAAAGACTTTTGTACATCACACTACATCAGAGAGGATGCTATTAAAGCAATTGTGCTGGACGATTTAAGGCGTGTCACTCACCTTGCTCGAACACATGAAAGCTTGTTTGGAAAGTATCTCAACAAGAAAAATACCGCACAGGTGCAAAGTGATATTTCAAATTTGCAGCAAAAAGTAGTTAAGCTTAAGCATCGTGAGGAAGAATTAAAGGCACTTTTCAAACGACTATATGAAGATAATGTGCTTGGCAAAATTCCAAACGAAGTCTTCCGTGCCCTAAGTCAAGACTACCTTGACGAGCAAAAAGAAGTAGCCGTTGCTATCCCAGAGAAAGAACAAGAGCTTGAAAAACTCAAAAGCAGCATCGCCAATGTAGATTTATTTATAGCTAAAGCCAAGCAGTATCCTGAAATTCCAGAGCTGACTTCAGAAATTCTACACCTGTTTATTGATAAGATTGTGGTTGGTGAAAAGTCAGAACGATACTCAAGAACAGCGTTTCAACAGGTGACTATCTACTATCGTGATGTTGGATTACTGGATTTAGCTGATACGCAGGCACTGCAAAGGGAATTAGGCGTGGCATAGGAATAGCAAAAGGCAGACAGCTCGGTGAAAGCTGTCTGCCCAAATGCAACAAAACTATTGAATTAAAAATCTTTCCCTATAACACGGTGGTTAAAACCTGAACCGACTTTTTTCTTTTAAAGGAATGGAACTCCAAAAATAAAAATTGTGGCAATTTCATTCAGGCTGCAGCCGGCAGGCGGAATGGAATGTAACGAATTCATTGACAGGATTTATTTTTATAACACCAGAACCAATCCACACAATTTAACCCCGCTGTTTCCGGATCATTGATACGGGCTAAGGTCTGATCATAGGTGCCTGGCGGAGGTACCAGTGCCGGATTGCCGGGTTCCCAGTTGGCAGGAGTTACAACGCTGCATTTATCGGTTGTTTGAAGTGCGGTTAACAGACGCAGTATTTCATTGATATTTCTGCCGTTGGATAATGGATAAATCAGGATAGCGCGAATAATCTGGTTCGGGTCAATGAAAAAAACATTCCGGACGGTTTCCTGCTTATTGGCATCAGGAGCGATCATGCCGTAAAGGTTTGCAACCTCAGCCATGCGGTCTGCAATAACCGGAAACGGAATTTCAATGCCCGTTAATAAACGGATTTGATTTACCCATGCCAGGTGGGAGGGGTTGCTGTCTATGCTTAAACCCATCAGTTGTGTATTTAATGCTTCAAAGTGATCGTTTGCCTGTGCAAAAGCTATAAATTCGGTGGTGCATACCGGCGTAAAATCACCAGGGTGAGAAAAGAGAATCACCCATTGTCCTTTGTAATCGGACAGCTTTAGCGGTCCAAAGGTTGTCATGGCAGTAAAATCAGGGGCTTTCATACCAATGCTAACGTTCATTGCGGTTCCTTGAGAGATAATTCAAGATATTATATGACAGCATAAATGCTGTGTTTCGGTATTTTATCAATTATTCAATAGAGTCATCCCAAAACTTAAAACGATCATATAGACAGCCGCTTTATTCCCAGATCAGAGAAATGTGATATTCCTTTTTCCCATCAGCAAACGGGATTTCCTTTCCATCCACAGGCGTTCCATCCACCACTATGGAAACCTTGCCGTCCGGTTTTCTATGATCTGCATGGATATAATAATCCGCTCCCCGGAATTTCCGGACTGCGGAGAATTCCCTGATGGAATCCGGCAGGCAGGGGTCCACGATTAAACCCTTGAAACCAGGGCGGATCCCCAAGATATACTGGGAAATACATACAAACGACCATGCGGCGGTCCCTGTCAGCCAGCTATTTTTGGCCTCTCCAAAATGAGGTGCATCCTTTCCTGCAATCATCTGTGCATAAACATAAGGCTCTGCCTTGTAGATTTCACTGCTGTCCTCCCTGTGGGCCGGACAAGTGCGACGGTATACTTCATAAGCACGGTTTCCCCTGCGGAGCATGGTCTCTGATATGGAGATCCAGGGATTGTTGTGGCAGAAAATCCCTGCGTTTTCCTTATAGCCGGGAGGATAGGAGGAAATTTCCCCCAGGTTTTCCTGATACCTGGTGTATGCCGGCTGGTGCAGGACAATTCCATGATCCGTATCCAGCAATTCCTTTACGCTGTCCAACGCTTTTTCAGCAAAACCCTCTTCGATACCAATACCTCCCATGATGCAAAAGCCCTGAGGTTCTATGAATATTCGGCCTTCCCTGCATTCCCTGGATCCGACCTTCTGTCCCAATGCGTCATAGGCACGCAAAAACCAGGCCCCATCCCAGCCGGATTGTATCACGGCATCGGAAACCTCCTGTACGGATGCTTCTGCTTCGTCTGCTTCGGCGGTCAATCCCATCAGCCGGCATAATTGGGCGTATTCTTTTCCGTATTTTACATACATGCCTGCAATCATGACGGATTCCGCTACAGGCCCTTCCGAAGGACCGGTGGTTTGAAAGGATTCTCCGGGTTCTGTGGAAAAACAGTTTAAGTTCAGACAGTCATTCCAGTCAGCCCTCCCGATCAAAGGCAGACCGTGGGGCCCCAGGTGGGTTTTGGTAAAGCGGAAGGACCGCCTCAAATGCTCCATAAGGGGCTGGCTTTTCTCCGGATCGTTATCAAATGGTACGGATTCCTCCAAAAGACTTAAATCACCGGTTTCCCTGATATATGCCGATACACCGGCAATGAGCCATAATGGATCGTCATTAAAGCCGCTTCCAATGTCCCTATTTCCCTTTTTTGTCAAAGGCTGGTACTGGTGATAAGCGCTTCCGTCTTCAAACTGGGTGGAAGCAATGTCAATGATCCGTTCTCTTGCCCGTTCCGGAATCATATGTACGAACCCAAGCAGATCCTGGCAGGAATCCCGAAAGCCCATGCCCCGGCCGGTGCCTGACTCGTAGTAAGATGCGGAGCGGGACATGTTAAAGGTTACCATGCACTGATACTGGTTCCAGGTATTAACCATGCGGGCTGTTTTTTCATCGGCCATAGTGACGGAATAGTTGGAGAGAAGCTGCTCCCAGTATTGCTTTAAAGCAGCGAGGGCTTCGTCAACCTGTTGGCTCGTATGATATTTGGCCAATACAGCCTTGGCGGATTTCTTGTTGATGACATTGGGAGCAGTCCACTTTTCTTCCCTGGGATTTTCCCCATAGCCCAATACAAAAATAAATCCGGTTTCTTCTCCTGGCTCCAAATGAAGGGTCAGGCGGTGGGAGGCGATGGGGGACCAGCCGCTTGCCATGGAATCTCCGGAAGTGTTCTTTTTCACCATAAACGGCAGCTGGTTGGAGCCGTATACTCCCACAAATGTGTTTCTGTCCGTGTCAAAGCCTTGAATGTCTGCATTCACAGAATAATAAGCGTAATGGTTGCGCCGTTCTCTGTACTCTGTTTTATGGTAAATGACAGAGCCCTCTACCTCGACCTCTCCGGTGCTTAAATTTCGCTGAAAATTGGTCATGTCATCCACGGCATTCCATAAACAGAATTCCACATAGGAGAACAGGGTAAAATCTTTTGGTTCCCTGCTTTCGTTTTTTAAAACCACCTTATGAATCTCACAGGTGTCATGCAAAGGAACAAAAGCAGTAACTTCGGCAAATAAGCCGTCCTTCATTCCTTTGTACTTAGTGACCCCAAGTCCGTGACGGCATTCATAAAAATCCAGGGCTGTCTGGGTGGGCTGCCATCCAGGATTCCAGATGGTGCCGTTTTCATTGATATAATAATAGTGTCCGTTGCTGTCCAGAGGGACGTTGTTGTAGCGGTACCGTGTCAGCCTTAACAGCTTTGCATCTTTATAGAAGCTGTAGCCGCCTCCGGTGTTGGAAACCAGGGAAAAGAAATCCTCAGTACCCAGATAATTGATCCACGGCAGGGGAGTATCTGGGACTGTAATCACATATTCTTTTTCCTGGTCATCAAAATATCCATATTTCATAATTGAATAACTCCTTTCTGATCCTCTCATCTCATGGCATGATTGATGGCCAAATTACTAAAAAACATTTTTCGAAAACGATTAAGAAAAAAATAAGGGAGTTATAGGGCCATAATATACCATCCATTTTAATAATTCAAGAGATATTTCAAAAAATAAAACGCCTCATGTTTATCGGTTGTAAATAATGTACAAAATTTCATATGGATAATTATTATAATTAGATAAAAATTCAAAAGAATATTGATTTATTCCGAAGAAAGGGGTATATTAGAATTACGAAAACGATTAAGTAAAAGGATGAGACATATGATTTCTATGAAAGAACTGGCACAGCACTGCGGAGTATCCGTTGCCACAGTAAGCAAAGCACTGAATGATCAGAATGACATCGGGGAGAGTACTAAAAACAAGATCAAAAAGGCAGCAGTAAAGCTGGGGTACTATCCCAACGCTGCAGCAAGGTCATTAAAGACAAACAGAAGCTACAACATCGGTGTTTTGTTTGTTGATGAGGCCAACAGCGGTTTGACTCATGAGTATTTTGCGGCCGTACTGGAAGGCTTTAAGGTAGAAGCGGAGAAACAGGGGTATGACATAACGTTTATTAATCGTCAGATAGGAACACAAAAAGTCTCTTATTATGATCATTGTAAATATCGAAATGTGGACGGCGTGGTAATCGCCTGTGTGAATTTTGACAATCCGGAGGTGATTGACCTTTTGGCCGGTGACATTCCCGTGGTTACCGTTGATCACATCCACGAAAACTGTTCCTCGGTTTTATCTGATAACATTAAGGGAATCCAGAGCCTGATGGAATATGTTTATGAAAATGGACACAGAAGGATCGCGTATATCCACGGACAGATGAATACTGCCGTTACAAAGGCAAGACTGACCAGCTATTACCGGTTTATGGAGAGCAATGATCTGCATATTCCGGACCGTTATGTATTGGAGGCAGATTATCTGGATGTCAGCCAGGCCATGGCATACACCAGGGAACTGCTGGACAGAAAGGATCCTCCCACCTGTATTTTATACCCGGATGATACGGCCTTAATCGGTGGGTTAAATGAAATACGGGCAAGGAACTTAAGGGTCCCGGAGGATATTTCCATTGTCGGATACGATGGCAGCCGGATCTCACAGCTGTTGAACCCAAAACTGACCACCATACGCCAGGATACGGCCGCCATTGGCATGCAGGCCGCTAAAAAATTAATAAGCACCATCGAAAAACCCAAGACAACTTTTACGGAACAGATCATTGTAGAAGGAGAGCTGTTGAAGGGAGAATCGGTTGGAAAAGCTAATATTTAATGATAGTCATATCAGAAAAGGAGAGGGTAATATGAGGAAGAAAGTAGTAAGTGGATTGCTGTGTGCTGCTATGGCAGCATCGCTGATTGGAGGCTGCAGTTCCAAGAGCACTCAAAGCACTCAGAGCGGAAGCGAAGCTCCGGAGACCACCGCCAAGGAAGCCGCAACAGAAAAGGGGACCGGCAGCGCCGAGGGGAAAGTGGTGAATATCTATGTCTGGAATGATGAATTTAAGGCAAGATATGAGGATTATTATGCCTCCAAGCTGCCTGCCGGGTATACGGTGAATTTTGTAACCACTCCCAGTGAAAACAACGCCTACCAGAATGCCCTGGATGAGGCTCTGTTAAATCAGGCTGATGCAAAAGCAGATGATAAAGTGGATATGTTCCTGGTAGAGGCAGATTACATTTTAAAATATGTAAAATCTGACAGCAGCCTTGATTTAAAGGAGATCGGCATCACAGAACAGGATATGTCCAAACAATATAACTATACCAAGGAAATTGCCCAGGATTCGAACGGCGCACAGAAGGGGATTTCCTGGCAGGGCTGCCCGGGACTTTATATTTACCGCCGTTCTATAGCAAAGGATGTCCTTGGAACCGACGATCCTGCAGAAGTTCAGAAGGCGATCCATGATTGGGATTCCTTTGATAAAACTGCAGAAAAGATGAAAGAAAAAGGTTATTTTATGGTATCCGGCTTTGATGACTCCTATCGCACCTTCTCCAATAACGTATCCGCTCCGTGGGTCGATGGAAATAAAGTGGTCATTGATCCGAACATGGAAAAATGGGTGGAGCAGACTAAAAATTATACGGATAAAGGGTATAACCAGAAGACGATCCTTTGGGCGGCTGAATGGGCTGCCGGACAGGGACCGGAAGGCAAGGTTTTTGGATACTTCATGCCTGCATGGGGCGTTGATTTCGTTATGGCAGGAAACTCCCTAGCAACAGCAGAAGCGGATGGAGGAAAGCAGGAAGTAGGAAATGGCTGTTATGGTGACTGGGCAGCAACCATTGGTCCGGAGTCCTATAACTGGGGCGGAACCTGGCTTTGTGCAGCTAACGGAACTGATAACCCGGAAATCGTTGCAGATATTATGAGAACCATTTGCTGTGATGATGCTACGATGAAAAAGATCGTGGAGGAAAAGAATGATTTTGTCAATAACAAGACTGTAATGGAAGAATTGGCAAAGAGTGATTATAAGTCAGCGTTCCTTGGCGGGCAGAATCCTCTTCAGATGTACTGCGATGCGGCTGAAAAAATTGATATGAGCAAGATTTCTCCTTATGATCAGGGTCTGAATGAAGAATTCCAGACCGCCATGCATGATTACTTTAACGGTACCGTTGACAAAGACACGGCAATCAAGAATTTTTACACTGCAATTACTGAAAAGTATCCGGAATTAAAGACAGAATAGTTGTGAGCGGCAGGACGGGGGATCCCGTCCTGCGTAATACAGGAGGTTTTGCTATGGTAAATGAAAAAAGGGCAAAGACCAGAAAAAAAATCAGCTATGGGAAATGGGGATATATTTTTCTGATACCGTTTTTTGCCATCTATTTTATATTCTCCTTTATTCCCCTGGTAAATACTTTTTATAACAGCCTGTTTGAAAATTATCGTTCCGGATTAACCCAGATCGGTCCCAACTTTGTAGGACTGGAAAATTACGTATCTATATTTCAAAGTGATTTGCTTAAGTATCTGGGCAATACGATGATTTTGTGGATCATCGGGTTTATTCCCCAGATCATCATTTCACTGATCCTGGCAGTATGGTTTGCAGATTTCAGGATGAGGTTAAAAGGTAGCACCTTCTTTAAAACCATTATTTACCTGCCCAATGTCATCATGGCGGCTTCTTTTGCAATGCTTTTTTTTGCTCTGTTTTCTGATGACGGCCCCATGAACAACCTGCTTATCAGGCTGGGTGTTTCAAATAACCCCATCCGTTTTCTGGCCACCGTCTGGGGGACCAGGGGCCTGGTAGGGCTTATGAACTTTATGATGTGGTTTGGAAACACTACGATTCTTCTGATGGCAGCGATTCTCGGCGTGGATGCATCCTTATTTGAAGCGGCTTCCATTGACGGTGCAAAATCCTTGCAGATATTCACAAAGGTAACCATGCCAACCATTAAGCCTATTTTTATATATGTCCTGATCACCTCTCTGATCGGTGGACTGCAGATGTTTGATGTTCCCCAGGTGCTGACAAATGCTAAGGGAAGTCCGGACAGAACCAGTACCACGTTGATTATGTTTTTAAACAACCATCTTTACAGCAAAAATTACGGCATGGCAGGTGCTTTATCGGTAATACTCTTCGTCATTACGGCAGCACTCAGCCTGGTGGTGTTCTTTGTACTTACCGGTGCCGGGAAAAAGAGAGGAGGGCAATCATAGTGGGTAAGCTGATAAATATAAGGAAGACCGCTGCATATGTGCTTCTTTCGCTTCTGGCGTTTTTATGCCTCTTCTTCTTTTATTGTCTGATCATAAATGCTTCCAGGTCCCATCCGGAGATTTCCAAGGGATTTTCCTTTATTCCGGGCAAATCCTTTGGCACAAATTTATATAACGTACTACATAATAAAAATCTTCCGGTGGTTTATGGAATTGCCAACAGCCTTCTCATAGCCGGATGCTCTGCAGTGCTTTCCGTGTATGTTTCAGCGCTGACGGCCTACGCCATCCATGCCTATGAATTCCGGCTGCGCAACGCGGTTTATCTGTTTATTATTCTCATCATGATGATTCCCAATCAGGTAACGACTTTGGGATTTTTAAGATTGATCGGCAAAATGGGGCTAATGGATAGTTTTATACCTCTTATCCTTCCTTCTATGGCAGCTCCGGTGGTGTTTTATTTTATGGTTTCCTATTTTGAGAGCAATTTACCCCTGGAGATTGTGGAATCAGCCAGGATGGACGGATCCAATGAATTTTATACGTTCAATTTTATAGTAATTCCCATGGTTAAGCCGGCACTTGCGGTCCAGGGCATCTTTGCATTCGTAGCTTCCTGGAATAATTATTTTGTACCTTCCCTGGTACTGAAATCCAATACGAAAAAGACATTGCCCATTCTGATCGCACAGCTTCGCAGCGCTGATTTTCTGAAGTTTGACATGGGGCAGGTCTACATGCTGATTACCATTGCGATTGTTCCCGTAGCAGTCATTTATTTATGTTTATCAAAATTTATTATCGGCGGTGTGACGGCCGGCAGTGTGAAAGGATAAAAGGATGAAGTTCAGGAAGGAATTTATATGGGGGACTGCTACCTCATCATACCAGATCGAGGGAGCCTCCCGTGAGGCTGGCAAGGGGCTTTCCATCTGGGATGTATTTACCCGGGAGGAAGGAAGGATCTTTGAAGGGCATACCGGCGAAGTGGCCTGTGTTCATTACCACCGCATGAAAGAGGATGTGGCTCTGTTGGGAGAGCTGGGAGTGAAAGCCTACCGGTTTTCCATCTCCTGGCCCAGGATTTTTCCAAAGGGCTGCGGCCCGTATCATGAAAAGGGATTAAAGTTCTACTCAGATCTGGTCAATGAGCTGCTGAAATACGGAATTACCCCTTATGTAACCCTTTTTCACTGGGATTATCCCAATGATCTGGAAATGCAGGGCGGCTGGCTGAATCCTTCCAGCCCGGAATGGTTTGCCTCCTACACGGAAACCGTAGCAAAAGCATTGGGAGACCGGGTCAAACATTTCTTTACGTTCAATGAACCTCAGATATTCACCTGGCTAGGATATGATAGATGCATTCATGCTCCCGGCATCAAATACCCGGCGGATAGACTTCTTTTGATGTGCCGTCATATTGCTCTGGCCCATGGAAGAGCAGTGCAGGAAATAAGAAAATGGGTCCCGGACAGCCAGGTAGGATATGCACCTACCTGTGGGAACGCCTACTGGCCTGTAGAGGAAACGGCTGAGCTGGCCGAGGCAGCCGGAAGGCTTCAGAATTCCTTTGGGGAACAGGACTGGATCCATTCCTCGGCATTTTGGAATGAACTGTTTATAAAAGGGAAATTTCATGAAAAATGCAAGGAATTGTTTGGTTCCCGGCTGCCGGTGATAACGGCAGAAGAGCAAAAACTCATAGGCCAGCCCCTGGATTTCTGCGGGATGAACCTCTATCAGGGAACCTCTGTAAGCTTTGACCGCCAGGGAAATCTTTTGCTGGGAAGGCTTCCGGCCGGTCATGGAAAGACCGGGATGGGGTGGCCCATTACTCCCAAGGCAATGTACTGGGCAGTCCGCAATTTTTATGAGACCTATCAGATTCCTGTGTTCATTACGGAAAATGGAATGTCCGACCTTGACGTGGTATCCCTGGACGGGGCTGTTCATGACCCCGGACGGATTGATTACCTGCACCGCCATCTCATGGAGCTGGAGCGGGCAATATCAGACGGTGTTGATGTTCTGGGGTATTTCCTTTGGAGCTTCTTAGATAACTTTGAATGGGAAAAGGGTTATGACGACAGGTTTGGAATTGTCTTTATCGATTATGAAAGTCAGGTAAGGATACCCAAGGACAGTTTTTATTGGTACCGGAACCTGATAAGGGAAACGGTGGAGTGATGATGGAAAGAAAGTGCGGTTCCAGGATATGGAACTGCACTTTCTATGTATTTTTCCTATTTACTTATCCTGCAAAAGAGCTTAAGATTCCGTATCAGCATCTTCCGCAGGGGGTTGTGCATCTTCGTCAATGCTTTCTCCCTGGGGAGTAAAGGTTACATGAAGCTCATTGCCGATCTTGTCCTTTGCCTTTATGGTCAGGTTTTCTTTTTTAAGAGCAAAGGAAACGAGTCCGGTGCTCCGGTCAATGGACAAGGGAAGTATCTCCGGATGGTCCTCATCACAGCCGGAAATGGAAGAAAAATCCACGCCTGACTGGCTGTCCTCCAAACGGAAGGTAAGAACTCCGTCTTCAAATACATTGTCCTTAACGGTGGGTGGAGCGTCATCCAAAACATCGACCTGTTCATATAAAGCAGCCTTCATTTTGTTAAAGGCTGTAAGCTTAACTTCAAGCACGCCGTTGGTTGTAAGGATTGCGGTATAGGTCTTAAGTCCTATTTTTCTCAGTTCAACCGGAGAGCCGTTCAAAGCGACCTCTATATTTGTTACAGGAAGCAGGGAGTTGATCTTAAGCTCCATGGCCGTGGAAATATAATCGCTGCTTTCGCTGATGGCAACCTGGCCCTTTGGCTTGGATGTCACCAGAAAAAAGATCAGTCCATTGATGACGATGAAAGGAAGCACATAAAACAGAAGGACCGTTAGAAAACCGCTTTTCCCGGCATCGTGCCTGTTGCCGGAGCGTGCGTTCCTGCGGTTTGGTCTGATTTGATTGTTATACTGGTTCATACTGATTCCCTTTTCCTCCTGATGGTTTTTACGCCTATAAGCATATCAGAAAAAGAGTGATCTTACAAGATGATCTATCAAATCGTAATAATTTAATTTATTCTTACAAAATGTCCTATTTATGCGTGTTTGGAACCTGCAGGATATCGGCCGAAGCTGCCGCTTCACCCAGGAAAAAAGGATTTATTCTATGATGCAGCTTATTTTTCGCTTAAATTCCGGCAGCGTACCCCATAACTGGTGTTAAGCTCATATCTGCAGTAAATAGGAACAACATGTTCTTCAAAACCAGGAATATTATTGTGTTTCTCTACGATCTTGCCATCTTCGCAAGGACCCATCCTTATATTTTCCATTTTCCTTCCGATACTTTATATAGAACAAAGAAATGGGGGATACATGATGTATATTGGAAAACTGAATGGGCCGATGCCAGCCTTGAATATTAATGCTATTAACCGTACGGTTGCAAAACAGGAGGAAGTTCTGTATGGAAAAAAGAAAGAGAAGGAGAATGAGGATAAAGTAACCATTTCTCCGATTGGGAAAAAGCAGAGTATGATAGAGCTGTTAATGAAGCAAAAAGATCTCTTAAGGGAACAAAAGCAGACTATGATGGATTCCGCCGCTGAAACCGGAATTGATATCGCCTCCCAGCTGAAAGAGTATCAAAAACAAATGGACGAAATTGACAGCCAGATTGCGGAACTTCAAGCAAAACAAATGGAGGAGTCGGAAAGCGAAAGCTCTGATGGAAAAATTTATGATAAACCTAAGACGAAAGAAGAAGCCCAGCTTCAACAGTTAAACGGAATCAGCGCGCTCTCTGTGGAGCAGGAGCAGGTGAAAGCGATCTATCAGGAAAAGGGGCATTTGGACGGGGCTGTCAAGGTTTTAAAGTCGGAGATCCGCTCCGGCAATGGAAACATAGAAGCAAAATCCCAAAAGGCCGCTGCGCTTTTCGGACGTTCCCAAAGCGTTTCCAGTCAGGTTGGTTCTAAGTTAGAGGATATCCAGGAGTCAATTTCCGACGTGAATGATGATACCGTTGAAGAAATATTGCTGCAGGGAGAAGAGGACGGAGATTTGATAAAACAATAAAGTCTGATCTATCGATACGGGTATCCGTAAGATTCCGGCGCCGCTTTTCACAATCTTCCGGTCTTGGTTTTCAGCTTATTTCATGATTTTATGAAGGGCTTTAAAAGTATGGTCGTGAAAGCTGTTGTCTTTGCCCGGGTGTCTGAACTGGTTATGGAAGAAACAGAAGATAAAACAAAGTGCTGGAAGGAACGCAAATCTGCGACGCTTGAACATTTGGAACAGGCCTCAAGAGAGAGCAAGATCCTTGTTTTAGCGGACAAGCTGAGCAATCTGCGGGATGTACCGTTCATTTCTACCGGAATATATTCTCAGCCACTCCTCGTATTAAGATTAAAGAAGTCTCTATTTGCTGAAGGCTATTCATGCTCAAGAGTGCAAAACATCTGCAAAGGAAAAGACCAAATAAGTAGCTGATAAACTTCGCGAGATGAAATTAACTTCGGCAGCTAAGAAGGTCGAAGATGGTATTTGACACTATCGAATTTAAATGTTAAAAGCTTACTATCTGTTTACCTTTAAGCTATAAGCCCATATACGCATGATATCAGTACAAAGGTAGCTGGTATTACCTGGGTGCGGATGGTGCCATGGTTTAGGGCCTGCAGGCATCTGCTGCAAGTGATATTATCTGGATCAGGAAGGTAAGTCAACGGAGTCGTTGATGCCCACGCCGCATCATGATGGCGTACTGCAGTATTTGAGGCTAGTGGAGTAACTACAAATATATGGTTAAAAGTGGTTGATATAAAAACTGTAGAGTAATAATATATTCAAGTATTCTAAAATAATAAATAAAACAACGGAACTAACAGAATATTATATAAAAAGATTATGATTTTTAGGTAGTTTTCTTTTCTACCGTATCATTTATTGATTTAGTAAATTTATAACAAAGGTAATTACATAAGATAAATTTTAGAGGTACATAGTATGAAAAAAAATTCATTGATAAAATTAGCAATGGTTATTTGTTTTATTATTGGTATAATGTTTTTAAGGCAGATTCCTGCTTATGCTGAAACAAATAATAAAAGATATAAGATTAATAATACGGTATTGGAATTTAAAGAAATAATTTATGTAGATGGATCTAATGGTGATGATACTGTGGGCGATGGAAGTAAGATTAAACCTTTTAAAACAGTTGTAAAAGGCTTTGATTACATGAGTGTTAATTGTAGAGAAGGCGGAGCTATTATAATTAAAGACGGCACATATGATGTAGCTGAACTTTTTAAAGGTACTTATGAAAACTTAAATAAAAATTATAATAATATGAAAATATCTTTGCTGGCTGAAACAATGGGAAAGGTAGAATTTACAAATATTGGTGAATGGATTGTAGTGGAAAATTCTCCTGCAGCACGGATCAAAATAAATTTTTATGGATTGGTATTTAAAAGTATTATACAAGATTATTATTGCCTGGGTGCTGATGACTGGATTAATGAGTATTACAATTGTGTTTTTACACAAGGATATGGGGGGTGGAATGGGGTTGTTAGAGATGGGGCTACTGTTAAAGTGGAAAACTCTTTATTTGTAGGATCATCTGGGAAATTATACCGTATAACTCCTCTTAAAGGAAGTTCAATTAATTGCGCGTCAACAACTCAGGATATGGATCCAGCTATTGGAACTAAATCTAATTGTTTATATAATGTTACCACTGATGCTGAATATAATATAACGAGTACTGGCTGGGGAAATGCAGGGGTAGGAACGAATCCCGACGGATCAGTTGCTCATATAGGTGTATATGGTGGCCCATTTGCGTGGGGAAGAAAGGGTTTAGAAGTAAAAAATATTTTAAAGGTAGTATTAGAAGTTGATGAAAAACTCCAATTAAGTGTAGACGACAATTTAGGGGTAAATACAGAAATGGCCTGGACATCTTCAAATAATACAGTAGCTGCTATAAATGGAAATGGAGTTGTAACAGCTTTAGCACCAGGAAATACAGTCATAACAGTTACGAGTGTAGACGGTATGTATACTGAGAATATTAATGTATTAGTTGTAGAGGACGCAAACGATTACAGATTGGCAGTCGACTTAAAAGTAGGACAATCCAGCAGATTAACGATTGATGATTTAACCGATACTGTTAAAGTTACATGGACTTCGATGGACTCATCAATAGCTGATGTTTCCAGTAAAGGGAAGGTTACAGCACTAAGTAAAGGGTTAGCCTTAATAACTGCGAAAGGTGAAGATGGAAATATTATTAGCAAGGTATATGTTAGAGTAAGAGAGTAGTTTTATAAAGTTTCTCTGTTAGTTATAGTAGTGGTTTAAGGCGGGTATCCGGTATTACGGACCCGCTTTTTACAAAAAAATCATATTTTTTTGATTGCATTTGACTGCATAACACTTGTCTTTGACTGCTTTTGTACAGTGATAGTCAGGGAAGCGGAAAGCCTAAAATACCGTGATTTTAAACTGATAGTCACGGTGTTATGAGCGGGGCAAAATAAGTTCTATTAAATCGTAATAATTTGTGTTAATATATTAATGAAGTTCGAGTTGCCTCTGGCTGACCGAACGGTTATTTTTCTGAGAACGAACAAAAGGAGATTCAGTATGGTCGAGAAAGCTGTTGCCTTTGCAATCAAGTCCCATGAAGGGACCTTTCGGAAGGGGACGAAGATTCCCTATATCGTCCATCCCCTGGAGACGGCAGTCATTGTAGCATTGATGGTTACGGATGAAGAGATGATATGTGCTGCCCTTCTTCACGACGTAGTGGAAGATACGGGGGTTACAGAGGCAGAGCTTAAGGAAGAATTCGGATCCCGGGTGGCTGAACTGGTTATGGAAGAAACAGAAGATAAAACAAAGTGCTGGAAGGAACGCAAATCTGCGACGCTTGAACATTTGGAACAGGCCTCAAGAGAGAGCAAGATCCTTGTTTTAGCGGACAAGCTGAGCAATCTGCGGGCAACGGCCAGGGATTATTATCTGATGGGAGATGACCTTTGGCAGCGTTTTAACGAGAAGAATAAGTCGGAACACGCATGGTATTATAAGGGAGTTGCAAAACGTTTGACAGGACTTGAGGAATTCCCGGCATATCAGGAATATGTTAAATTGTGTGAAAAGGTTTTTGAATAGAATATGGGAAACAAAGAAAGAGGCAGGGCTTGTGTATAGATAAGCCCTGCCTCCTGTTATTTCAAAAAAAGCTTTCTTACAGGGACTTTGCCCGGTCAGAAATGTTTTTATGAAAATTAATGATCTGATGCTCGTAGATCTCATCCATCAGTGGAGAGGTAATGATAAAGTCAGCGGTTGCCCTGGTGTTTGCGATGGGAATATCGTAAACCTGGGCAATGCGTAAAAGTGCCTTCACATCCGGATCATGAGGCTGGGCGGTAAGCGGGTCGGAGAAGAAGATCACCAGATCGATCCTTCCTTCTACGATCTTTGCGCCGATCTGCTGGTCACCTCCCAGCGGTCCGCTGTTATAACCCTTTACGGGAAGGCCTGTCTGATCCGTGATCATGCGGGCAGTAGTCCCGGTACCGCAGAGCGTATGTTTTTCAAGGGCATCCTTATGCTCCTTGCACCATTCGATCAGTGCGTGCTTTTCGTTATCATGAGCGATCAGCGCAATACTTTTTTTCTTTTCCAGTGTAAGTGTGATAAAATCATCTGTAAGCATTCTGTTCCTCCTGTAAGCTTGCTCCTGTATGTAGCTCTGGAATCTAATCTTAGTTTGGTATAATACTTTGCAAGGAATACGTAATGGAAAGATCTTTTCTCGAGTACTCTTTTTTAAAATTCTGAATAATCCGCTTTAAGACCATTTCGCCGTTTTCATATGTGGCTGTGGGCAGAAGCATCAGGTACTGGCTTACGCTGTAACGGCTGAAGATATCTCCTCTCCGAAGAGATTTGCGGATGGAATCCCCAAGCTCGTCCATGGCCCGTGTCTGGACCGCAGGTTTCAGCAGTTCTCCTTTTAGATTGCTGATGGTTAAAAGGCACAGGAAGATGGAATCCCCGGTACGTTCAATGGCCCTTGTCTCTAACTGGTAAATGTCCCGGAACACAGATGGTTCACAGCAAAAAGCACCGCTGTTCATGCCGCCCTCTGAAAGGATCTCCTGTATGGTGCTTAAATCCATGGTGATTCCATGCTTTTTATCACTGATGAGCTTGTACAGGTCTTTAAACCGAATGGATGGCGTGATGGCAAATTCATTATAGAACATGTCAGTCACATGATGGTAATGCTCCATGGCCATAAGCTGGTTTCCGCTTTGGTACAGGGAATAGATCAGATAATAATGAGCATCCTCGCTGTAGGGATCAATGGCAATGGCCTGCTGGCATACATCAATGATGGTAGGAAAATCTTTTCTTTCCTCTAAAAGGAGCAAAGTTTTCTGGATCAGCTTTTGATAGAGGGAGTGATAATAGGTATGGATAGGCACGACCCAAGATTCCCACTCGGATTTTGGGAGAAAGTTCCCTTTATACAGGGCAAAGGCCTCCAGGCAAATAGACAAACGTGCATCCCCGGTAAGGTCTGGGGCTTCGGATTGAATACACAGGCCTTCAAATTGGTCGGTATCACAGATTGTTATAAGATCCTTTGTCCAGCCGTAAGCCTTACGGTTCTGGAAAACCAGCTCCTGTGTAGGATATTCCAGCGGCTCTAAAAGTTTGCGGACCCGGAACATTAAAGTCTTTAAGGCTCCTGCCGGGTTATTGCTGGCTTCATCCTTCCAAAACAGGTCAATTAATTCCTCTACCGGAATATCCCTGCCTCGGAATGTAATAAGATATTCTAAAAGGCTCCAGGGCTTTTTTGCCTGATTGTTCTGGTCTACGATCGTCCTGTCCCCCATGGATATGGAGAATCCTCCCAGCATATTTACGTGAATGATAGATTCTTGATTTTTCATAGATGTCTCCATAATAACATTTTCTATCCTTAAGTATATAGAAAAAAAGTGGAAAAGTCTAGCACTGCTTATAAAAGATTGAGATTTTTACAAAAATATTATATACTTAGAGAGGTTAAAAACAATTAAGAAAGCGGGAGTAAGCATGAAGAATAAAAAACTGGCCTATGGCGTTCTTATTCTGGCCTTAATTTTTATGGCTGCCGGCGCAGGTATGCTCTATTCTGATTTTCAAACCAGAAATCGTGCAGAACAGCAGTATGAAAGTCTTGCTGAGCTTGCAAGGGAAACTACGGCCCCAGAAACGGAGGCCGAAACCACGGAGTCGGAAACAAGTGCTGCCTATGTTTCCCCCATTGATTTTGAAAAACTGAGAAAAATCAATCCGGACATTGTGGGCTGGATCCGGATAGAAGGCACGGCCATTGATTATCCCATTGTACAGACGGATAACAATGAAACTTATCTGGATACTGATTTTGAAGGAAAGAAAAGCGTGGCGGGAGCTATTTACCTTGATTATGAAAGTGAACCTGATTTTTCCGGAAGGCATAATATTATATACGGGCATCACATGAAAAACGGTACCATGTTTAAGGACATCATAAAATACAAGGATGAGGCTTTTTTTAAGGAACATCAGGAAATTTTAATTTACACGCCCATGAGGGAGTACCATTTACGTCCAT
This sequence comes from [Clostridium] saccharolyticum WM1, assembly GCF_000144625.1. Lineage (NCBI taxonomy): Bacteria > Bacillati > Bacillota > Clostridia > Lachnospirales > Lachnospiraceae > Lacrimispora > Lacrimispora saccharolytica. Next base: position 4,169,178 of record NC_014376.1, on the reverse strand, counting down.
TGACTGCCCTTTATACGGATGCTTCTGGTATTCGAAGGAAAACCGTATTTGAAACAGAGGAAAATTTTCAGGCATATGTGGAGGAGATGACAAAGGGAGGCAAGTTTCAGCAAAAGCCGGAGGAACCGGTGAAACAGTTATGGTCTTTTGTAACCTGCAGCTACGAGTTCAATGATGCAAGAACCATTCTATACGCTTATGAAGTGCCTTAATTGGATAATTAGGGGGTTTTATGCATGGTACATATTATTGAAATAAAATTATATTCCAATAATCGGATGGACAGCGGTAAAAAGCAATGCCTTTTATCAGAAATCAGAAAAGCGGTTTCTGATAAGAGAAATTATTTTGTAAAATCAGCAGACGAGTGAAAAGGAGATATGATCATGGGAAAATATTTTGGAACTGACGGTTTCCGGGGAGAAGCCAATGTGACCCTGACGGTAGAGGATGCTTTTAAGGTGGGACGGTTTTTAGGCTGGTACTATGGACAGAAGAATCCGGAGGAAGTATGCAGGGTCGTCATAGGAAAAGACACAAGGCGCAGCAGCTATATGTTTGAATATTCCCTTGTGGCCGGCTTAACCGCATCAGGTGCTGACGTATACTTACTTCACGTTACCACAACCCCCAGCGTTTCCTATGTGGTGCGCACCGAAGGGTTTTCCTGCGGGATCATGATTTCCGCCAGCCATAATCCTTATTATGACAATGGGATCAAGGTTATCAATGAAAAGGGCGAGAAGCTGGAAGAAAGTGTGATAACTGAAATAGAGAAATACCTGGATGGGGAAATGGGAGAACTGCCCTTGGCAAGGCGCGACAAGATCGGCCGTACCGTAGATTTTGCAGCAGGAAGAAACCGCTATATCGGCTATCTGATCTCCATTGCAACCAGATCCTTTAAGAACAAAAAGGTGGCTTTGGACTGTTCCAACGGCAGCGCTTCCGCCATTGCCAAGAATGTATTTGACGCACTGGGAGCTGAGACCCATGTGATCAGCAATGAGCCAAACGGTTTAAACATCAATACAGGCTGCGGCTCCACCCATATCGGGCAGCTTAAGAAATTTGTAAAAGAGGTGGGAGCCGATGTGGGCTTTGCCTATGACGGGGATGCGGACCGGTGCATTGCTGTGGACGAGAACGGAGAAGAGGTGGATGGAGATGCCATCCTGTACATTTGCGGCAAGTACATGAAGGAACAGGGCACCCTTAAGAATAATAAGGTGGTGACCACCATCATGTCCAACTTCGGCCTGTACAAGGCCTTTGAGCGGGAAGGCATTGAATATGAGAAAACAGCGGTAGGCGATAAATATGTATATGAAAATATGGTGGCTAACGGTAACTGCCTGGGCGGGGAACAGTCCGGCCATATTATTTTCAGCAAGCATGCCACCACGGGTGACGGAATCCTAACCTCCTTAAAGGTGATGGAAGTGATTTTGGAAAAAAAGGAGAGCCTTGGAAAACTGGTATCCGACCTTGAGATCTATCCCCAGGTGCTTAAAAATGTTCTCGTCCACGATAAGACCGCGGCCCAGGAGGATGAGGCAGTGAAAGCAGAAGTGGAAAAGGTGGCAGAAAGCCTGGGTGACAGCGGAAGAATCCTTCTGCGCCAGTCCGGCACGGAGCCGGTTGTACGGGTAATGGTAGAGGCCGCTGATATGGAAACCTGTGAAAAATATGTGGATCAGGTGATAGAAGTAATGAGAGAAAACGGCCATCTGCTTTCCTAGAAATTTGCCAAAAGAATAGAAAGTGATCCAAAGATCCGGCAACGGCTTCCGGTTTTGGTTGCTTTCTATTTTTTTGCAGGTATGCGTAATTGTAAATCAGGACATTTCGTGATATGATTAAGGTCTGAACTGTGACAAAATGATTTTGGGAGACCAGGAAATATGGATAATAGAGAATTTTCAAATTTAGGAGACCAGATCAGGGATTCGGTGCAGAATGCCATTGATTCCATGGATTTTAACCAGTTGAACGTAACCATATCCAATACGGTTAATTCTGCGCTGGAGGAAGCCAGGAGCCAACTGATGAAGGGGGCAGAGTTTGGTAAGAACCCGCCGCCGGGAAGCTTTTCCAGCCATAGAAGAGAACGAACGGAAAGAACAGAGAGAACAGAGAGAACGGTGACCTGCCGGAAAACCCAATGGGGAGGAGATACGGCCCAGGGGGGAGATGGCGAAAACGGGCCGGGCTACCGGGCGTTTCAAACCAGCCGGGATGTCCGCAGAAAAAATGGAGATGACCAGGGAGAACTGGTGCAGCTAAACCAGGCAGGCCGTGTATCAGGGATCCTGTATACGGTATTTGGCAGCATCGGCATCGGCCTGATCCTGCTGCTGCTTTTTGTTGTCTGGATCGTGGCGCTGGTGGTGAAGCCTGTTCTTTGGGCAGTGGCAGGTTCTACCCTGTTCCTGCTTCTTTTAGGCGGTGCCTCAGGCTTTATGCTCCGCACCGGCGTTTCCATCAGGGACCGGTTAAAAAGGGCCAGGATCTATGCAAAGCAGTCGGGCAAAAGGATGTACTGCAGCATTGAGGAGCTGGCGGGAAGCATCGGAAGATCCCGTGATTTTGTATTAAAGGACGTGCAGAAGATGATAAAGCTTGGGATTTTTAAACAGGCTTATCTGGATGAGCAGAAAACCTGCCTGATCTTAAGCGAAGCCACCTACAAGCAGTATCTGGAATGCCAGAAGGCCCTTAAGGAAAGAGAACTGGAAGAGGCAAGTGAAAACACAGGAGAAGATTCTTCTTCCGATGAGATGAAACAGATGATGGCCGAAGGCCAGAATTATTTAAGGATATTAAGAGAGGCCAACGACGCCATTCCAGGCGAGGTGATTTCCCAGAAGATTTACAGCCTTGAACATGTGATCCGCAGGATTTTTGAATCCGTTTCCAGACATCCCCGGCGGATGCAGGAGATGGAACGTTTTATGGAGTATTACCTTCCCACAACCGTGAAGCTGGTAAATGCATACCGGGATTTTGACAGCGTGGGAACCCAGGGAGCCAATATTTCTTCTGCCAAGGCGGAGATTGAGAGAACCCTTGATACCATAAACCAGGCCTTTGAGCGGCTTCTTGATGATCTTTACCAGGATGCCGCCTTGGATGTTTCCACAGACGCTTCGGTAATCCAAACCATGTTAAAAAAGGATGGATGGGCGGAAAGTGATTTTACAGGAGGAATGAAGAATGAGTAAGGATATTGAAGAGATGCTTAAGGAAGCGCCGGGACTGACTCTGGCACCTCTTGAGGCGGGCAACATGGAGGAACCCCAGGTTGTCCATACAGAAAGCTCTTTAAAAGAGGCAGAGGAAGTGCCTGGGGCCGACTTAACCCCGGAAGAAGAGAAGATGGTAGCCGATTTCTCGGAAAAAATCGATTTAAGGGACTCCAATCTGATTCTTCAGTATGGAGCAGGCGCCCAAAAAAAGATTGCCGACTTTTCAGAAGCTGCACTTGATAACGTAAAGTCCAAGGATCTGGGAGAAGTGGGCCAGATTTTAACAGAAGTAGTGGTGGAGCTTAAAAGCTTTGAGGCGGAAGAGGAAGAAAAGGGCCTTTTCGGTTTTTTCAAAAAAAGCGTAAACCGGGTGGAGGGGATGAAAGCCAAGTACGCCAAGGCGGAAACCAATGTAAACCAAATCTGCAAGGTCCTTCAGAACCATCAGATCCAGCTTTTAAAGGACATAGCCCTTCTTGATAAAATGTATGATTTAAATACCACCTATTTTAAAGAGCTGACCATGTATATCCTGGCGGGAAAAAGGAAGCTTGCCCGGGTACAGCAGGAGGAGCTGCCGGCGCTTTTAGACCGGGCGGCAAAAAGCGGACTTCCGGAGGATGCACAGGCTGCCAATGACTTATCCGCCATGCTGAACCGTTTTGAAAAGAAGCTTCATGACCTGGAGCTTACCCGTATGATCTCCATTCAGATGGCTCCCCAGATCCGTCTGGTCCAGAACAACGATACCATGATGACGGAAAAGATACAATCCACCCTGGTAAACACCATTCCGCTCTGGAAGAGCCAGATGGTTCTTGCCATTGGGATCAACCATTCCGAGCAGGCTGCAAAGGCCCAGCGCGAAGTGACGGATATGACCAACGAGCTTTTGAAGAAAAATGCAGAGGTACTAAAAACCGCAACCATTCAGACGGCAAAGGAATCAGAACGGGGAATCGTGGACATGGAGACCCTTAAGAAGACCAATGAATCCCTTATAACCACCCTGGATGAAGTGGTACGTATCCAGGCAGAAGGCAGACATAAGCGCCGGGAAGCAGAGGCAGAATTAAGCCGGATGGAAGGCGAATTAAAGTCTAAGCTTTTGGAACTAAGCAGATAGACCGGTTAAAAAGACTTGCAGCAGAAAAATAATTTTCCTGTTGTAAGTCTTTTTTAGTCGTGCTATAATAACATAACACTTTACCGTGACACACTGTCAGAGCGCGGTTTGTGATTATAATGCAAAGGAATGATGAAAGATGGGGTTAGACCTATAAAAACCACGTTGTTCATTGTCAAGAAATACAGCGTGATTTATCGACTCCAAAGCCTGTAAGGATTACCATGAGGCAGAACGTGAACGATTTGTCCTATTCAGGGATGAATTCCGGCAGACTGCCGGACAGGGCAGCGATGAAAGATGATGGAGGAGATAAAACATGTTGAATTATCAAAGATATAAAAGAGTACCGGTAGTCAGTTATCCGGAGAGACAATGGCCGTGCAATGAGATTAAGAAGGCACCGATCTGGTGCAGCGTTGACTTAAGAGATGGGAACCAGGCCCTTACGGAGCCTATGGTTGTGGAAGAGAAGATTGAGATGTTTGATCTTCTCATCAAGCTGGGATTTAAGGAGATCGAGGTAGGTTTTCCTGCAGCTTCCCAGATTGAATATGATTTCTTAAGGCAGCTGGTGGAGCGAAAGCTGATTCCGGATGACGTGGTCATTCAGGTTCTGGTTCAGTGCAGGGAGCATTTGATCAAAAGGACTTTTGAAGCTCTCCAGGGAGTTAAGAAGGCGATTGTACATATTTACAACTCCACTTCAACCCTCCAGAGGGATGTGGTTTTCAATAAGGGAATGGATGAGATCAAGGAGATCGCCGTTGATGGTACGGAATGGGTGAAGCAGTATATGCAGGGCTTTGACGGAGAACTGACTCTTGAATATTCTCCCGAAAGCTTTACTGGAACAGAGCTGGAATTTGCCCTGGAAATTTGTTCTGCTGTCCAGGAAGCCTGGGGGGCAACGCCGGATAAGAAGATCATCATTAACCTTCCTTCCACCGTGGAGATGACGACTCCCAATGTTTATGCGGATCAGATCGAATGGATGAACTCCCATTTCAAGAACCGTGACGCCATTATTTTAAGCGTTCACCCCCATAATGACCGGGGAACCGGCATTGCAGCCACGGAGCTCGCCCTGTTAGCAGGAGCGGACCGTGTGGAAGGCACGCTTTTAGGAAACGGAGAGAGGACCGGTAATGTGGACCTTTTAACGGTGGCATATAATATGTTCTCTCAGGGGATCAATCCAAAGCTTCACATTGAAAATATCCGTGAGATCGTTGACGTATATGAGCGCTGTACCAAGATGGAAGTGGAACCAAGACATCCATATGCCGGAAAGCTTGTATTTACCGCATTTTCTGGCTCTCATCAGGATGCCATCAACAAGGGCATGCAGGCCATGCGTGACCGGAAGAATTCCTACTGGGAGGTGCCATACTTACCCATCGATCCGTCAGACATCGGCAGGCAGTATGAGCCGATTGTGCGGATCAACAGCCAGTCCGGCAAGGGCGGCGTAGCCTTTGTCATGGATACCTTCTACGGTTTCAAGCTTCCTAAGGGCATGCACAAGGAATTTGCAGACGTGATCCAGAGGATTTCCGAAAAGCAGGGTGAGGTCGCTCCGGAGCAGATCCTTGATGAATTTAAAAGCAGCTACACGGATAAAAAGGAACCCATACATTTCCGCAAATGCCAGATCACAGAGGCAGAGGATGATGTGGAATTCTCCACCCTTGCCAAAGTACGCTATACGGATCACGGTATAGAAAAGATTTTCGAGGGCGTAGGAAACGGACCCATCGACGCGGTGCAGAAAGGCCTGGAAAGAGAACTTGGAATCGAGATCCGGGTTCTGGACTACTACGAGCATGCACTTGCTTCCGGTTCCGGAGCGCAGGCAGCTTCCTATATCCACCTGTTGGATGTGAAGACTGGGAAGGCAACCTATGGCGTGGGAATCAGTTCCAACATCACAAGGGCATCCATTCGCGGAATCTTCAGTGCGGTCAACCGGTTATTCTATTCATAAATAACAGAGCCAGCCTTTATAAAGGCTGGCCTTTTTGTATTTTTACGTAAATTGCATATCAGATCTTTGCAGTGGATTCCCGGATCACCAGCTCTGCATCCAGGATCAGTGATTTTGGAGAGCTGAAGGGGTTTTCCATCATTTCCAGAAGCATTTCGCAGGCGGTATACCCAAGCTGCAGCCGGGGCTGGTTGACCGTTGTAATGGAAGGGCAGGTCATTGTGGAAAATTCAATGTTATCAAAGCCCACCACCATAATATCCTTTGGCACATTAAGCTTAAAGCGCATTGCAGCCCGGATGACGGCGGCAGCAAAAATATCAGAGGCAACAAAGAAGGCGTTGGGTCTGGGCTCGCTGTTTAACAGACGGCAGATGGCAGCGTAGGCCATCTGGTAGTTGATCTCCGGAAGCTGTATGATCCAGTTTTGAGGTACGGAGATTTCCGCTTTTTTCAGAGCGCTTAAGTATCCCTCCTGGCGCTTTACCGCATACTTAAAGCTTAAAGGGCCGTTGATCAGGGCAATCTTATTGCAGCCGCAGTTGCATAAGTATCCGGTTGCAGCTTCTGCTGCGGAAAAGTCATCAATGCTGACATAAGGGAATCCGGAGGCGTCCTCGTTGTATTCGCAGCATTGCACCAGAGGAGTAATAGCCCGTATCTGCTTTAGCTGTTCTTCCGATGCCCGGTTTAACAGGATGGAACCGGCGGCATTGACCCGGTGGAGCAGGTTGCAGAAGTTTCGGATAGACCCCCGGTCTAAGGGGGATTCATTGATGAGAAGGTGGCAGCCGTGAGCCTTTGCAGAAACTCTGGCCCCCTTAATGACCTCCTGATAGAACACATTCTCAATCCCCGGAATATTTAAAACAATCAGCGGCTGTTCTTCAATGGATGGCAGGGCGGTGGATTCGAAAGCATATCCAAGGGCGGCCATGGTGCTTTCCACCCGTTTGACGGTATCTGCCTTGACCAGCTCCCTGTGGTTTTGCACACGGGAGACCGTAGCCGGCGAAACCCCTGCCTGTCTGGCAATTTCTTCTATTGTAATTTTTTCCTGTTTCATTCCCTGTTCTCCCTTTGTTTGGTTGTATTCCTTAGTTTATAACACGGGAAAGGATTCTTGTAAACAATTTGTTTTCAATATTATGAAAAGTTTTCTGAAAAGATAAGAGAGGGTTGTGCAGAATGTTTATATTATTACTGTAAAATATGGGTATTACATGGAAAAACTATTAATAACGCCCAAAACATTGAAAACAATGCGAGGAAATGTTAAAATCACCTTGAAAAAATGAAAAAAATGAAAAGCTATATGAAAACAATCGGTAGAGGGAGAGAGGAAGCGATGAAGGTAGGAATCATTGGGTGCGGAAGGATTGCACAGACAAGACATATTCCTGAATATGCAGAGCATCCCGGAGTACAGATCGCAGGCTATTATGATTTTAATGTAAAGAGGGCAGAGGAACTGGCTGCCGCTTACGGCGGAAAGGTATATGAATCTGCAGATGCTCTGCTGGCAGACCGGGGAATCGATGCGGTAAGTGTTTGCACAGCCAATCATACACATGGGGAAATTACCGTTAAGGCTCTTCGGTCTGGAAAGCATGTGCTTTGTGAAAAGCCCATGGGAATCAGTCTTGAGGAGTGCAGGGCAATGGTGCATGCGGCGGCTGAGAATAACCGGAAGCTGATGATTGGACAGAATCAGAGATTTGCCAGGGCTCATGTCAGGGCAAAGGAGCTTCTTATGGAAGGCCTGATTGGAAACGTCCTCACATTTAGGACCACATTCGGCCACGGAGGGCCGGAGACCTGGAGCATAGATGGAGGAGCCAACAGCTGGTTTTTTGATAAAGAGAGTGCTTCCATGGGGGCTATGGCGGATCTGGGAGTTCATAAAACAGACTTAATCCAGTTCCTGCTGGACCAGAAGGTAGCAGCAGTGACCGCTCAAATGCTGACTCTGGATAAGAGATATGAGTCAGGAGAGCTGATCGGAGTGGATGATAACGCCATTTGCATCTACGAGATGGAACATGGTGCCATAGGAACCATGACTGCCAGCTGGACCTATTACGGCAGAGAAGATAATTCCACAGCCCTTTACGGGACCAGGGGAATGATGAAAATCTACGACGATCCGGACCATTCCATTTCCGTGATCTTAAAAAACGGAGAGCGGATTTTATACGACATTGATCAGATACAGACCAATGACAATCAGACAAAATCCGGGATCATTGACGGGTTTGTGGATGCCCTGGAGGCGGGGACAGAAGTTCCGGTCAGCGGAGCTGATGTATTAAATGCCATGGAAGCTGTGTTTGCCTGTCAGAAATCCAGCAGGGAGATGCAAAGGATCGTGATCAGGGAAAAAGGGGGAGAGTAGGGATGAAACTGGGATTTGTCAGCGCGATTCTAGAGGAATGGACCTTTGAAGATATGATTGATACAGCGGCAGCCATGGGGTTTCAATGCGTGGAGGTGGCCTGCTGGCCGGAGGGAAAGGCGGAGCGCAGGTATGCAGGAGTCAGCCACATTGACGTGGACTGCCTGACTGCAGAAAAGGCGGAGTACATAGGAAACTACTGCAAAGAACGGAATGTGGAGATTTCGGCCCTTGCTTTTTATCCGAATGTGATGGATGTGGATGAGGAAAAAAGACAGGCAAATATTTCTCATCTTAAAAAGGTAATGGATGCCAGCGCCATGCTGGGGGTCAGGCTTGTGACCACCTTTATCGGCAGGGACCAGACAAAATCTGTGGAAGAAAACCTGGAGCTTGTGAAAGAATTATGGCCGCCGATTCTTGCCCATGCAGAGGAAAAGGGAGTACGGGTCGCCATTGAAAACTGCCCCATGCTGTTTGGCAGGGAGCAGTGGCCCGGCGGACAAAATCTGATGACAACACCTGCCATCTGGGATGAAATTTTTAAAATCCTGCCCAATGAAAATCTTGGGATCAATTATGACCCATCTCATTTCATCTGGCAGATGATGGATTACATCCAGCCTATTTACCAGTTTCAGAAGAAAATCTTCCACGTTCATTACAAAGACATTAAGCTGTATGAGGATAAGCTGAAAAAGGTGGGGACCATGGCATATCCCCTGGCCTATATGTCGCCTAAGCTTCCCGGTCTGGGGGATGTGGACTGGGGAAAATACGTCAGTGCATTGACGGATATCGGCTATGACGGGTTTACCTGTATTGAAGTGGAAGACAGGGCGTTTGAGGGCTCCAGAGAAAAGATCCTGGACAGCTTGAAACTGTCTAAAAAATATATGGACCAGTTTATAATTTAGATTAAGGCAGCAAATCTGCTTTGATAGAGAAGGAAAATGTAAAAGGAGGAAACGTAATATGAAAAAAGCAGCAGCAATTATTTTGGCGGCACTGGTGGCGGTGGGAGGAACTGCTTGTTCCCAGGTAAAACCGGCTGATACCACAACAGCCGCAGCAAAATCGGAGACAACAGCGGCGGCAACAGCAGCAGAGACTGCAAAAGAAACAGAGGGCCTTAAGAATGGCGCCCATATTTATGTACTGACCGTTCCGGAGGATCATGGATGGACCGGGTCCGTGGCTACCTTTGCCAAAGAGAAAATCCAAGAGGTAAATGGAAAAGGCACCTACACGGCCGAGCTGATCACCTCTGCCAATGCGGCGGAGCAGATCCGAAACATTGAGGATATTGTTTCCAAGGGAGAGAAGAACATAGCAATGGTTATACAGCCCATTGACGATACCGTGCAGTCTGCCATTCAGGGCGTCATTGATGCGGGGATCCCCTATGTGGCGTTTGACCGGATTATTGACGGTGTGGCGGCCAAGGCCGTGTCCAATGTAAAAGGTGACAACTCCGGCATCGGCGCAGGCGCAGCCGCTTATTTTGTTTCTCTGGGACTTACACCGGGAGAAGCCATTTATGTATATGAAGGAGACACCTCTTCTGTGACCACCTTACGGGATGAAGGCTTTACCAAGTATCTGACAGGGGAACTGGATTTCGGCGGAGAGACCATTGCAGAAGATAAGAAATGGACACAGGATGATTTAACATCCATTACCTTCTCCGGTGCCATGAACTGGAGCCGTTCAGATACAAAAACAGCCTTTGAATCTCTTATGGGAGACAGCAAAAACGCCAAGATCAAATGGTTCTATGCAGAGGATGACGAGCTGGCGATGGGAATCCTGGAAGCCCTTTCCGGAGGCGGAATTGATGAGGCTACCAAGGAAACCTTCCTTTCCGGAAAACCGGCCATTACCGGCTGCGGAGGCCTTGACGAACTGTATGCAGTGCTTCGTGGAGAGACCTATCAGGATATTGCAGCAAAGTGCGGCGGCATCATGTCTGTTACCTACAGCCCGTCCATGATCCAGACAGCGATTGATGACATGGTTGATCATCTGGATGGAAAGAAAGTCACCCAGGATCATGTGATTGCCTGTGAAAATGTAACATCAGATAATGTAACTGAGTACCCATCCTTTTAGAAATCATGATCGGAAGGACAAAAGGGGCCGTTCGTCATTTAAGGAACGGTCCCTTTTAAAAAACCGGAGGTTGCGTTATGAGTTTATTGGAAATGAATGGGATTTGTAAGGCATTTAACGGAGTCCCGGTATTAAAGGGAGTCCGCTTAAAGGTGAAGCAGGGGGAGGTCCATGCCCTGTTGGGAGAAAACGGGGCAGGGAAATCCACCCTGATGAATGTACTGACAGGAGTATTTCCCAAGGACAGCGGAACGATTGCATTTGACGGCAAAGAGATCCATACCATCACCATCAGACATTCGGAGGAACTGGGAATTGCCTTTGTCCATCAGGAACTGAATTTATTTAATGACCTTAGGGTTTATGAAAATATTTTTCTTGGAAAAGAGTACATAAACAGGCTGGGAAAGCTGAACAAACGAAAGATGATGGATGAAACCAAAGAGCTGTTCCATGAGCTGGGAGTTGACATAAATCCAGGAGAGCTGGTTGCAAATTTAAAGACCAGCCAAAAACAGATGCTGGAGATTGCAAAGGCACTGTTTTTCAAGGCAAAGCTGCTGATTCTGGATGAACCAACCACATCCTTAAACAATGAAGAAGTAAAGCATTTGTTCGGAATCGTCAATCACTTAAAAAAGACAGGGACTTCTTTTATTTTCATTTCCCATAAAATGCCGGAGATCTTTGAATTGGCGGACCGGTTTACGGTATTTCGCAACGGGGAGTTTATAGGTGACGGGGCCATTGGGGATACGACTCCGGAAGCGGTGACCAGCCTGATGGTAGGAAAGAATTATTCCTCCGGAGAAGTCTATGAAAGGCGGAGGCCCGGGGAAGTGGTGCTGGAGCTTCAGGATTTCAGGACCTGGATTTGAGCTGGTGACCCTGCAGGCCAAAAAAGGTCAGATCATCGGCCTGACCGGGCTTCAAGGCTCAGGAAGCAGCGAGCTGCTGCAGTGCATGTTTGGGGTTACAAGGGCGGTATCAGGGGAGATGAGGGTCAGAGGAAAACGGGTGCCGGCTCATTCCATTCATAAGGCCATGAAATCAAAAATCGCCATGCTGGCTTCCAACCGGAAAGAAAATTCTGTTATTCCTGACATGAACCTGCTGGAAAACATGTATCTGGCGGAGCACACCCTGTCGGCAGGCAGGCCCCACATCCAAAAGCCAAGGGAAGAAGAGAAGTTTATAAGGTATCAGGCCCTTTTGAATATCAAAGCCAGAAGCAGCCGGGATTCTATTTTATCTTTAAGCGGCGGAAATCAGCAAAAGGTGTTTATTGCCAGATGGCTGAATACGGATGCAGATATACTGCTGTTTGATAATCCCACCCAGGGAATCGACGTAGGGGCTAAGGCAGAGATTTACAAGCTGATACTGGAAATGGCGAAAAAGGGAAAAACGATTCTTATCAATACCCTGGAAATACCGGAGATCCAGAAGGTGGCTGATTGCTGTGCGGTTTTTTATAACGGCAGGATTATCAAAATTCTGGACCACGAGGAAATCAATGAGTCAACGGTCATGCTGTATTCCACAAATGCCGTGAACCAGGAAATAGGAGGATAAAGAGATGAAGGCAGGAGGAAAGAAACATGGAATGTCTCTGGGCACTTTGTCCAGATGGTGCGGGGAATACAGCTTTATCATCGTATTTGTGCTGATTTTTATGGTGTATGCCTTAACCAGCAACGGACTGACCTGGAGCGGTATCATGAATATTTTCCGCCATTCGGCAGTGGTGGGGATCATCGGCCTGGGAATGGGTCTGATCTGCATGACAGGAGAAATCGATTTGTCGGTAGGTTCCATGCTGGCCTTAAACAGCGGGTTATCGGTGATCCTGTTTAACATTACGGATAGTATTTTGGCCACATTGGTGTTTGCACTCTTGTTCGGTGCGGTCTGCGGCCTGGCCAACGGTCTCCTGGTCGGATATGTAAAAATGCCGGCGTTTATCGTTACCCTGGCCACTATGCTGATCTTCCGTTCCTTTGCCCAGTATATCTGCCAGCATATTGACAAGGCTCTGGCAGGAGGCGGAAGCAGCGTGTACCGGATGATCAAGGAGCTGTCTTCCTACCAGCCGTTTTACGGTCTGGGAAACGGAAAAGTCCTGACCATTCCCATTGTAGGGGTGATCCTGATTTTTATAACAGCATTATTTGTTTACATAACGACCAGCACCAAGTACGGAAAGAAGGTCTATGCGGTGGGCAGCAATGCAAAGGGCGCTCAGATGGCAGGGATCAATGTGAGCCTGATGAAGGTGTCCGTATTTGCGCTTGGGGGAATCCTGACAGGGCTTGCTTCCTTTTTGTGGGTGGCCATGAATGCTTCCTCTGATCCGGCCACAACGGGAAACAGCTATGAAATGTATGCCATTGCAGCAGTGGTATTGGGCGGCATCAGTATGTCAGGAGGGAAAGGAAAATGCCTGGGAATCCTGTTTGGAGCCATGTCCTATACCATCATTGATAAGATCATCGTTGCCCTGAAGATGGATTCCTTAATTAATGATGCCATTAAAGGGATCATTCTGATACTGGTGATTGTGGTACAGATCATGGGGCCAAGGATCAGGGAACGGATGACAAGGCATCATTAAATGAATTATCATCTCATTGTCTATGATATAAGCAGAGGAAGGGAATTTGTTGGTGGTACCAGCAGGGATGCGGGTATCATCACCAAATTCCCTTTTTCCATCCGGTTATTCTGCCCGGCCCCTCCTGGGGAAAGCCTGGATTTTGCAAGAAGAATTTACTTTTCCCGGTGACTTTAGTATAATGGAAACAGTTGATAACTGAGACGGGAGAATGGAACCATGAAAAAATATGATTATGTGCTGGTGGGCAGCGGCCTCTATTCCGGCGTTTTTGCTTACCTGGCAAGGCAAAATGGAAAAAAATGCCTTGTAGTAGAGAAAAGGGACCATATAGGAGGCAATATTTACTGCGAGGAAATAGAACACATCCATGTGCACCGCTACGGAGCCCATATTTTCCACACCAGCAACAAGAAGGTCTGGCAGTTTGTAAATGAACTGGCAGAGTTTAACCGCTATACCAACAGCCCGGTGGCAAATTTTAAGGGTGAAATGTATAATATGCCCTTCAATATGAATACCTTCAGCAGGATGTGGGGAATATCCACACCGGCGGAGGCGAAGGCCAGGATCGAGGAGCAGAAAGCTTCCATAACCGGTGAACCGAAGAACCTGGAAGAGCAGGCCATCAGCCTTGTGGGAAGAGATATTTATGAAAAGCTGGTGAAAGGCTACACGGAGAAGCAGTGGGGAAGAGACTGTAAGGATCTCCCTGCCTTTATCATCAAACGCCTTCCCGTCCGTTTCACTTATGACAACAATTATTTTAATGACTTGTACCAGGGAATCCCCATTGGCGGATACAATGTGATCATGGAAAAGCTGTTTGAGGGCTGTGACATGGAAATGGGCGTGGACTACCTGGAACATAAGGAATATTATGACGGACTGGGAGAACGGGTGGTCTATACGGGAACCATTGATGGCTATTACGGATACCAGTTCGGAAAGCTGGAATACCGGAGTTTACGGTTTGAAACCCAGGTGGTGGATACGGATAATTACCAGGGGGTGGCTGTGGTGAACTATACGGACCGGGAGACTCCCTATACCAGAATCATTGAGCATAAGCACTTTGAATTCGGGACACAGCCAAAGACCGTGATCACCAGGGAGTATTCTGTAGACTGGAGCGAGGGCATGGAACCTTACTATCCGGTTAATGATGAACGCAATCAGGAATTGTACCAAAAATATGCTGCTCTGGCTGAAAAGGAAGACCAGGTGATTTTCGGCGGACGGTTAGGGGAATATAAATACTATGACATGGACAAGGTCATTGAATCTGCCATGAGCCGGGTGGAAAAGGAATTAGGGTGATCCCCCCCTGGGGCCAAAGCTGTTTACTTTTCATGCCGGATATAGTACAATACTACGGAACCAGGGCCGGATTTTTCCTGCCCTGAAACGTGGGTCAACTGGAGGAATCTATGAACGTTGTATACGCTTCCAACGATAATTATGCCAGGCATCTGGCTGTATCCCTTTACTCTCTTTTGGATCACAACAGGGACTTAAATGACATCCATGTATACGTTTTATCCATGGGCTTATCCGGGGTTACAAAGGAACGGCTTAAAACGGTAACGGATGAATTCGGGCGTAAGCTGACTGTCATGGAACTGGGAGATTTAAAAGCCCGTTTTTCCTATAAGGTGGATACGGGAGGCTTTGATCTAAGCATTATGGCCCGGCTGTTCGTTGGAGAGGTCCTCCCGGAGGAAACCAGCCGGATACTGTATTTAGACTGTGATACAGTGGTGCTTTCTTCCTTAAAAAATCTATGGGAAACGGACTTAAAGTCCTCCCTTTTAGGCGCAGTGATGGAGCCTACCATATATCCTTCTATTAAGGAAGAAATCGGTCTGCTGCCATCAGAGCCTTATTATAATTCCGGTGTCCTGCTCATTGATATGAACCGCTGGAAAAAGGAAAACGCCCAGAAGATGCTTCTGGATTTTTACTGCGCCAAGGGCGGTAAACTGTTTGCAGGGGACCAGGATACCATTAACGGAGCGCTGAAAGGCAGAATCAAGC
Organism: [Clostridium] saccharolyticum WM1; assembly: GCF_000144625.1. Lineage (NCBI taxonomy): Bacteria > Bacillati > Bacillota > Clostridia > Lachnospirales > Lachnospiraceae > Lacrimispora > Lacrimispora saccharolytica. Next base: position 4,153,659 of record NC_014376.1, on the reverse strand, counting down.
CTTTATCGCCCCGGTATAATTTTTTTACCAATTACCGCTATTACCGGTACAGCCATCTGGTAAGGCTGTCCCCTGTTTATGGGAAGCTTACAGAAAAAGGATTTAAAGAGGCAAAAAAACATCCTGCCATCCTGCATTTTATGGGAGATGAAAGGCCCTGGAAAGAGGGGAATTTCAACCACTACCGCAGGGCTTACGATCATTATCTCTCTCTCACCCCTTGGGCAGGAGCGCCTAAGGAAAAGGGAACCCGGCTTTATATGGCAGCCTATCATCTGATGGACTATGCGACCTTTTTATGTCCGCCCGTCAGGGACTTTGTGAGCGCCAGGTTCGGGATGAAGGTGATTAATTCCAGAAAGGGTACATAAAAAGGAGCGGATATGAACATTAGCTGTATCATTCTCAATTACAATGACGCAGAAACCACCATCAGCCTTGTGAATTCCATAATTAATTATAAAACCCTGGATTCCATAGTGGTTGTGGACAACTGTTCCGCCGACGATTCCCTTTCAAAGCTGAAAAGGATTGCCGGGGGCAGGATCCATGTTATAGCTTCAGAAAGGAATGGAGGATATGGCTACGGCAATAATCTGGGGATCCGGTATGCTTACGGGACACTTCATGCTTCCCACGTGCTTATCGCGAATCCTGATGTAAAGGTTTCAGAGGATTGTATTAAGGCCATGAAAGATTCCTTTTTGAAATTAAACCGGCTGGGTGTTGCGGCGGCAGTCACCAGGGATGGGGCAGGTACCGTCACTCTGTCAAGCTGGCGCATCAACGGTCTGGCAGGGGATCTGCTGGATACAGGTCTAATTACCAGACGTCTTTTTGCCCCCTGGCTTAATGACAGGCCGGAGCTGCAGGCTGGGAGCACCAAGGCAGGGGCAAAGGAACGTCTTGAGGGATACCCCGCAGCACAAAATGAAAGGCAGGAAAGAGAGGACGAGCGTTACGTTTCCGTAGATGCGGTTCCAGGCTCCCTTTTTATGGCGGATATCCATGCTTTAATGGATTGCGGACTTTATGACGAAGAAGTCTTTTTATATTATGAAGAAAAGATTCTGGGTTATCAGCTAAAGAAAATGGGGTATCAGACGGTGCTCCTTTTGGACCGGTCCTATGTGCATCTCCACTCCGTATCCATTGATAAAAGTGTGAAATCCATTTTAAAGAAGCAGGCTCTCCTTCATAAGAGCAAGCTTCATTATTATAAAAAATATCTGAAGATCAACCGGTTTCAGGAATGCCTGGTAAGAGCGTTCCTGGGCTTTCTTATGGGCGAAATCTGGTTTTTGACTAAAATCCTGGGTTTGTCCTGGTAGGTTTAGCTGTATTCGCTGCTGATATAATCTTAGGTGTGTCTGGATCACCCAAATGCATGGCAGAAAAGAGGAAAGGAAGAATGCGTATGGTATCGGTGCTTCTTGCATCCTATAATGGAGAAAAATATATACGGGATCAGCTGGAATCCATATTAAACCAGACGCTTTCCGATTTATCCGTGGTGATTTCCGATGACTGTTCTACAGACGGGACTCCTGCCGTCATCCGGGAATATGAAGAGCGGTATCCGGGCCGCATAAGGAGCCTGAGGAACAGGGAGAGGTCCGGAAGTGCCCAGGATAATTTTTTCCGTCTGCTTTCATCGGTGTCTGATGAGTATGTCATGCTTTGCGATCAGGATGATGTGTGGATTCAGGATAAGGCAGAAGTTTCTTTAAGGGAAATGAAAAGACTGGAGGCGCAGTGGGGAACTGAGATCCCCCTGCTGGTTCACGGGGATCTTTCCGTAACGGATGGGGAGGGCCGCATTCTTCATGAATCCATGGCAAAATACCAGAAAATTGCCGTACATGACAACCGGTTCAGCCATTATCTGGTGGAGAACAATATTACCGGGAATACGGCTATGGTCAACAGGGCGTTTCTGCGGCTGCTTGCTGAAATTCCGGAGGAATGCGCCATGCATGACTGGTGGCTTGGTCTTTTGGCAAGCTGTTTCGGTAGGATCTCTTACCTTGCCCGACCCCTGGTTCTTTACCGGCAGCACGGAAAGAACCAGGTAGGATCCAAAAGCAGTAAGGAACAGTATGCAGAGCGGATCAGGAATCAGGATGCTGTCCGGGAAAATTACAGGAAAATGTTTGTGCAGGCACAGCAGTTTTTAAAGCTTTATGGAAATAAGATGTCCCCGGAGAAAAGGGAGACTCTGAAGCAATTTATTGCGCTTCCCGGGAAAAACCGGGCGGAAAAAATCTATATTATTTGGAAATACAAATTAATGAAAAGCACCCCGATAAGGACGCTGGGCCAGATGTTTTCCATCTGACCGGAAAATGGAGGATATTTGGCTTATGTTACCAGAAGAGAAGGAATGCCATGCAAGAATACGGTCCGGTTCAAAAAGCATGGACAAGGAAGAGGATATATTAGTGACCAGGGCATCAATGCCTTCCTATGAAGAGTTTATAGAAGAGATCAAACCCATCTGGGATACTGCCTGGATGACCAATATGGGGGAATTTCATGAAACGCTGATGGAGCAGTTAAAGGAGTATTTAAAAGTACAGAAGCTGCTTTTATTCGTCAATGGGCATATGGCGCTTGAAATGGCGCTCCAGGCCATGGATTTATCCGGCGAAGTGATCACCACTCCGTTTTCCTTTGCTTCCACCACCCATGCCATTGTGAGAAATAACTTAACCCCGGTATTCTGTGATATCCGAAAAGAGGATTATACCATTGATGCAGATCAGATTGAAACACTCATAACGGACAAGACTTCTGCAATTTTACCGGTTCATGTTTATGGAAATGTATGTGATATTGATAAAATTGAGAAAATCGCGAAAAAGCATAATTTAAAGGTAATTTATGATGCGGCTCATGCTTTCGGCGTGGAGGTGAACGGAAGGGGAATCGGGACCTATGGAGACGCTTCCATGTTCAGCTTTCATGCCACAAAGGTGTATAATACCATTGAAGGCGGGGCTGTGACCTTTCAGGATCCGTCTCTGGAGATTCTGTTTAATTATTTAAAAAACTTCGGTATCACCGGCAAGGAGACCGTGGAGTACATCGGCGGTAACGCGAAAATGAATGAATTTCAGGCAGCCATGGGCATCTGCAATCTTCGCCATGTAAAGGACAACATTGAAATGCGCTGGCTGGTGACAGAACGGTACCGGAAGCATTTGACCGGCATTCCCGGGATCCGGCTGACGGAGCCGAAACAAGGCATCCGCCAGAATTATGCGTACTTTCCTGTTGCATTTGACGGCTTTTCCCTGACAAGGAATGAGGTATATGAGCTGCTGGCTTCTCATCATATCTATGCCAGGAAATATTTTTATCCTCTGATTACAGATTTTGAATGCTATCGGGAGCAATTTTCAGGAGTCTCCCTCCCGGTTGCAAAAAAGGCGGCGGACAGCGTTCTGACGCTGCCTTTGTACGCAGGACTTCCCCTGGATCAGGTGGACCGCATCTGCGGCATTATTTTAGAGGCCAGATAAGAAGAAAGGAAAGGTCTATGAACGATGTAATGTTTAAGACTCCTGTACAGGAGATCAGGCTTTCGGATACCGCCGACAGGATGTTTATAAAGCGGGATGATCTGATGGGTTTTTCCTTTGGAGGCAACAAGGTCCGCATTGCCTGGGAATTTTTCCAGGATATGAAAGAGAAGGGCTGTGACTGTCTGGTGGCTTATGGAAGCAGCCGGTCCAATATGTGCCGCGCCCTGTCCAACTTATGCAGCAGATATGGGATTCCCTGTTACGTTCTCACTCCCAGGGAAGATTTGGTGGAGGAAGGGACCTTTAACAGCTGGATGGTTAAGTGGTTTGGTGCTCACATCCGTTTCTGCCATAAAAGCAATGTGGCGGAAGGGGTGGATAAGCTTATGGCAGAGCTGAAATCCAAAGGTTACCGTCCCTATTATATTTTCGGTGACCGTTATGGAAAGGGAAATGAAAAGGCAGCAGCCAGAGCCTATTGTCAGGCATACCGGGAATTGTTGGAATATGAGGAAGATCATGAGCTGCATTTTGACCGAATCTTTTTAGCCAGCGGGACCGGTATGACCCAGGGCGGTCTTATGGCAGGGCAGAGGCAGTATGGGGGACATGCCCGTATTACAGGGATTTCCGTTGCCCGTCCTTCTTGCCGGGGAAAAAGTGAAGTGGCCCGGTTTGCAGAAGTTGATCCGGAAGACGTAGATTTTGAAGACGGATATGTGTGCGGCGGCTATGGCCTTTATGACGGAGATATTGAGTCTGTGATCCGTATGATGATGGAACGCTTTGGAATCCCGCTGGACCCTACTTATACGGGAAAAGCGTTTTCCGGCATGCTGAAATATTTAAAAGCCAGGCCCCATGAACCGGAAAACATACTTTTTATCCATACGGGCGGGACTCCCCTGTATTTTGATTATTTAAACGCAGTATGGGATCGGAAGCAGGCGGCGAAGGAGATCACCAATAACCGCTGCACCGGGCAGTAGGCAGGAGGAATCTATGAATCAGTGGAGGGATGAAAAGAAAAGGGCTTTCCTGGCCTTACTATTTATTCTTATACTTCAGGCAGGAGTCATGTGCTGGTTTGGAAACCGGAAACAGGGCTATTTTATCGATGAAATTTATTCCTTTGGACTTTCCAACGGTTATTATAAGCCATTTATCACTTCCTACGGGGATAAGATCTTTGACCAATGGGCGGATAAGACAGTCATTGACGATTACATGACCGTACAAAAGGGAGAGCGTTTTGCATATGGCTCCGTCATCTACAATCAGAGCCAGGATGTGCATCCGCCGTTGTTTTATCTCCTCCTCCATACGGTCAGTTCCTTTTTTCCGGGAAGGTATTCCAAGTGGTTTGGCATCGGGATCAATCTGGTATGCTTTCTGATAAGCGGGGGATTCCTGTGGCTTCTGGGAAGTCGGCTTATGAAATGTCCCTGGCTGGGGCTTGTACCTGTGACCATCTGGGGATTTTCTGCAGGCGCGGTCAGTTATACCATTTACATCCGCATGTATATGGTGATGACTCTTTTTACGGTGCTGAGCGGGTATCTTCACGAAAGGATGGAGGAAGAAGGACAGACATGGCTGAAGCTCCTTCTCATCTTTGTGGTAACGGTCTGCGGGCTGCTGACCCAATACTATTTTGTCATCTACGCATTTTTTCTCTCCGGAGTTTACTTTCTGTGGAAGCTTTGGAAAAAGGCTTTTAAGGAAGCGTTTCTTTACGCAGCCGTTTTATTTGGCGGGGTGGGCACGGCGGTTTTACTCTTCCCTTCCTTCATTACCCAGATCACCAGGAAGGATGAAATCGTAGCCCAGGAGACGAGAAAGAACATCGGCAGCATAGATACTCTGATTACCAATTTAAAATCTTACGGCTACGGGATCCATTCGGATTTTCTCTCCGGTAGTTTCAAGGCGGTTCCGTTGATCCTTCTATTGGCAGCAGCGGCTGTGGCAGCGGCCTTTTTTCTTGGCCGACAGAAAAAGAAAGAAGCTTTGGGCAAATCCCAAGAGTTGGGCGGCTGGCTTTTTTTGATTTCCTGTCCTGCTGCGGTTTTCATCATTGCGTCTGTGGCTGTGGTACCTTCTCCCCGCTATATTTGCAGTCTTTATCCCTTGCTGGTCCTTGCCGGGATCTGGTTGTTATGGCGCATGACAAAACACTGTCTGCCTGCCATGAGGACTGCTATGGTCCTTTTTTCGGTTCTGTTTTTGTGTCTCTCCCTATCTTCTTACCGCCACGGCTTTGTACAGTATTTATACAGGGATGAACCGGTAAGGCTTGAGGAAGCAAAAAAATACGGGAATCTTCCCTGCCTGTATGTGACCAATTACCGGATGGCGGCCCTAACCCAGGACTTAAGGACTCTCTCCTGTTTTAAGGAGTTTTATGTGACAAACCGGGAAGGACTTGCAACGGTGGATCAGATCCTGGAAGGTAAGGAGGCAAGCCGTGGAATCCTTGTCACTGTAGATAACAACAGTTTTTGGGGAAGCGGTTATGATGGGGAGGAAGTGGTTCGGATAATCTCTGAGAAAACCGGGCTTCGGGCGGTGAAGTGCGTGTTTGCCCAGGAGCTTTCCGTAACCTATTTGCTGGAAGGCTGATAAAAACGCTTTTATCCCCCTAAAGAGAATACCTTATGCCCGGAAAAGCGGGCAGAAAAGAGGAAATTATGGATACAGTACTGGTGACAGCAATCGGGTCATTTTCAGCAGATATCGTTATCAAGAATTTAAGAACATACGGCTGCCGGGTGGTTGGCTGCGATATTTATCCGGGGGAGTGGATCGCTGACTCCGGGAATGTGGCGTCTTTTTACCAGGTCCCCCTTGCCACAGACGAGAAAAGGTATATAGACTCCGTCTTAGACCTGTGCAGGAAAGAGAAGGTGGAGGCTCTGATGGTTCTCACGGATGTGGAAGTGGACGTGTGGAACCGCCACCGGGAAGAATTGTCAAAGGCCTCATTAACCTTATGCCTTTCCTCGGAGGAGACCCTTTCTATTTGCAGGGACAAAAGGAAGCTGTGCCGTTTTCTTTCAGAAAAGGGCATTGGAAATCCCATTCCTACCCAGGAGCTTTGGGAAGCGGACTTAGAGAGCCTTTCCTTTCCTGCGGTTGTCAAGCCCTTTAACGGAAGAAGCAGTCAGGGACTTCGTTACCTTCATTCTTTTGAAGAGATGAAAGGCTTTCTGGAAAGCGCCAGCCCTGAGGGACTCATTGTACAGCCTTTTTATCCGGGAAGCATTATGACCGTAGATGTGGTAAGGCAGGCGGAAACAGGGGAAAGTATCGCTGTGTGCCGGAAGGAGCTATTGCGGACTCCAAGCGGTGCGGGAACCTCGGTCCTTGTATATTCGGATTCCCATCTGGAAGCCATGTGCAGGGAAATTGCCCATGTACTTAACGTTAACGGTTGTGTGAACTTTGAATTTATTCAGGGGGAGGACGGAACGTATCACATGCTGGAATGCAATCCCCGCTTTTCGGGAGGTGTGGAATTTTCCTGCATGGCAGGATACGACTGTATCATCAATCATTTAAGGTGTTTTACGGGGGAAGCCATAGAACCGTTGAAGGAACTTAAAAGCTTGTATATTGCAAGAAAATACGAGGAATATATTACAAAAGTAAATGCAGGAAAGGGCGGAGAGGAATGAGTGGCGTTGACGGTTCAAAAATTATGGCCAGCATAAGCTGTCTGACCTTTAACCATGGGGCTTATATCAGGCAGGCCCTGGATAGCTTTCTGATGCAGAAAACAAATTTTGAATATGAGATTCTGGTCCATGACGATGCGTCCACCGATGGGACAGGAGAGATCCTGAGGGAATATGGAGAAAAATACCCGGATAAGGTAAAGCCTTTGATACAAAGGTCGAACCAGTATTCCCAGGGGATCGACAATATCAGCGGTGCCTTTAATTTTCCCAGGGTCAGAGGCAAATATATTTTCATGTGCGACGGGGATGATTACTGGATTTCTCCGGATAAGATGCAAAAGCAGGTGGATTACTTAGAGGCTCATCCGGACTGCACCCTTTGCATACACAGCGCAGAGATCGAATTGGTGGGAAAGGCTCTGACAGAAAAAAAGATGAGGCCTTACCGGGGAAACCGGGTGATCACACCGGAAGAGATCGTGGACAAGCCTTCCGGTTATGCCATGTCTTCCATGGCTTTTCCTTCCCGCCTGGTAAAGGAGCTTCCGGATTATTATGTGGATTGTCCGGTGGGAGATACTCCCCTGCAGATGATGGCGGCTGCACAAGGGTATTGTTATTACATGGATGAACCTATGAGTGCCTACCGGGTAGGAGTGGCAGGCTCCTGGACTTCGGAGGGAAAAAGCGGAGATTATGCAAGAAAGCAGCAGATTTACTGGGAACGGATGAAAAAAGTGTATGAAGAATTTGACGCTGCAACAGAAGGACGTTTAAGGCAGGCAGCGGAGAGTGCCGCAAAACGGACATATTATCATACCATGGTCAATACCAGGCAGTTTAAAGAGATCATGAATCCGGAGTACCGCAGGTATTACAAGGAACTCACAGCCAGAACCAGGTTCTTTATCCAGGCCGAGCGCTGTGCTCCTGGGGCTTATGGGCTGCTAAGGAGAATGTTTCTTGGAAAGAATGGGTAGGAAAGCAAAATTATGGGCAGGAACCGTTTGGTACGGGTCCTGCCCATGATGCTTCATCATAATTAAATTATCTGTTCCTGATTACCGTGCAACATTAGGATCGGAAGGATCCCAGGTCTGGGTTTCGGGTATGATCTGTTCAATGGCCGGTCTCTCATAAGGTCCCGGAACCGGTGATTCGTAAATCGTAACGGTAGTTCCAATGGGACAGTGGTCATATACCCACTTGGCGTCACCGGAGAGGAGGCGGACGCATCCGGCGGACTGGGCGATGCTCATGTAATTATAAGTCGTCGGATCCAGGGTCATATTGTTAGGGCTGCTGTACAAGATAGAATGAATTAAAAAGCCCTTCCAGATACGGGTAGCGTACTGGGTAAAGATTCCATGGTTCATATCTCTCCAGCGGTATTTTGCCGGAGTCTGGAATGTCCCAAGAGGGGTGTCAGGCCCGGTAGAGGTTAAAAAGGATTTTAACGGTATAATAAAGCCGTTGTTTCCGTCCTTAACAAAGATGGTCATGCAGTTCATGGTCTTGTTGATGCTGATGAGATACGGTCCCTTTGCACCGATGACAGGCTCTAAGTCGGAGAGCATTCTTCCGGATTCATCAAAGTAATATTTGTAGCCGTCAATATACTGCCATCCGGTTACAGGATAGGAATCCTGGAAATAGTAACGTTCATTGCCTGCCCATGCCCACCCGGTAAAGGAAGTACCGTCTCCGTTAAAGTACCGGAGACCGCCGTCGATCTGACGCATTCCGTCAGCAACTGCGGAAATCACAGGCTTTTCTGTTGCATAGGGGAATTGGGAATTCTTGGCATAATAGGCCATTCTCAGCCCTGTTATGTAATGTCCGGTGCCCATGGTACCTGTGGTGGTCCCGTTTTTGGCCCAGTCCATGGTGGTCCCGTCTTCCAACTGAGCAGTATAGTATAGGTCAAACTGGTTATTCACATAACCGGAGAACCTCATCTGCACTGCTTCTATATTAATGTCATTGGCATAGTTGGTCGTCTGCTGTCCGTTTAAAACCCATGGAGACCATCCGGTGCTGGAGGTATAGGTCCGGTAAAGCACATTTCCTACAATGTTGGTAAGAAAGGTAGACAGTCCGTGAAACCCTTGTCCATTATTTGTGATCCATGCATCGTTTACAAAAGGTTGTGACCAGTTGCTGTCACCAATCATAACCGTAGTCTGAAGCCGGGGGAAATTGGCTTTTAAAGCTTCCTGGGCAGCCCTGGTAGCTTCATCCACCACGCCGTCTTCGCCGCCGCCTTCCCCTTCTTTTCCAATTTCTATGCCGGCATTTGCCAAAGCGGTTTCCGCTTCTTCCGTAGTTGTGCCTCCCTGAGTCTGGGTGCTCGTCTGGCTCTGTGTCTCAGACTTGCCGTCACTCTGACGGATAGGGACGCCATTTTTAAATCCCGGTCCATATGCTTCTTCTGCCCATGCAAGGGAAGCCTGTCCTGAAACAAGAGCAGCCGTCAGGCAGAGTACCATCAGGCTGCGTGTCAGTTTACGCATAAATAAAAACCTCCTGAATTCTATAAAATAAAACGTATATTCTTTTATACTCTAACACAATTAAACCCAAAATGCTATAGACGATTTACAATTATTGGGGAATATAGTACAATAAGGCGGAAATGTAAATTGGTAAAGCAAGGAGAAAAACCAGTATGTACCAGGAAAATATGAAAAAAAAGGTCCTTTCCGGCCTGTTTTGGAAAGTGATGGAAAACGGTGGTACACAGGGGATTCAGTTCCTTGTATCGGTTCTGCTTGCCAGGATGCTGACACCGGCAGAGTCCGGAGAAGTCATGCTCATTATGATATTCATTACAATAGGAAATGTGTTTGTCCAAAGCGGGTTTAATACCTCACTGATCCAGAAACGGACGGTGGATGAGGCGGATTATTCCTCTGCATTTTATATCAGCGGAGCCATTGCCTTTGTTCTCTATGTGGTTCTTTTTTTCTCGGCACCTGCCATTGCATCTTTTTACGGACAGCCTGTTTTTATTCCGGTACTCCGGGTCCTTTCCGTGACCCTGTTTTTTGGTGCCTTTACTTCTGTGCAGTCTGCAGTGGTCTCCAGGAATATGGAGTTTCGGAAGCTATGTCTGGCAAGCCTGTTTGCTGCTCTCTGTTCCGGAGTGATCGGTGTTTTTCTGGCAACCAGGGGAATGGGGCTATGGGCCCTTGTCATGCAGCAGTTTTTTTACAGCTTATTCCTGATGGTCATGCTTGCTTTTCTGGTGAAATGGAGGCCGAGGCTTCTGTTTTCGGCCAAAAAGGCAGGGGAATTGTTTTCCTACGGCTGGAAAATTTTATGTTCCGGCCTTATTGATACGGTATTTAATAATGTTTATGGGCTTGTGATCGGGAAGCTATATAATTCCTCCATGATGGGGCAATACTCAAGAGGAAACCAGTTTCCCGCCCTGATCGCGAATAATCTTGGGGCGGCTATCCAGTCGGTCATGCTTCCGGCCTTTTCCGCCTGCCAGGAGGATAGGGACAGGGTAAAACGCATGGTGAGAAGGTCCATCGTCACCAGCTCCTATCTGGTATTTCCCATGATGGCGGGGTTGATCGCCGTGGCGGAGCCTATGGTAAAGCTGCTTTTGACAGATCGTTATCTGCCCTGTGTTCCCATGCTGCGGATGCTGTGTGTAGCCTATGCCACCTGGCCCCTGCATGTAGCCAATTTACAGGCGATCAATGCCCTGGGAAAAAGTGAAATATTCTTAAAACTTGAAATCATTAAGAAGGCAGTGAGCATGATTGCCCTTCTGGTGAGCATCCCCTTTGGGATCTATACCATGGTGGCCTTAAAGGCAGTAACCGATTTTATCTGTACCTTTATCAATGCCTATCCTAATAAGAAGCTTTTGAATTACAGTTTTTTTGAGCAGTGGAAGGATGTGCTGCCATCCCTTCTGTTATCAGCTGCCATGTGCCTCTTTACCTACGCAGTGCAATATGCGGTCAAAGGGACCTTTCTGACTTTAATTGTTCAGATTCTTGTGGGAGTTGCCGTCTATGGAGGACTTTCCTGGCTGTTCCGGCTGGAAGCCTTTCTGTATCTGTGCCGTATGTTAAGGATTGCAAAACAGTAGGCAGGTGGTTTGAGTTTACATTTTAAGCCGGATATTGTAGAATAAAGGAATATGAGAGGAATGCCTGGTGAGGATATGCCTCCATGTCCGGGGAATATGGGATATAAGAAGGAATTCCCGGAAGGGTATCTCTGAAAGCCTGGGAAGCAAGAGAAATAAGAGAATCCCCAAAAACAAAGGCAAGAAGAGAAAACAGGGGAAAAGAAATGGAACGAAAAAATGTGGCCTGGAATATGATCGGTAGCCTGGTTTACGCAGGCTCCAGCATGATCCTTACGGCCCTTGTCAATCATCTGGTAGGAACGGAACAGGGAGGCATCTTTGGCTTTGCCTTCAGCACCTTTGGGCAGCAGATGTTTCTGGTGGCCTATTTTGGTATGAGACCCTTGCAAAGCACGGATACCAGCCAAAGCTATACCTTTCTTGAATACCGCATGGCCCGTTTGGCCACCTGCCTCATGGCAGTCCTTTTTGGGATATGTTATATCATCTTTCACACCTTTTCCCCATCTGCGGATTATACAGTCCAAAAGGCATTGGTTGTATTTTTAATGGTGGTATATAAGGTTCTTGACGGGTTTGCCGATGTATATGAATCGGAATTTCAGAGGAATGGACGGCTGTACCTAACGGGACAGGCCATGGCCTTCCGTACCCTTCTATCCGTGTTCTGTTTTTTGGGAACTCTGGCTGTTACAAAGGATTTATTATTATCCTGCGTGGTTGCGGTCCTGTCCCAGGGCGCCGGGATCCTGCTCTTTGATAAAAGGGCGGCAGAGCGTGTGCCGGGAATTACGTTTACCAGGACCCCGGGCAGACAGTGGAAGCTTGTTCAGGATAGTTTTTTGCTGTTTTTGTCTGTTTTTTTAGACGGGCTCATTTTTGCCATGGCAAAATATGCGGTGGATGCGCGGATGACTTCTACAGACAACGCTGTTTTTGTAGCTATTTTTATGCCCACTTCGGTCATCAATCTGGCGGCAAATTTTGTGATCCGTCCCTTCCTTACCAGGATGTCCCATCAGTGGGAGGAGAAGAAATTTTCCGAATTCAAGTCCGGTCTAAAGAAGCTTTCCGGAATCATAGCCCTTCTTACGGTAATTGCCCTGGCAGGAGCCTGGGCCATCGGGGTCCCTGTGCTGGGAGCCATTTCCAATGTAGAGCTTAAGCCTTACCTTCCGGGTCTTCTTTTCATTGTGCTTGGAGGCGGCTTTTTTGCAGTGATGAATCTGTTTTACTATGTCCTTGTTATCATGAAGGAGCAAAAGAGGATCTTTTTCGGTTATGTGCCGGTTAGTATTTTTTCCTTTTTCTTTTCCTTTTGGCTGGTAGGAGTGGGAGGAATCAACGGAGGAGCCTTCTCCTACATGATGGAAATGCTGCTTCTCATGCTTTGCTTCATGGGGCAGGCGGTCCGGGTCTTCATCAAAGAGGAACGTCCTGCAGGCATACTTTAAAACCAGAAAACATGGCCAGAACAGAAGAAAAAGGGAGGCTGGAGCGGAAGAAATGATGGATAAGGTACTGGTAGTGATACCTGCATACAATGAGGCTTTAAATATTGAACGTGTGGTAGGGGAAGTCATTGAAAATTATCCCATGTTTGATTATGTGATCATCAATGACGGTTCCACCGATCATACAGCGGATATCTGCAGAAAGCATGGGTGGAAGATCATCGACCTGCCTATGAACTTAGGACTTGCCGGAGCGTTTCAGACCGGACTTAAGTACGCCCACAGGCGGGGATACCGGTATGCCATACAGTTTGACGGCGACGGGCAGCACCGGCCGGAATACATACTGCCCATGAAAGAGAAAATGGATGAAGGATTTGACATAGTAATCGGCTCCAGATTTGTAACGGAGAAAAAGCCGCATTCCATGCGGATGGTTGGAAGCAGGCTCTTAAGCGGTTCCATCTGGTTCACCACAGGGGTAAAGGTCAGTGACCCCACCTCTGGGATGCGCATGTTCAGCAGGAAAATGATCAAGGAATTTGCTGACGGCTTAAATTACGGCCCCGAGCCAGATACCATTTCCTATCTCATCCGGCAGGGAGCAAAGGTAGCGGAGATCCCGGTGGTCATGGATGATCGGATCCAGGGAGAGAGCTATTTAAATCCCATCAATGCAGCCCGTTATATGGGGAAAATGCTGTTTTCCATATTGCTGGTACAAAGCTTCCGTATCAGGGACAGAAGATAAAGGAAGGGAGAATGTAACATGACGGTTTTGCTTCGCTGCGTACTGATATGCGTTTCCGTATTACTCACATTTTATTTACTAAAAAGAATACGCCACTCCAAGATGAAGATAGAGGATTCCATTTTCTGGGTGATGTTTGCCTTGCTATTGGTGGTGTTCAGTGTATTCCCAAGATTGGCTGATTTCATATCCCGGATGGTGGGTACCTATTCCACCGCCAACTTTATCTTTACCTTTATGATTTTTATTCTGCTGGTAAAGGTTTTTTTCCAGTCTGTAAAAATATCACAGCTGGAGCGGAGAATGACAGAGCTGATCCAGATGCTGGCTTTGGACAGGGAAGAGGCCAGGGAGAAGGAGGAGGGCCGGCATGAAGCTCATTCTGAATAAAAATGGATTGTTGCTTACAGCGGGAACCATCTTTATTCTCGCTTTTCTTTTTCTAAAGACCTATATGGAGACCATTGTAGGCATTCCTTCTCCGGAATTTGAGGCGGTCCGCCGTTTTTACTGGTGGCTGATCGTGTTTGGCTGTGGATTTCTGGCATGTCTGGGAGGGACTCTGTGGATACTTAAGGACCCCCCGCTTTTTTTGTTTCCAGGGACCGTGGTGGTTCTGGGCTTGTTTTATATGTTAGTCTTAACCCCCTTTTCCACCCCCGATGAATCCGCTCATTTTGTCAGCGCTTACCGGCTTTCCAGTCAGTTTATGGGAAAACAGGCAGTGGCTGATGACGGCTTTCTTGCCCAGGCAACGGAGGAGGAGAAAGAGAGGATCAGCCGGGGGGCCAATGTCCTGGTGCGAAGCGGCGATGATGTTCCCGGACTTTATACCGCAGTGGGGCAGTCCACATACAACCTGGTTCTTACGGAGATGTTCTCCCTTGATAACAGCCGGGAAATGACAGTCCGCTATGAAATACCGGTGAATACCACACCGGTGGTCTACATTCCCCAGGCAGTTGGAATCAGCCTTGCCAGGCTGTTTCATCTGGGTTATATCCCATTGGTATATCTTGGCAGGCTGTTTAATCTTTTGGCCTTTGCAGGTATGGCAGCCATGGCTGTCCGGGTCACACCTTTAAAAAAGGAGCTTTTCATGGCAGTGTCGTGCCTTCCCATGACCCTTCATCTGGCAGCATCCTTTTCCTATGATGCGGCTTTTATCGGCCTGTCCATGATGTTTTTTTCCTGGTGCTTTTATCTGGCTTATGAAAAAGAAAAGGTGACCGTAAGGGACACGGTACTTCTGGCTCTGTTACTGATCCTGCTGGAGCCGGGAAAAATCGTTTACCTGCCGGTAGCAGGGATCTGCCTGTTTATTCCCGCTTCTAAATTCAAGTCCAAAAAGCATTATTGGATTTCCGTCATAAGCGTTATCATTGCCGTCATTGCTGCGGTCTTTCTGGTAAACCGCCTGGTCCTTTCTGCCTGGGCTACATCTACGGAAAGCTATGTGGGATGGAGTGAAGCGGCAGGGTATACGCTGAAAGATGTGTGGGAACACCCCTATCAGATCTTTCAGGTATATTATGAGACCCTGGTGACCCAGTTTGATTATTATCTGATTACCATGCTGGGAGGATTTCTGGGCAATTTAGATCCTGATCTGACAGTACCGCCCTTCTGCCTGGCCATTCTGTGGTATGTGCTTATTGCAAGCGTTATCAGAAGGGAGGGGGAAGAAGCTCCCATGTCAGGAGGACAGAAGGGCTGGATGGTTTTTCTGGTGTTTCTAAGCGCCTGCCTGGTTCTGGCCTCCATGCTGCTAGGCTGGACCCCAAAGGAGCTTACCTATATAACGGGAGTCCAGGGAAGGTATTTTATCCCCCTGCTGCCTCTTGTGCTGCTTGTCATATTTGATAAACGCCTGGTTACAAGTCTGGATTTAAGAAAAAGCGCCTGGTATCTGGAGTGCTTTGTAAGCATCTATGCCCTGATACGCATTTGTTCCACAGCGTGTCTGCGCTATTGATTCAAGGCAGCGGGTCAAAGCCAGGTTCGCCTGACCCTGGCGGCTGCTGGCAGAGGAAAATTCTCTGCAGCCTGCAAAGGTGTATTTCACTGGAAGGTAGAGGAAATTGCAATGGAAGAAAAAAGACAGGAAAAAACCGTCGATGTGATTATTCCGGTATACAAGCCCGATGAGACTTTAAAACGTCTTCTGAAACTCCTGGGAGAACAGTCCTATCCCATCCGCCGGATCATCATCATGAACACGGAACAGTCCTATTGGAAGGAAGAGTACAGCCAGATGCCGAACCTGGAAGTGCACCATGTGAGGAAAGAGGATTTTGACCATGGCGGTACCAGAAACCGGGGAGCCGGTTATTCCCAGGCTGATGTAATGGTGTTTATGACCGATGATGCGGTTCCGGCGGATAAAAACTTGATAAATGCGCTGTTAAAGGGACTGGCCCAGACGGGAAAAGACGGAGAAAAAGTGGTTATGGCCTATGGAAGACAGCTGCCCAATCCTGACTGCGCCCTGGCGGAGCAGTATACCCGTTCCTTTAATTATCCGGAGCAGAGCCGCATAAAAACGGCAGACGATTTAGGAAAGCTGGGAATCAAGACCTTCTTTGCCTCCAACGTCTGCTGTGCCTATGACCGGGCTGAATTTTTAAAGGCCGGAGGATTTATAGAGAAGACGATTTTTAATGAAGACATGATTTATGCGGGAAATGCGGTAATCCATCGCAGGCAGGCGGTTGCCTACGAAGCCGGTGCAAAGGTATATCATTCCCACAATTACGGCTGCATTGCCCAGCTTAAGCGGAATTTTGACCTGGCAGTATCCCAGGCTGACCACCCGGAAGTATTTGAAGGGATCCGTTCGGAAGGCGAGGGCATCCGCCTTGTGAAAAAAACCTGCGCCTGGCTTGCAAAGGAAGGGAAGCCATGGCTGATCCCCGGGGTGATTGTAAAAAGCGGATTTAAATACATTGGTTACCTGTTGGGAAAACGGTACCGGTCCCTGCCCAGGCGGCTGATTTTATGTCTTACGATGAACAAAGCGTATTGGAGCAAATAAAGATAACGTATTATGCCAGACAGTCCGGTAAAAAACCGGACTGTTTTCATTTATTTTTTCTCTTTGATTTAGTATAATGATAATAGTGCATTTGAATGCTTTACAAAGGGGATAACCATGGATAACAGAAAGAAAAGCCTGCTGGTTCTGGTGCTGGGAGGATTGTCCGGTATCGTGTTCCTTACGCTTCTGACCTCTTCCTTTTATGGGTATGTGTTAAAGAAGATCGGGGTGGAGCATGCGGAAAATACCAGGACCTACCGGTACCACTATGTCATGATCATCAATAACTTAGACTCACAGTTCTGGAATGATGTGTATCAAAGCGTGAGGCAGGAAGCGGCCCTGCACGACGCTTATGTGGAGCTTAAGGGAAGAAACCAGTCGTCAGAATACACTGCTGTGGATTTTATGGATATGAGCATAGCGGCAAAGGTGGATGGGATCCTGCTGGAATTTACGGGAGAAGAAAATCTGGAGGAACGGATCAATGAAGCGGCGGCAAAGGGGATCCCTGTTGTCACCATATTAAACGATGCGCCCGCCACAGACCGGAAAAGCTACGTTGGAATCAATTCCTACGAACTGGGGCAGGAGTACGGAAACCAGATCCTAAAGATTTTGCCTGGGAACGCCAGGAAAGCCAGGGTGATGGTGCTCCTGCATGACAATTCCATTGACAGCAACCAGTCCCAGATCTTTCATCAGATCAACAACCGGATGGTCACGTCAAAGGAAACAGGAGACCGGATCAAGGTGGAAGAAAGTAAGATCCCGTCCGGGCGTGCTTTTGAAGCCGAGGAAATCGTGCGTAACTTATTCCAGAATCCACAGGGGCCGCCGGACCTCATTGTGTGCATGGATGAGGTGGATACAGAGGCCGTGTACCAGGCGGTCATTGACTATAACTGCGTAGGGGAAACCCAGGTTATCGGCTATTATAAATCAAAAGCAGCCCTGGAGGCAGTCAGAAAAGGGACCATGGCCATGACCGTCTGCATTGATACCAGCCAAATGGGAAAATACAGTGTACAAGCCCTTACAGAGTCCATAAATGACGGGAGGACCAACTCCTTTTACAGTGTGGACTTACAGTTTGTGACAAAGGAAAATGCGATAAATTTCATGAGTGATAAGTGGAGAAGCAATGAAAAATAAATGGAAACACTTATGGGAAGACCTGCCCATCGCCCGCAAGCTGTTTTTGGAAATTGCGGTGACAGCAGCCATTCTTTTTGCCAGCAATCTGTTTATTTACGCCCAGATCAACCAGATGGTGGAGCGTATGAATTCTGTATACATAAGCAACGTAAACTTAAATGAGCTGTCAGATGTTTTCTCCGATGTACAGAATTATATGTACAAATACTTACAGGTTAAAAATTCGGAGTCCCTGACTGATTATTACCGGGCGGAGCAGGATTACAGAAAGATGCTGGAAGGACTTAACGTTGCGGTGACTGATAACCAGATTCAGATCCTGGAAAAGAACATCCGCAATATGTCCGACAGTTATCTGGCGGTTACGGATGAGACCGTACAGGCCAAGCGGGGGCAGAATGTGGAGAAATACAAAAGCTCCTATGAATCTGCTTTAAAGCTATACCAATTCATCAACCATGATATTTCGGTCTTAAACAGCCGTCAGTTTAAGAATAATTCCGCAAGCTATCAAACCCTGCAGGCTGCCCTTCAGTATTTAGAGGTCATAAGCTCTGTGATCCTAATGATCGTTATGGTCATAAGCCTGACGGTCATGATGATGATGACAAAGGATATCGTGACCCCTCTCACCAACCTGGCTCAAACGGCTAAGCTGGTAGGACAGGGCAACTTCCATGTAAAGGTACCTGCCGTAGACACTGGAGATGAGCTGGGGATCGTGACCGGTACCTTCAATCAAATGGTGGACAGTCTGGACGAGTATGTGAATAAAATTAAAGAGAGCGCAGAAAAGGAACAGGAGATGAAGGAGCGGGAGTTTTTAATGGAAAACCATCTGAAAGAGGCTCAGCTGAAATACCTTCAGTCCCAGATCAATCCCCATTTTCTTTTTAATTCCCTGAATGCAGGAGTACAGCTGGCGATGATGGAGGATGCAGAGAAAACCTCGGTTTTCATGGAGAAGATGGCGGATTTTTTCCGCTATAATGTAAAAAAAGGTTCTAGGGATGCCACCATCCGGGAGGAAGTGGAGGCAGTAGAGAACTATGTTTATATATTAAATGTCCGCTTTGCAGGAGATATCCGTTATCAGTCCAGGATCCATGAAGAGGCGATGGAGGTCCCAATACCAAGCATGATTTTACAGCCATTGGTGGAGAATGCAGTAAACCATGGAATCCGGAACATGGAGGGAAACGGGGAGATAAACTTATCCGTGGAGGATCATGGAGAGGATATTGAAATCTGCATCAGAGACAACGGGACCGGAATGGAAGAGGAGGAGCTTGAACGGATTCGCGCGGGAGGGCAGACTGCAGTGGCGGCAGATTCTACCGGGATCGGCATCCATAACGTAATTTCCCGTCTGGAGCTTTATTATAATAATCACCATATTTTCCATATTTTCAGTGATGGGAAAGATAAAGGAACCACTGTAATCCTAAGGATACCAAAAAGAGGGGGAGATATACATGTTTCGCATACTGGTAGCTGATGATGAGGGGATTATGCTGGAATCCATCAGCCATATTATAAAGTCCAATTTCGGCAGTGACTGTGAGATCGCCTGTGTCAAAACGGGCAGGGCGGTGATTGAACAGGCCGGCTCCTTCCGGCCGGACATTGCATTTGTGGATATCCAGATGCCGGGATTAAATGGGATCCAGGCCATCAGGGAGGTGCGCAAATTCAATCCTTCCATTGTTTTCATCATCATTACGGCTTATGACAAATTTTCCTATGCCCAGGAGGCGGTAAACTTAGGGGTCATGGAATTTATTATGAAACCGGTCAATAAAAAGAAAATACTGGATGTATGCGTAAAGGCCATGCATCAGGTGGAGGAAGCCAGACAAAGGCTGAGTGATGATTTAAGGATCAGGGAAAAGCTTGAAATCGTCATCCCCATGATTGAAAGCGGATTTATTTACAATGTGCTTCAGGATGATTCAGAGCTTTCCAAGAACGGATACCTTGAGATGCTGGATATAAAAAAGCCGTATGGCTTCATGATTATCCTGGAATTCGGGGACAGCATCGAGGGGGGGACCATGACCAATGCCATAGGGGTCAGCGTCCGGGTTAACAAGCATTATTCCATGGTCAGGGAGATCGTAAAGGATTACTTTGACTGTGTCATAGGACCTGCCATGGGAAACAGGCTGGTGCTGTTCCTTTCCTATGAGCAGGAAAAGGTGAGGTATGAGGAACGGGTGGAAATCATTACAAGGACCCGGAATATGATCCATAAGCTGGAAAGTGCCACGGATATCAAATGCAGGGGCGGGATAGGCTCTGTAAAGACCCTGGAAGGGATCAGGGATTCCTATAAGGAGGCCTTAAAGTCCCTGAGGGAAAGTGACAGCCATGTGGTGCATATTACGGATATCCCGGCGGTGGCCGATTATGACGGGGAATATCCCCTGGACTTGGAAAACCAGTACCTGCAAAGGGGAGCAAAGGCAGACAGGGAAGGGGCACTGTCCTGTGCCGGTGAATTTTTTGACTGGATGCTGGTCCATGACGGGAATGTACGGTCCAATATTGAGATTAAGATACTGGAGCTTGTCATGAGGCTGGAGAGGCGGGCCTTTGAGGCGGGCAATGTCCGGTATGGTTTCCGCTACCGGGAGAATTATCTGGAGGAGTTAAAGGAGGCCGTTGATGGGGAGGCCTTAAAGCGGTGGTTTCTGAATAAGACCAGGGAGGTGTGCGATAACATCAGCACTTCCAGGGAAAGAGAGTATGAAAATGTGGTTTCCAGGGTCAAGGCCTACATCGATGAAAATTATGCCAGGGATATATCCCTTGATGATGTATCCAGGATGGTTGACATAAGTCCTTATTATTTCAGCAAATTGTTCAAGCAGGAGGTGGGAGAGAATTTCATTGAATATGTAACCAGAACAAGGATTAAAAATGCCAGGCGTCTACTAGGGGATTCCAGATACAGCATCAAGGAGGTATGTATCATGTCCGGCTATAGTGATCCCAATTATTTCAGCCGGATATTTAAAAAGTATGAGGGGATGACGCCAAGCGAATACAGGGAGAGGTAAGAGTATGAAAATGGGTCGAGGGAGTTTATTGCTGCTGGTGCTGCTTTGCTGCGGCCTGGCGGCAGGATGCACTTATGTCAAGGCAGAGGCAGAGCCTCAGGTCATGGCAAGGACAGGGGAAAAGCCTTTACAAATCGGGCTTAGCATTGATTCCTTTGTGATCGAGCGTTGGATCAGGGACAGGGATGTTTTTGTATCCGCGGCGAAGGAACTGGGAGCTGAGGTCAATGTACAAAATGCCAACGGGGATGTGAGCGAGCAGATCGAACAGATCAAGTACTTCATTAAAAAGCAGATGGATGTAATTGTAGTGGTAGCCGGAGACTGTGAGGCCTTATCCGATGTCATGAAAAAGGCAAAGGATGCGGGAATTAAAACCATGAGCTATGACCGGCTGGTCCGGAATGCGGACTGCGATATGTACATATCCTTTGACAACCGGGAGGTGGGAAAGCTGATGGCGGAAGGCCTGGTGGAGAACATACCGGAAGGAGGCAAAATTTTCATGATCCAGGGACCGGAAACGGATCATAATGTGGCAATGGTCCGGGAGGGCTTTGAATCGGTAATAAAGGGAAAAAACCTTGAGGTGGTCTATCAAAGCAACTGTCAGGGCTGGCTTGCAGAACATGCCTTTGATTATGCCAAGGAAGCCCTGGAAAAATACCCGGATGTAAAGGGGATCATGTGCGGAAATGATGATCTGGCGACCCAGGTGTTCCGGGCTTTGTCAGAGGACCGGATGGCAGGACGGGTTTGCCTGGTAGGCCAGGACGGAGATCTTATGGCCTGTCAGAGGATCGTGGAGGGAACCCAGAATATGACAGCCTTTAAATCCGTGGAGGAGGAGGCCAGAATCGCTGCGGAATACGCGGTGAAACTGGGAAAGGGGGAATCTTTGGAAGGTATTGAAGCCACCATTGATGACGGGACCTATGATGTGCCCAGCCTGGAGCTGAAGCCGGTGGCAGTTACGGGGGATAATATGGATTCTGTTGTCATTCAGGGAGGATTCCATTTAAAAGAGGATGTATACCTGAATGTGAAACAGTAATGGCATTTTTCGGATGAAAAAAGTCCTGAGTAATCAGGGCTTTTTTATTATGGATTGAAAGACGGCTGCACTGGATGCCTGTTTCCCTGTTGGGCACATATCATAATAAAAATGTTGTG
The DNA here is from genome assembly GCF_000144625.1 of [Clostridium] saccharolyticum WM1. Lineage (NCBI taxonomy): Bacteria > Bacillati > Bacillota > Clostridia > Lachnospirales > Lachnospiraceae > Lacrimispora > Lacrimispora saccharolytica. The sequence goes on along the minus strand of NC_014376.1, from coordinate 4,131,703 downwards.
ATGCCACTTTTTTTAGTCATTTTACAAATGATTCCCATTGTATTAAAATAAAAACATATTAAAAATACACATAAAAAGCAAAAGGAGAGAAAAAAACATGGCTGTAAAGTATATTCCGGAACCGTTCAGAATTAAAATGGTAGAACGTATTAAAATGTTAACACAAGAAGAACGTATTGAAAAAATCAAAGAGGCTAAGTATAATTTGTTTAATCTTAGGGGAGAAGATGTCTATATTGACCTTCTAACCGACAGCGGAACCAATGCTATGAGCGATGGCCAATGGGCAGGCGTCATGAGGGGAGATGAAGCATACGCCGGTTCATCCAGTTACTTTAAATTAATTGATGCAGGTAAAGATATATTCGGTTATGATTATATACAGCCGGTTCATCAGGGCCGTGCCGGAGAAAAGGTGCTCTTTCCTATTTTCCTTTCCAAAGGCAAATTTGCTATTTCCAATATGTTTTTTGATACAACAAGAGCTCATGTAGAGCTGGCTGGGGCCAGAGCCATTGACTGTGTGGTAGAAGAAGCAAAAAATCCTTCGGTAAGAGCTCCTTTTAAAGGCAACATGGATGTTGTTAAATTAGAAAAACTAATCAATGAGCTGGGTGCTGAAAATGTCGGTCTTGTTGTGATGACCATTACAAACAACTCAGCAGGCGGCCAGCCTGTATCCATGGCAAACATGAGAGAGGTATCGGAGATTTGCAAAAAGTATCATATTCCTCTTAATATTGATGCTGCCAGATATGCGGAAAATGCTTTTTTCTTAAAGCAGCGGGATGAAGAATGCAAGAATATGACAATAAAAGAAATAGTCAGCAAAATCTTCAGCTATGGTGATACGTTTACCATGTCAGCAAAAAAGGATACCATTGTAAATATCGGTGGTCTGATCGGAGTCAAAGATGGTAATTCACCAATGATATTAAAGATAAAAGCCAATTGCATTTCCTACGAAGGATTTTTCACATATGGGGGACTATCCGGACGTGACCTTGAAGCGCTGGCAATTGGACTTTATGAGGGAATCGATGAAAACTTCTTAAGATACCGCATCGGCCAGATGGAATACCTGGCAGGTAAATTGGATGAGGCAGGAATTGCCTACCAGTCACCGGTTGGAGGACATGGAGTCTTTGTGGATGCAGCAGCATTTTTCCCGCATATCCCATATTATGAATTCCCTGGACAGGTGCTTGCCGTTGAGCTTTACAAAGAGGCCGGAATCCGTACCTGTGATATAGGTTCCTTTATGCTGGGGAACGATCCCGATACCGGCGAGCAGCTTCATTCCCAGTTTGAATTCACTCGCTTTGCAATTCCCCGCCGTGTTTATACACAGGCCCATATTGACATCATGGCAGATGCTTTAATTGCAATCAAGCAAAGAGCATCAGAAATCAAACGCGGATACCGCATTACCTGGGAGCCGCCGATTTTACGCCACTTCCAGGCATCTTTGGAACCCATCGAATATTAAAAATATATCCGACCTTAGGGGGTATTTACTATGCGTGATCAATGGAACAGCAGAACAGGCTTTTTATTCGCAGCGATTGGAGCTGCGGTAGGATTAGGTAATTTATGGAGATTTCCGTTTCAAGCTTATAAAAACGGTGGGGGAGCATTTTTCCTTCCATACTTTGTAGCGATTATTACATGTGCCGTTCCCTTAATGATCATGGAATACACCTATGGTCGGAGAATCCGCGGCGGATCTACAAAGGCATTTGCCAAGCTGAAAAAGAAATTGGAAATTATTGGCTGGGTACAGGTTATGGTTCCCATCGTGGTCATGATGTTTTACAGCACCATCATATCCATATCCGTCGTCTTTATGATTTATTGTATCGGTCATGCCTTTGGTATGGTAAACTGGATGGGCAATCCGGGACCGCTGTTAGGTGTTATTACCGGGCAGGCCCAGAATGCTTTTGATTTTGCAAGCGGCATCAGTTTCTATATGCTGGGGGCTGTGTTTGTGGTATGGTTCTGCAACTGGGCCATTGTCCGGCGCGGTATTTCCGGAGGGATTGAAAAGGCCTCAAAGATATTCACTCCTCTGCTCATGGTTCTGATGATCGTTTTTATGATCAACTCTATGAGGCTGGAAGGCGCGAATATTGGGTTAAATGCATTGTTTACACCGGATTTTTCTAAAATTTTAAACCCAAGTATATGGGTTGCGGCATATGCACAGGTATTTTTCTCCACCACGCTAGCAGTTGGTGTTATGATTGCTTACGGCTCTTATCTGGGAGAAAAACAGGATATTGTAAACAATTCATTTATCACCGTACTGTCAAACAGCTCCTTTGATATTATTGCAGGGATTACCGTATTTTCTACCCTTGGATTTTTGGTAAATAAGCAGGGAGTATCTTTTGACTCCTTTGGAACAGGTGCAGGAGTTGCTTTTATCGCATTTCCTATCGCTATTTCCACTATGTCTTCCAATATTGTGATACAGGGTATTTTGGGATTTTTATTTTTCTTCTGCCTTTTTATTGCCGGTATTTCCTCCAGTATTTCTATGCTTGAGTCATTCAATACCTCGGCCTTGGATAAATTTAAGATATCCCGTAAAAAGCTTACCAACATCATTTCCATGGTCGGTTTTATGGGTAGTGCCACCTTTGCTACTTACTGCGGGTTTAACTATATTCTGGACCTAGTGGATTCTTATGTGGCAAACTATGTGATCGCTACTTTAGGCCTGGTGGAGGTTATTGCAATCAGTTACATTTATGGTACGGAGAAGTTAAGAGAGGATGCAAACCAATATTCAGATTTCAAGATCGGCAGATGGTGGGATTACTTACTAAAATACTTTACGCCCATACTGCTGGGAATTACGGTTATTACAAATTTTGTATCCGGTATTATGAAGATGTTTGGTATGGACTCTGTAACACTTTTATCAAATATTGTGTTCGGCTGGGGTTCTGTTGCACTAATGATCGGTGTTGCCGTATTATTCTGTAAACGCCCATGGCAGGTTGATATTGAATAACATAAAGATCGAATGATCGGATTGACAAGGGGGAAATAACGATGAATCCATTTGCACTGACTATGATGATTGTTGGTTGTTCCATAGTATGGGGTGGGCTGTTTCTGTGCGTGGGCATTGCCTTAACTAAAAAAACAGAAGAATAAAAAAAGGGATATTGCAAAACATCTTACATTCGTTTTGCAATATCCCTTTCCATATTTATTAACTTTCTTTCAAAGACGCTAATTGCAGAAAAATTTTTATAAATGGATTTTCATTGGATTTCTGGTACATGGCAACGAAATTCCCTGGATCGAAATCCTTTAAATTAATAGCTTTCACATTCGGCGTTAAATGCTTGATGCAAATACTGGGCAGGAATGCCACACCCAGCCCGGATTCAACCATTAAAATCTGTGATTCCAGACTATTGGCATTAATCATATTGTTGATGTTAAGGCCGGCCGCCATTGTAAATTGTTTTAAAATCTCCAGGGAGCAGGGACCGGAGTCTTCGCTTAAGGTAATTAATGTACATTCATTCAGCAAATCGGCCGATATGGTATCAAACTGGGCTATAGGATGCTTTTTATTTACAATGAGATACATGGTAGAAGGAAAAACCTGCTTTACCACAGTTTCATCAAGGGAGACAAACGCGGGGCTGAAGGGAAGGGAAAAGACGATATCTAATTTTCCGGCCTGTAAATACGTGATGAGGTCGATATAACTATACTTGGCAACCAATACATCAATATCAGGATATAGGGCCTTAAACTCAGAAACAACCTGCGCAATTAAAATGTGTTCATAATGGCCAAACCCGATTTCCAGTACTTTGGGATGGAGCTTGGCTGTTTTTTGAGTTTGAAAAATCATCTCGTTGTACAGTTCTATAATTTTTAAGGCTCTGGAGTAAAATACTTCCCCGGCTGGTGTCAGCAAAACAGTCCTGTTGTTGCGCTTTAGCAAGACAACGCCCAGCTCTTCCTCTATGGCCGCAATCTGGCGGCTCATTGCTGTTTGCACCATGTGGTGTTCCTGAGCAGCTTTTGTAAAATTCTTATGCTTTACAACTGATACAAAATAAGACAATCTTCTGATTTCCATAGAATCACCATATTTTTTCAATGAGATAGAATACCTGGTCAAGATATATTATAAGAGAAACGATTAATGCTATTTTAACAAGATGCCTGAAAAATTGCAACTGAATGTCAGGCATCTTATGGGTGAAAACTTATATGACGGAATGTGAAACAGCAGTAGCATTTTCTTGCCGCGAAAAAGTCCTGTACTGTAAGGGCTTTTTTTAATTGGATGAATACGTGCTAATGGTTCGCAAACAAGTCCTGTTCTATACATGATAAGATAAAACTGTCAGTAAAACAAATATTGGAGGAGGAACAGATACCATGAAACGAAAATTTTTAGCGGCTGCGATGGCATTTGCCCTGACAGCAGGAATGCTTTCCGGATGCGCCAGCTCCACAGGCTCCGCACCGGAGAGCAAAGAGACTCAGACAACGGCAGCGGCCGCTACGGAAGCGGCCAAAGCAGCAGAGACCAAGGCAGAGGAAACCAAAGCAGCAAAAGGGAGCGGGACCTTAGTCGGAGTTGCAATGCCTACCAAGGATTTACAGCGTTGGAATCAGGATGGAGCCAATATGAAGAAGGAACTGGAGGACGCCGGATATCAGGTAGATTTACAGTATGCCAGCAATGATGTCCAGACTCAGGTATCCCAGGTGGAAAATATGATTTCCAATGGCTGCCAGATACTGGTGGTTGCCTCTATTGACGGAAGCTCCTTAGGTGAACCCTTGAGCCAGGCCAAAGCCATGGGCATTCCGGTAATCTCCTATGACCGACTGATCATGAATTCTGATGCGGTCACTTATTATGCAACCTTTGATAACTATAAAGTAGGGCAAAAGCAGGGAGAGTACCTGGTAAAAGCTCTGGGCCTAGAGACAGCCACGGAACCTAAGAACATTGAGCTGTTTACCGGAGATCCGGCTGACAACAACTGTAATTTCTTCTTCGGCGGAGCTATGGATGTCCTTAAGAAGTATATAGACAGCGGAAAACTGGTAGTAAAATCCGGCCAGACCGCATTTGAACAGGTAGCCACAGCTAACTGGGATTCTGAGAAAGCCCAGAACCGTATGGATACCATTATTGCTGGCAACTATTCTGACGGAACCGTATTGGACGCAGTACTTTGCTCCAATGATTCCACTGCCCTTGGAGTAGAGAATGCCCTTGCTTCTTCCTATACAGGAAAATACCCGGTCATTACCGGACAGGACTGTGATATTGCCAATGTAAAGAACATGCTCCAAGGAAAACAGGCAATGAGCATCTTTAAGGATACCCGAACCCTTGCTTCTCAGGTGGTAAAGATGGTGGATTCCGTGATGCAGGGGGGAGAAGCGGAGATCAACGATACCAAATCCTATGACAATGGAACCGGAATCATTCCTACCTTCCTGTGCGATCCGGTGGTGGTAACGGTTGACAATTACAAAGATATGCTGATCACTTCCGGTTATTATACAGAAGACCAGTTAAAGTAACAAAATGATTTCCTTTTGAGGACGGCTTCTTTTCGGTAGGAGGCCGTCCTTAAGAAATGACGGCAAGGGAGGGATATTCTTGGCAAAAATACTTTTGGAAATGAAGAACATAACCAAGACATTTCCAGGCGTCAAAGCTCTGGATAATGTAAACCTTCAGGTAGAGGAAGGGGAAATCCATGCCCTGGTGGGTGAAAATGGAGCTGGCAAATCTACCCTGATGAACGTACTCAGCGGCATTTATCCTTATGGAACCTATGAGGGAGATATTATTTACAGCGGAGAAATCTGCAAATTCAACCATATCAATGACAGTGAACAAAAGGGGATCGTCATCATTCATCAGGAGCTGGCCCTTGTCCCCTATATGACAATCGCAGAAAACATGTATCTGGGAAATGAAAAGGGGAAAAGGTATGCGATCAACTGGAACGAAACCTATGGGGAGGCAGACCGGTATTTAAAAACTGTGGGGCTTATGGAATCCTCTCATACCTTGATCAAGGACATCAGCGTAGGCAAGCAGCAGCTGGTGGAAATTGCAAAGGCCCTTGCAAAAAAAGCCAGGCTTTTGATCCTGGATGAGCCTACCGCATCATTGAATGAAGATGATTCCAGATCCCTTCTGGAGCTTTTGCTGAAATTCAAGTCCGAGGGGTTAACCTCCATCATAATTTCTCATAAACTGAATGAAATTGCCTATGTGGCGGATAAGATCACAGTCATCCGCGACGGCTCGACCATAGAAACTCTGGACCGGAAAAAGGATGCCATTACGGAGGACCGGATCATCAAAGGCATGGTGGGCCGGGAGCTGGTGGACCGCTTTCCCAGACGCTGTGACGTGGAAATTGGCGAAAAGGCCATGGAAGTGGAGCACTGGAATGCCTGCCATCCATTGTATTCAGACCGGAAGGTGGTAAGCGATGTGTCCTTTTATGTGAGAAAGGGTGAGGTGGTCGGAATCTGCGGCCTGATGGGAGCAGGCCGGACAGAGCTTGCCATGAGTATTTTCGGAAAGAGCTACGGCGTTAAGATATCCGGAACGGTCCGTATCAATGGAAAAGAAGTCTCACTGAACTCAGTCAGGGCTGCCATTCGCCATAAGCTTGCCTATGTGACGGAAGACCGGAAGGGCAACGGCCTGATCCTGGGAAACCCCATTAAGATCAACACAACCCTTGCCAATATGCAGGCTGTCAGCCGTCATACCATGATTGACAAGGATAAGGAAATTGCTGTGGCAGAGGATTACCGGGATAAGCTGAAAACCAAGTGTCCCACCGTGGAGCAGAATGTGGGAAATCTAAGCGGTGGAAACCAGCAGAAAGTCCTTCTCTCAAAATGGATGTTTGCAGAGCCTGATATTCTGATATTAGATGAACCGACCAGAGGGATCGACGTGGGGGCAAAATATGAGATTTACTGTATTATGAACCGTCTGGCTTCGGAAGGCAAATCAATTATTATGATATCGTCGGAGCTGCCGGAGGTGCTTGGGATGTCAGACCGCATTTATATCATGAATGAAGGCCGTATGGTGGGAGAGGTCAGCGCAAAAGAGGCAACCCAGGAGAAGATCATGGCCTGTATCTTAAAATCAGATAAACAACATAAGGATACACCTGAATGCACAGAAAAACGGGAAAATCAGAGGAAAGGTGAGTAGAAGATGGAGAATAAAATGAAATTATCTGAGGGATTAAAGAAATATACGATGGTGATCGTTCTGGCCGTTGTGATCATTCTTTTCACTGCCAATACCGGAGGAAAAATGCTTCTGCCCCAGAATGTGAACAATCTGATTGCTCAGAACGCCTATGTATTTATTCTGGCTACGGGCATGCTTTTTTGCATCCTTACGGGAGGAAACATCGACTTATCCGTCGGCTCTGTGGTCTGCTTTGTCGGAGCGGTAGGCGGAAGCATGATGATCAACATGGGGATCAATCCTTATCTGACTTTACTGGCAATGGCAATCATGGGTGTTCTGGTAGGCGCATGGCAGGGCTTCTGGATCGCCTATGTGCGGATCCCTCCCTTTATCGTGACTCTGGCCGGCATGCTTATGTTCCGTGGATTATCCAATGTGGTTCTTCAGGGGATGACCCTGTCCCCGATTCCGGAGCCTTTTTTAAACCTGTTTAATACGTATGTCCCGGATCTATTCGGGATCCAGGGGTTTAACTTAACCTGCTTTCTGGCAGGGATCATTGGCTGTCTGGTCTTTGTGGCCCTGGAATTTTTAAACCGCAGACGAAAGCTTCAAAAGGGATACCGGGTGGATCCCATAGGAGGCATGGCGGTCAAAATGGCTCTCATCAGTATTGTGGTCCTGTTTTTCATGTATAAGCTGGCCAGGTATAAGGGCATTCCCAATGCCCTGATCTGGGTGACCGTGATCATCGGGATCTACAGCTATATATCTTCCAAAACCACTACCGGACGGTATTTTTACGCTGTGGGCGGAAATGAAAAGGCCACAAGACTGTCCGGCATTGACACCAACAAGGTGTATTTTCTGGCTTATTTAAATATGGGGCTTCTGGCAGCAGTGGCAGGCATGGTGACTGTGGCCCGGTTAAATTCTGCCAATCCCACGGCAGGAAACAGCTATGAAATGGATGCCATCGGCGCCTGTTTTATCGGAGGTGCCTCTGCCTACGGCGGCACCGGAACCGTACCGGGAGTAATTGTGGGAGCGACCCTCATGGGCGTGCTGAATTTAGGCATGAGCATTATGGGTGTGGACCAGAACTTACAGAAGGTGGTAAAGGGGGCGGTTCTTATGGCAGCGGTTATTTTTGATGTGGTAAGTAAGAGAAAGTCGTTTATTGTTAAGCAATAATGGTATTGTCAGGAAAATACCAGTCATATTGGTATGCAGAGAAGAATCCATAATGAGTTATAAATGCTGTTATCTTGTACAGACGTACGGGAAACAGCATTTTTTATCTTTCTTAACAGACATTTTTCCCACCCCAGCTTTCTTAATTCGCCTTAGAATGAACGGCATAATTAAATAAAAATCCCCCGATATGTAGAAATCTGGTTAAACTTGTGGTAGAATGCTACAAGTAAAAGAATGTTTTTATAGTTAAAGGAGCATAAATTATGGGAAAGATAAAGGTAACAGCATGCGGAATCAAAGGGCTTTTTGTCATTGAACCTGCGGTATTTCACGATTCCAGAGGATATTTCATGGAAACCTACAACCAGAATGATTTTCAGGAAGCAGGACTCGACATGGTTTTTGTACAGGATAACCAGTCCATGTCCGCAAAGGGCGTACTGCGGGGGCTTCATTTTCAGAAGCAGTTTCCCCAGGGAAAGCTGGTGCGGGTAGTGAGAGGAAAGGTGTTTGACGTGGCGGTGGATCTGCGTTCCTCTTCCGAAACCTATGGAAAATGGTTCGGCGTGGAGCTGTCTGCGGAAAATAAAAAGCAGTTCTACATCCCGGAGGGCTTTGCCCATGGATTTTTAGTTCTGTCGGATGAGGCGGAATTCGCATACAAGTGTACCGACTTTTATCACCCCGGTGATGAGGGCGGAATTTTATGGAGCGACCCTTCCATCGGCATTGACTGGCCCATTGAGGAAGGCATGGAGCTGATAATTTCCGATAAGGATCAGAAGTGGGGCGGGATCCGGGAGACCTTCAAATTTTAGGGAGAGGAGAAAACCATGAATTATCTGGTTTCCTTAATAAAAGAAATCATTGCAAAAAGAAAGCTCATTCTGGATTTGTCAAAGGCAGATTTTAAAAAACGGTTTGTAGGCTCCTATTTCGGGATCGCATGGATGTTTTTGCAGCCGATGGCAACGGTTCTGGTGTATTTTTTCGTATTCCAGATGGGCTTTAAAAGCGTGCCTCCTGTTCCGGATTACCCCTATGTGCTTTGGCTGATTCCAGGGATTGTGCCCTGGTTCTATTTCAGCGAGGTGCTGAACATGGGAACGGGCTGCCTGCAGGAATATAATTATCTGGTGAAAAAAGTGGTGTTCCGGGTGGAGATCCTCCCGGTCATCAAAATGATTTCCTGCCTGATGGTACATGGCATTTTTGCAGTTATTATGATCCTGGTATTTTTCTGCTACGGCTTTTTTCCAAAGGCAAGCTGGATCCAGATCCTGTATTATTCCTTTGCAAGTTCCATGCTGTCTCTGGCCATTGCCTATTTTACCAGCGCCATTCATGTTTTTTTTAAAGATATGGCTCAGATCATAGGGATCTTCCTGCAGTTTGGGATGTGGATGGTGCCCATTATGTGGGCTCCGGAAATGTTTTCGTCGATTCCTTCCTGGCTGCCGGTTCTCCTTAAGCTGAATCCCTTTTATTATATCGTGGCAGGGTACCGGGACAGCATGCTGACCGGAAACTGGCTGACCGAACGGCCGACCCTGGGTCTTTACTTCTGGTCGGTGACCCTTGTCCTGATGCTTTTGGGGCTGAAAGTATTTAAAAAGCTGCGTCCGCATTTTTCCGATGTGCTGTGACCCGCTTAATATTGGAGGATTCAATGTCCGTAGAATCGAACAACAAAGCAATTTCTGTTAATAACGTAACAAAGATCTATAAATTATATGACAAGCCTGCTGACCGGTTAAAGGAGGCGTTAAGCCTGACCCATAAAAACTACCACCGGGATTTCTATGCTTTAAACGGCATTTCTTTTGATGTGGAAAAGGGACAAACCGTAGGGATCATCGGTACCAATGGATCAGGCAAGTCTACCATACTGAAAATCATTACAGGAGTCCTGACCCCAACCTCAGGCAGTCTGGAGGTCAACGGAGTGATTTCCGCTCTGCTGGAGCTGGGGGCCGGGTTTAATATGGATTATACGGGAATCGAAAATATTTACATGAACGGCACCATGATGGGGTTTTCCAAAAAAGAAATGGATGGGAAGCTTCAGGATATCCTGGATTTTGCGGACATCGGGGATTTTGTCTATCAGCCTGTGAAGACCTATTCCAGCGGTATGTTTGTCCGCCTGGCGTTTGCCCTTGCAATTAACGTGGAGCCTGAGATCCTGATTGTGGACGAGGCATTGTCCGTGGGAGACGTATTTTTCCAGGCAAAATGCTACCGCCGCATGGAGGAGATCCGTAAGAACGGAACCACCATTTTGATGGTTACACATGACATGGGAGCGATTATTAAATACTGTGACCGAGTCGTGGTTTTAAATAAAGGGAATTTTATTGCCGAAGGAGAGCCTGGTAAGATGGTGGATCTCTACAAAAAGATCCTGGCCAACCAAATGGAGGACCTTGGGGAAGAACTGGAAGAAATAAGAAATGGCGTATTAAGTGATTTCTCCGGGGAACAGGCTTCTGTCCGGGTGCAGTCCCAAAGCTCCCGCCAGGAGGGGCTAATGAAGGAAAAGCTGACCGTTAACCCCAACCGTACCGAATACGGCGACAAAAGGGCGGAAATCGTGGATTTCGGACTACTGGACGAAAGAGGAAATGTGACTAACCTTCTTCTGAAAGGGGAACGCTTTACCATAAAGGAACGGATCCATTTTCATACCAAGATAGAAACGCCTATCTTTACCTATACCATAAAGGATAAACGGGGTGCCGATTTAACCGGCACCAACACCATGTACGAGGACTCAGATGTACAGGCCGTGGGAAAAGGCGATGAATATGAGGTGGAGTTCAGCCAGAAAATGACCCTTCAGGGAGGGGAGTATCTCCTTTCCATGAGCTGCACCGGATTTGAGAACGGAGAACATGTGGTTTACCACCGCCTGTATGACATTGCAAACATTACGGTCATTTCCAATAAAAATACGGTAGGTATTTATGATATGGAACCGGAAGTAAGCTTAAAGCTTTTCCGGGCAGGAGAGTGAGGAGGAAACGTCCATGAATGATATCAGCCCTGAACTTAAAAAACTGTTTATAAAATACCATGGAGATACCAAAAAGCTGCTGCAGGAAAATCCCAAACTGGATTATCTGTATGCCTTTTCGGAGATCCGTGAAAATCTGCTGGAATGGTATGAATTCGATGAGGCGGGATCTCTGCTTCAGATAGGGTCTGATTATGGCGCTCTCACCGGCTTATACAGCAGACGGGTGAGACAGGTGACGGTCCTTGACCCGGACCGGGGCAATTTATCGGTCAACCGTCTTCGCAATGAGGGTCAGGAAAACATCCGGTATATAGCCGGAGACATAGATTCCTTTGAAGAGGAAGGCTTTGATTATGTGGTGATGGTAGGTTCTTTACAGCCGCCTTATGACACACATATAAAAAAGGCAAAATCTCTTTTAAAACCGGAAGGAAAGCTGATTCTTTCCCTATGCAACCGCTTGGGTCTTAAATATCAGGCCGGTGCGGTTCCTGACAGGAACCGCCTTTCCAGGACCGAGGTATTGGAGCTTTTGTGCGGAGAAGACAAAACCAGGGGCAAGGCAGAATTTTACTATCCCATGCCGGATTACCGCCTGCCCATCACCCTGTATTCCGATGGATATTTACCCGGTAAGGGAGATTTGACCCATGCCATCCTGGCCTATGATTATCCCAAGTATTTAAGGTTTGATTTGGGTAAGATGTATGACGAAGTATGTGAGGGAAAGCAGTTTGAGACGTTTGCCAATTCATTTTTAACCATTTGGAGCAGCCATGAAGAAAATTAACTTTGTAAAATACAACAGGACCCGCAGGGAAATGTTTCAGATCCGTACCAGTCTGGTGGAAGAGAATGGCTTTCCTTTTGTGGAAAAGACAGCCTTAAAGCCTGAGGGTGTTGCACATATCAAATCCCTTGGGGAAAAATATCAAAGCCTCTCGGCACAAAACCAGAGGCTGAAGGTTGCCGGTGTTACCATAAGCCCGGATGGAGGGACTGCCCGTTTCGATTTCCTGAAGGGTCAGACCCTTTCCGAGCTTCTGGGAAAAGAGATCCATGAGGGAAGGGTTTCCGTGTCCCATATGGAAGAGGGGATTTCCCTGATTACGGGCGTAAAGGAAAACTACATCATTCCCTTTGTCCTTACTCCGGAGTTTGAAGAGGTCTTTGGAGATCTTTCCCAGGCTGACGAAAGTATAAAAAAGGACTGGGCGTTTAAAACCTCCAACATTGACTGTCTTTTTGAGAACATTATGGTGACAGAGGATGGCCCTTACTGCCTGGACTACGAATGGGTATTTTCCTTTCCGGTCCCGGTCACCTTTGTAAAGTTCAGGGTGCTTTATTACTTTTATGAACAGTATAAAAGCCTTTTAACCTATGATTCCATAGAAGCCTATATGGAAGAGTTCGGCGTGGAGACTGAGCGCCTTAACACGTATGAGGAGATGGAACGGCGATTCCAGGAATATGTCCATGGAGAGAATCAGCAGATTTATCTGGTCAATTATATGCATGAGACCCATGCCCTTCCCGAGAATATGTATGGCTTGTCCCAGGTGATCGATGAGACAAAGGATCATATTTCCCAACTGGAGATGGAATTACGGGAAAAAGATGTGCTCATCTCCAGGCAGCAGGAGGAGAAAAGGCTGACTGACAATCATGTAACGAACCAGGAGATGATCATTCAAACGCTCCGGATGGATTGTGACAACATGAGTGAAATCATCGCCTGTCTTCAGAAACACCAGGCATTGGCCTACCGGGTCAGAAGAAAACTGGGGAGAATCTTTAATGAGAAGTTCCCCAAGGGGACCAGGAAGCGGAAACTGATGTTCTATGCCAAGGATACCGTACTTCATCCGCTGAAATCATTCCGCCTTTATACAACAGAGGAAGGGCGGAACCTGATCGAAGGGGACATGAAGATCGGAGAGGCCTACCGGGTTCAGGGAAAGCTCCGTTTCGTAAAAGAGGGTCACCCTATGGTGTCCATTATCATTCCGGTATACAATCAGATTCATTATACCTATGCCTGTCTTGCATCTATTCTGGAACATACCAAGGATGTGGTGTATGAAGTGATCATAGCGGATGATGTTTCTTCCGATGCAACGGCAGAGCTTTCCAAATTCACGGAAAACGTGATCATATGCCGCAATGAAACCAATCAGGGATTTTTAAGAAACTGCAACCAGGCCGCAAAAGCTGCCAGGGGAAAATATGTTATGTTTCTTAACAATGACACCCAGGTGACAGAAGGGTGGTTAAGCAGTCTGGTGAACTTAATCGAATCCGATCCCACCATCGGTATGGTTGGTTCCAAGCTGGTCTATCCGGATGGACGCCTTCAGGAGGCCGGTGGGATCATCTTCCGTGACGGCTCCGGCTGGAATTACGGACGCCTTGATGATCCCGATAAGCCGGAATACAACTATGTAAAAGATGTGGACTATATATCAGGGGCTGCCATCCTTCTTTCCAATGACTTATGGAAACGGATCGGAGGATTTGATGACCGTTTTGCCCCTGCTTACTGTGAAGATTCGGACCTTGCCTTTGAAGTGCGGAGGGCAGGCCTGCGGGTGGTCTACCAGCCACTGTCCAAGGTCATCCATTTTGAAGGTATTTCCAACGGAACGGATGTCAATGGTTCCGGCCTTAAGCGGTATCAGGTGGAAAATGGCCGTAAGCTAAGGGAGAAATGGGCGGAAGAACTGAAGCAGCAGAGTGAAAACGACGGAAATCCTGATGTTTTCCGGGCCAGAGAGAGAAGCCAGGGAAAAGACATCATTCTGGTGGTGGACCATTATGTTCCCACCTATGACAGGGATGCCGGATCCAAGACCACCTTCCAGTATTTGAAAATGTTTCTGGAAAAAGGCTATGTGGTGAAATTCCTGGGAGACAATTTTCTTCATGAAGAACCTTATTCCACTGCTTTGCAGCAAATAGGGATTGAGATCCTTTACGGCAGGGAATACCAGGCAAAGATCTGGGAATGGTTAAAGGACCATGGAAATGACATTAAGGTGGCTTATTTAAACCGCCCCCATATTGCTGCCAAATATATGGATTTTCTCAAAGATAAGACAAATATTAAGATGATTTATTATGGCCATGATCTGCATTTCTTAAGAGAAGGCAGAGAGTATGAGCTGACCGGAGATCCGAAAAAAAGGGAGTCCTCCGAATACTGGAAGTCCGTGGAGCTTCGCCTGATGAGAAAGGCTGCAGTCTCCTATTATCCGTCCTATGTGGAGCGTGAGGCCATTCATGAAATCGAGCCCTCCATTCATGTGAAGGCCATTGTGGCCTATGTTTATGAGAACTTCCTAAAACAGATTCCTGATGACTTTGAAAAGAGGGAAGGGCTCTTGTTTGTAGGCGGATTTGCCCATCCGCCGAATGCAGACGCAGTTTTGTGGTTTGCTCAGGAAATATTCCCTTTGATCCGGGAAAAGCTGCCCATTCATTTCTATATTGTTGGCTCCAGGGTGACGGATGAGATCAAGGCTTTGGAGCAGCCGGACAACGGGATCATTGTAAAGGGCTTTGTGTCCGAGGAAGAACTGGCGAGGCTTTATGTAAGCTGCAGGGTCGTGGTGGTACCGCTGCGTTACGGCGCAGGGGTCAAGGGAAAGGTCATTGAAGCCTTATATAACGGTGCTCCGGTGGTGACTACCTCCATTGGCGCAGAGGGCATCCCTGAGGCAGACCAGGTCATGGCAGTGAGAGATGAACCTGCTGCTTTTGCAGGGGAAGTGATTTCCCTGTATCAGGATAAGGCAAGGTGCAGGCAGATGTGCCTGGAAACCCAGAACTATATCCGAAAGTATCACAGCATAGAGGCGGCCTGGAACGTCATAGGAGAAGATTTTTAAAGGGCAGGATAAGGTTTAATTCCCCCCGTGCCGGCCGGACCAGCCAATGAATTATATCATGGCCGGTACGGAGGGGGGCCCGGTTGTGGTAATATGGAAGTCATATTTGTATGGAGAGAACGGAGCAAAGGAGAAGGCGGCGGGAAAGGAAGGGGATTGGATGGAAGAGAATCAAAGAGACCGGATTCAGTTCTGGGATATTTTAAAGGGAATCGGGATCGTATCCATTGTATTCGGCCATTCCCAAAACCTTGGGATCGCCATCCGGACGGTGTATTATTACCATCTGGCCATATTCTTTTTCATTTCAGGATATCTGTACAATGAAAAGCGTTACGGGGATGCCCCCTTTGACTTCTTTGCAAGGCGACTTAAGAATATGTGGGTGCCCTATTTTGCCTATGGGAGCATGTTCGTTTTATTACATAACCTACTTTCCTGGTGCTTGCTTTTTCCCTCTGAATCCTACTACGGCAAAAAGGAGATGCTTTTTGCCATGGCGAACACCCTGTTCCTGCGGTGTCCGGAAGGACCGTCAGGTGCCATGTGGTTTGTACCGCTTATGCTGGCGGCAGGAACCGGATTTACGGTCATCCTCTGGTTCTGCCGGAACTATCTTCCTTCTTCCCTCCGTTCCTGGGCGGCTGGAACTCTCTGCATTGCTGCAGGACTTTTTGGGGCCGCCATCAGCCGGAGGGAGATATTCTTAAGCTACCACCTTCAAACGGCCCTTTTGGTGATTCCGGTTTATTACGGCGGTTATGCGGTACGGACCTGGAAAATCCCCATGGAAAAATACATAACATGGTACGGCGCAGCCGCATGCGGAGGACTTTTTTATTATTTCCTGGTGTTTACCGGGGAGAGCGTGGAGCTGTCCGCCAATCAGATACCTGGCGGGATCAATTTTTATATCATATCCGCAGCCGGCATATATCTTTGCTGCTACGGGGCCAAATGTCTGGAGAAGATCCCCAAGGCAGGAAAAGCAGCAGCCCTCCTTGGAAAATATTCCTTTGACATCATGGCACTTCATTTTCTTGTATTTAAGCTCTGTGACAGGATTTATGCCCGGATTATACTGGAGCCTGCGGAAAACCAGGGAGGCTTCCCCCACTCCTATCCGGAGCTTCATATTCTGTATCTTGTCCTGGGAGCGGTCCTTCCGGTTCTTTTTGCAATGGCAGCCAGAAAGGCCATCCACTGCATGGGCCGCAAGCTCCGCTCCTGGGCAGGCCATCCACAGAACTGATCTCCCTGGATCGTTTTGCAGATGTGTGATATAATATCCAGGAAAGCAATGAGCAGTGCGAAATAAGGCATCAATGGGTTTCGTTGTGCCCGTACATAAGATAATCCATTGATGCCTTATTTCATAGGACGAATGCCCGTGAGCAGGTAAAACCAGGGTTTTACCTGCTGCACTGCCAACTCATAATAGAACAACGAATCAACGTGGTATCAGGAGGATACAGACATGCAAGCAGTTTTACTGGCAGGCGGACTTGGCACCAGGCTCCGTTCCGTGGTAAGCGACAGGCCCAAGCCAATGGCCCTGATCGGGGACAAGCCGTTTATGGAATATGTGGTAATGGAGCTTGTCCGACATGGGGTGACAGAAATCATATTTGCCGTAGGATACAAAGGCTCCATGGTAGAAGAATATTTTAAAGACGGGTCTCAATGGGACATCCGGGTTTCCTACGCTTATGAGGAAGAACTGTTAGGAACCGCAGGAGCCATTAAAAATGCAGGGGTTAAGGTGACAGAGGACCGGTTCCTTGTATTAAATGCAGATACCTTTTACCAGATCGATTACGGCAGACTGAAGTCTCTTAGTATGGAGCGGGATCTTGATATGGCCCTTGTGCTCCGGGAGGTACCTGATGTATCCCGGTACGGGCAGGCCGTTCTGGAAGACGGTTGGCTCAAAGCCTTTAATGAAAAAACGGAAGAAACCAGAAAAGGAACCATAAACGGTGGCATTTATTATTTAAAGCGCAGGCTGCTTGATGACATACCGGAAGGGAAGGTCTCGCTGGAACAGGATATGATTCCAAAGTGGCTTTCCGAAGGAAAAAAGCTGGGGGGTTTCGTTAGCGGCGGCTATTTCATAGATATCGGGATTCCTGAGGATTATTACCGGTTTGCCGGGGACGTGAAGAATCACCTTGCAGGTAATTACACCCCTTAAAATGGGGAGACTCTGCCCGGACCCATGGGCAGGAAGAAGAAAGGAGAGGTTGGCTTATGGTAATCAGAGGACGTGCTCCCCTGCGGGTGAGCTTTGGCGGAGGCGGGACCGATGTAGCCCCCTTCTGTGTGGAACAGGGAGGAGCAATTATCGGCAGTACCATCAATAAGTATGCATATTGCTCCATTGTGCCCCGGGAGGATGACCAGATCATCGTTCATTCCCTGGACTTTGACATGACGGTCAAGTATAATACCACAGAAAATTACGTGTATGACGGACGCCTGGATCTGGTAACGGCGGCGTTAAAGGCGATGAACATCAAGCAGGGCTGTGAGGTGTATTTGCAGTGTGATGCCCCTCCAGGATCAGGCCTTGGCACTTCATCCACGGTTATGGTGGCTCTTTTAACGGCCATGGCCAAGTGGAAAGGGGTGGAAATGGACAGCTATTACCTGGCAGACTTAGCCTATCAGGTGGAGAGAGAAGATTTAAAGATCGACGGAGGATACCAGGACCAGTACGCTGCAACCTTTGGAGGCTTTAATTTTATTGAGTTTCACGGACGCAATAATGTGGTGGTCAACCCACTCCGCATAAAGAAAGAGATCATTCATGAGCTGCAGTATAACCTGCTCCTTTGCTATACGGGGGATATTCACGTATCCGCCAACATTATAAAGGACCAGGTGAAAAACTATGAAAAGAAGGATCCCTTTGATGCTATGTGCGAGGTAAAGGCTCTTGCCTATGCCATGAAGGATGAACTGCTGAAAGGAAATCTTTACAGCTTTGGAAAGCTTCTGGATTATGGCTGGAAAAGCAAGAAGCGCATGAGCAGCAAGATATCCACTCCCCAGATTGACGAGCTTTATGAGGAAGCATTAAAGGCGGGTGCTCTTGGAGGAAAGCTTCTGGGAGCAGGCGGCGGCGGATTCCTTCTGGTGTACTGTCCCTATAATGTCCGCCATAAGGTGGCTGCGCGCATGGAAGCCGTAGGCGGACAGCTTACGGACTGGAACTTTGAGCTGCGGGGGGCCCAGGCCTGGATCACGGATGAATCGCGGTGGGATTACAAGGAAATCCGGGTGGCCATACCGGGAGGTGAATACCATTTTCCGCTATAGGGCCGGATAACGGGCGGTAAAAGGAGGGAAGGACCGTGGACAGAATCGTATTTTTAGACCGGGACGGAACCATCAATGAAGAAGTGGAATATTTGCACCGGCCTGAGGATCTGGTGATCCTTCCCGGAGTGCCGGAAGCCTTAAGTCGGCTTAGGGAGCAGGGATTCAAGCTTGTGGTGGTCACCAACCAGGCCGGAGTGGCAAGGGGCTATTATGGTGAAGGGGATGTGAATGCTCTCCATGAATACTTAAACAGCCTTCTTTCAAAGAAAGGAGCCTTTATCGACCGATTTTATTACTGCCCCCATCATCCGGTACACGGAATCGGAGAATACGGCCGGGAATGCCATTGCCGGAAGCCGGATATCGGGATGTTTGAGATGGCTGAGTCTTGCTTTCCGGTGGACAAGTCCCATTCCTACATGATCGGAGACAAGCTTCTGGATACGGAAGCAGGAAGAAGATACGGAGTGGGCACGGTTTTGGTGGGAACCGGGTACGGAAAGGAATTATACAGCGGGCTGACCGAGGAAGAGAGAAGGAATTTCTTTGATTCCTATGCCCCTACCATGAAAGAAGCGGTGGACTGGATACTGAATAGAGAAGGAGAGTGGAAATGATGGAACCTATGAACTATTTAGAAGAGCTTATGGAACGTTACCCTGTGCTGGACTGTGTAAAGTCACAGATCAGGGAAGCTTACGGGATTCTTGTAACATGCTATGAAAACGGCGGGAAGCTTTTGATCGCCGGAAACGGCGGAAGCTGTGCCGATGCAGAGCATATTGTGGGGGAACTGATGAAAGGCTTTGTAAAACGCCGCCCGGTTTCAGAGGAGTTTGCCGGTAGACTGTTAGAAGCAGACCCTCATCTTGGAAAAGAATTGGGAGAAAAGCTACAGGGAGGACTTCCTGCCATTGCCCTGACCGGTCATTCCAGTCTTTCCACGGCATTTTTAAACGATGTGGACGGGGAATTGATCTACGCCCAGCAAACCTGCGGATATGGAAAAAAGGGAGATGTATTGTTAGGCATATCCACCTCCGGGAATGCGAAAAATGTTATGTATGCGGTGACGGCAGCAAAGGCCATTGGCATGAAGACCATCGGTCTTGCGGGGAAGGATGGAGGACAATTAAAGAAGGCGGCAGATGTGACTATCGTTGCTCCGGAAACGGAGACGTTTAAGATACAGGAACTCCACCTTCCCATTTACCATACTCTCTGCCTGATGCTGGAAGAACGGTTCTTTTAACTGTAATGGCCGCAGCTCTGATGCAGAGATGCGTGGATTGAAATAAGAAAGGGGCGAAAGATGAAAGACAGACAATGGTTAACCGGGTGGAAGGACGAAATCATCGCAGCCGCACTTTTGCTTGGTTTTGCTTTTTTCATAAACAGGGGGATTGAGATCAAAGGGCTTTATATGGATGATTTATACCTTTGGTCCTGCTACGGAGAACAGTCCTTCCGTGAATTTGTATTCCCTTTGGGGAGCACCCGGTTCCGTTTCGTTTATTATCTGGCAGCCTGGCTGGAGCTGATGGTCACTGGAAGCCATATTGGCTGGTTTGTGCCCATTAATATCCTTTTAAACGGCTGTATTGCCTATACGGTCTATCGGTTTGGAAAGCGCTTGTCCGGAAGATGGCTGATAGGCATTTTCTGCGGAATTTCATACCTGCTCTCCCGAATGTCCTATTACCAGATCAGCCAGGTATACGGCCTCATGGAAAGTATGGCTTTATGGACTGCCATAGGTATTTTCTACTGTCTATACCGCTATGTAACTGAGGAAGAGGAAAGAAAATGGTTCCTGCCGGCTGCCACTGCTTTGTATTTTTCCATCTGCTTCATCCATGAACGGTATATGGTGCTTTTACCCTTGTTTTATGCCGCATTTCTCATGAAAAAAGAAAAGCGGAAAAAACCCTGGCTCAGTATCACCGGGACGTTCTTAGCCGTTCAGGCCATCCGCTTCCTTACCATCGGAAGCATTTCTCCGGCAGGGACCGGAGGAACGGATGTGGCGGATACCTTCCGCTTTTCAGATACCTTCCGCTATGCCGTAAGCCAGCTGCTCTACTTATTTGGGATCAATGCAGGTCCTGATCATTTAAACGGATTGAGCTGGGGGAGATCGCCGTACTGGATCTATGCTCTGGTAATATTTGCGGACCTCCTTCTGTTCGTGATGACTGTGATTTTTATGATAACTGTCATAAGGGAACGGGACCAGCTTAAAAAACGTATCCCAGTCATTTGCCTGTTCCTTTTATTCATCGCTCTGTGCATCGGCTCATCCAGTGTTACCATACGGGTGGAGACCCGGTGGATCTATGTCTCCATGACGGCAGCGTGGCTGTTTGCTGCCTATATGTGCGGTGTGGCAGTGCCCAAAGAAGAGGCTAAAACACAGCTTGCCAAGCCTCTTTTATACTGCGGCCTGTTCCTCCTTTACGGCGCTCTCATGGTTCCGGTGGAAAGCTTTTACCGGGGAAAATATGAGAACCTCTATTTCTGGTCCTCCCAGCTTCGGTATAATTCCCTTGCAGAAGAGACTTACGGAAAATATAAGGATGGCATATTTGGGAAAAGGATCTATATCATCGGTAATTCCTATGAAATGAGCGATTTCACTGCCAGAACCTTTTTCAAGACCTTTGATAAAAAGCGGCTGGCGGAAGGAACCGAGGTTTCATTTATTTCCTCCATCCACGACATCGGACTGGTGACTCCAAACATGATGATATTGAGAGAGGATCCGGCTCATAATGCTTTTCAGGATGTAACGGACTTTGTGCGTAACATAAAATTTGAACCGGTCTATGGCTGCTATGAAGACGGCTGGCTGGACGAAAGTGCCAAAATCCGGATCATGGCAGGGAAAGAAGGTACGATCGGCTTTAAATTCTATTATCCGGGCGTCATCACCGGCCTTGAGCAGGTCACTGTGACCGTTAATGGAGGGGAGAAATACGCGATCCCTATCCAATCCAATACGGTAACCGCCGAAATCGACGCACCGGCCTATCAGGTCACAGAGCTGGCCTTTGAAAGCAACTTTTACTATGAAGATGCAGCGGAGCAAAGAGGGGATAAACATCTTTCCATCGTTGCCACGGTAACTGCAAACTAGACTCCTTCGGCCCCGGCGGCTGAACTGCAAACACAAAGGAGGGCAGAGGTGAAATACATGAAGGGAAAGTATCTGTATGGTCTGTTGCCCCTTTTGGGGATCGTTTTTTGCCTATGGTACATTTTTACGGCGACCTGTGACGGGATTTATTCGGACTACATCCGCCTTGTAAACAGTTATCTGCCTGACGTATGGAATCCAACCAAATTTTTTGTGCCGGATATCCTGACCAGGATTCCGGTTAATTATCTGGGAAGGATCTTAAATATTACCTTTTTTGGATTCAATATCATGTTTGACCGGGTGCTGGGGGTACTGGCCCTGGGACTATCCGGTCTGGCATTGGGATGCTACTGCCTCCGCAGGAGGGTTTCACTTGTCTGGTTCGGGATCCTGACGGCAGTGCTTTTCAGTCTGAACAAGTGGGAAATGCTGACCAATGGAAGCGGCTGGGCACATTTCTTATCCTTTGCCTGTTTCTATTACCATTATGAGGTCATGGACCGGGTGTGGAGCGGTCAGGAGAAACGTCATGACAAGGCAAAGCTTATCCTTCTTCCGTTTTTCACAACCCTGCTGGTGGCAGGCCCTTACTGTGCCATTTATTCGGTGACACTCCTTTTCGCCTGCGGCCTGATGTTCCTGTTAAAAAAGGATGCCTCAGGGAGGCAGTGGGCCGGATACGGCCTTTGTACCCTGACCTCCCTTCTCCTTTACTTATGGAGCAATTCCTATGGCGTGGAAGACCATGCGGCTCCGGCCACGGTGCCCCTGCTGGTCCAGCTAAGGGACACCCCTGGTTTTTTCGTCCGTTTCTTCATTAAGTCTTTTTCTTCTATGGTCATAGGAGGAGAACAGGCAGAGAAGATCTTTCGGACGAATGTTCCCTATATGGTCCTTGGATTTCTCGTGATCCTGCTGTATCTCCTTGCCCTGTGGATTAACCTTCGGTACCGTTTGTATGAGAAAACGGTTCTTCCCGTGATCCTTATAGTATCAGGAGGGCTGAACCACGTTCTCATTCTTTTGTCCAGATGGATATTCCTTCAGGAAAATTATGGCTTAAGCTCCCGCTATGCCCTCCAATTCCAGTCAGGGATCCTTGGGATCCTGCTGACCTTTGCCTTAATATCAAAGCAAAAGGAGAGGAAGCGGAATGCATTTCTTCCCGTTGCGGCCTGTATGGCCTGTGTGCTGTTTCTGGCAGGAAACGGATACACCACCTATACAGAGATAAAAAAAGCCCCCAATCGCAGGGACAGCTTTGAAAGAATGGCGGATTTGGCCTTAAGCTTTGAAACGGCTACCGATGATGAACTGCGGGCCGGTTTTGAATACAGGCCCAGCCGGCCGGACAGCGGGGAAAAGGTGAGATCCGCATTGACCATTTTGAAGGAAAACGGATACAGCGTATTCCGAAATGATTTTAAACAGGAAGATTGAAAGAAGGGTATCTTTCGCCCTCTTTTGGATCAGACGGCAGCCGTATCCGATTGTAACATACGTATACAACAAAGATATTCGGGGGTTTTTATGGGGCGATCACAAAAACATGGATATGGTATCCTGCTGTTTATGCTGTTTTCGGCGGCAGGGATCCTGTATTCTTTGAATCAGATCTTAAACCAGGACGTTTTTCAGTGGATCATGAACCAGGAGGAATATAAGACCATGATGGCAGAGACGGCAAAGCTGTTTGCTGCCTTCTGTTTGTCAGGCCTTCTTTTTCCTAAGAACTGGCAGAAGCTTGGGGTTGTAGTCCTTCTTGCGGCGGTCTTTTTATGGGGCCATATGGCCTTTGTTCCGGTGCTGGTCTCCGGCCTTTATCTGGCCTATATTCTGTTCGTTGGGCATTTTCTCCGGGTATCCCTGTGGAAGCTTCCCAGGGAAGATGGTCCGGCCTCTGATTTTCTCACAGGTGCCTCTTCTCTTTTGGCCGTCTTTTGCCTTATGTCTGCCATTGGCATTGGCTCCATCCGGTATTTGACCATCTTCGTCCTTGTAAGTGCCGTGCTCCTGCTTTTTTTTGGAAGATCATGCCTGGGAGGCGGAGAAAAGAGAAACGCTCCGGCTTTTAAGGCAAAGGAGATATTTTTGCTGGCATTTCTTATTACCATGGTTTGCCTTCAGGCTGGAAGACTGAACATTGCCGTGGACTTTGACAGCCTGTGGTATGGTGTCAGGTCCCGGTATATTCTGGATAACGGCCATGGGATTTATGAAAATCTGGGAACCATTGGAATCGTATACACCTATTCCAAAGGATTTGAGGTTTTGACTCTGCCCCTATCCCAGCTTCCCTCCTACAGCTTTTTAACCTCGGTCAATCTGTGGCTGTCCTTGGGGGTCCTTTTTCTGGGGTACCAAATTGGCCGCATTTACATGAAACGGGATCAGGCAATCTTTTTAGCCGCCCTGCTGTCAGGGGTTCCGGGCATCATGAATATGGCAGTTACAGCCAAAAGTGATACCATCACGCTGCTTGTCCAGGAGATCATGGTGTATTACCTGCTCTGTTATATAAAAGCAGGGCAAAGGTCCTGGCGTTATCTGGGTTACGGGACGGCAGCCTATTTTTTCAGTCTGACCTTAAAACCAACGGCCCTGATCTTTTCCACCGCTGTATTTGGAATGGGATTTTTATACCTCCTTGGAAAGCTGCTGCTTCCCCAATTTGGAGCAGAAGAAAAAAACGGCGGCGGACTGGCGGTTGCTGCAGGAGCCCTACTGGCCTTAGTGGGTATCTGGGCGAGGACATTTCGATTGACAGGACTTCCTCTTACCTCAGTATTCTCCTCCCTGCTCACAAGGCTGGGATTTCATATAAAATATCCGTTTATGGTCAATTCCATCCCTCATTACGGCGCAGGAATGCCCTTTGGGGAAAAGGCTTTCCGTCTGGTAAAACGGCTTCATGGATTTTTGTTTTGCCCTGTGGGAGAGGATATGGATCATGTAATTCTGGCATGGGGTGGATTTCTTCTGTATTTTCTTCTTTTATTGTGGATTGCAAGCCGTTTTTACGGCAAGGATGTGGATAAAGGGAAAAATAACCAGCTCTCTGCTTTTCTAAACGTGATCTACGTACCCTTTCTTGTGGTCAATCTAATCAGCTTTGCCATGCTGACCCAGGTGGATGGGAACTACTTCATGCTTCTCTATGTGCTTACGTCTGTCTATGTCCTGAAGACGGCGGCAGAAGCCGGAGAAAAAACCCTGTGGCGGGGGGGCCTGGGGGTAGGAGTCTGGGTGCTTTTATTTTCTGTGTTTTTCACCTCCGTGACCAGCTGGAACTGGAGCCTTGGCTTTAGTCCGGTGTCATTTTCCCATAAAGGCTACTACGACCATAGGGAAGCTGCCAGGCAGGACATGGTTGCCAAGGGAAACCAAAAGATCTGGGAGATCCTCGCTGCAGACCCGGAAACCAGGCTGATTGCTATAGGAGATCATCCGGATGTGCTGGTATTCCCATGCAATGTCCAATCCTACGATGATATTACAGGAGCATGGGGAAATGTAGTTTTGGTCAAGAAAATGGATTACTTTGTGGAATTCATGGATTATGCAAAAACAGATTATGTCTATGTTCAGGCGGGCTATACGGGAGAAGAGAACCGTTCTTATACTCTGGTATGGGATTTAATCCAATGCGGAAAGCTGATACCCGTGTGCTATGACAACGGAAATCTTCTGGCTTCGGTGGATGTGAAGGGGAATTCCGGTGAAAAGTCAGCCCAGGCATTGACAGAGTTTGAACAATGTTATATAAAAAAGGAAGCTAATGAAATGCAATAGCCCCCTTGATTTATTAGGGGCAAAGGTTGAGAGAAAAAACATCTTTCAGCTTTAAATATGTGAATCAGCCGGATATGCAGGCATATCCCCTTGATTCATTAGGAGACCAAGGTTGAGAGAAAAGAAATCTTTCAGCCTTGAATATGTGAATCAGCCGGATATGCAGGTATATCCCCTTGATTCATTAGGAGACAAAGGTTGAGAGAAAAGAAATCTTTCAGCCTTGAATATGTGAATCAGCCGGATATGCAGGCATATCCCCTTGATTCATTAGGAGACAAAGGTTGAAAGAAATAACAGCTTTCAGCCTCGAATATGTGAATCAACCGGATATACAGGCATATCCCATGATTCACCAGGAGGCAAAATATGGGAAATACATTATCGGTCGTGGTATCATGCTACAATGAGGAACTGGCTCTTAAACAGTTCTATGAAGAAACGGCCAGCATTTTAAATAAACTTAACTGGGACTATGAACTGATCTTTGTCAATGACGGAAGCCAGGATGGGACCATGAAGGTCCTTGACCAATTATCCGGGCGGGATAAAAAGGTAAAGGTGATCAGCTTTTCCAGAAACTTCGGCCATGAGGCAGCCATGATCGCTGGCCTGGATTACAGCAGCGGCGATGGGATCGTCTGCATGGATGCGGATCTGCAGCATCCTCCCGAGTATTTACCGGAAATCATCAGAAAGTTTGAAAGCGGCTATGACATCATCAATATGGTCCGGACGAAAAATGAGTCCGCAGGCTGGTTCAAGAACTTTGCCTCTTCTTCCTTTTACCGTTTGATCAATGCGCTCTCCGATGTGAAGTTTGAACCAAATGCTTCTGATTTCTTCGCCATCTCCAGGCGGGCTTCTGATGTACTTAAGGATAATTACAGGGAAAAGGTCCGTTTTCTCCGGGGATATGTGCAGAACATTGGTTTTAATAAGACCACCATTGAATATGAAGCAGGAATCCGGGTGGCAGGTGAGAGCAAATACAGCATTAAAAAGCTTATGGTTTTTTCTTTAAATACCATCATGTGCTTTTCCAATCTGCCTTTAAAGCTTGGAATATATGCCGGATGCGGGGCAGGTCTTTTGGGGATCCTCATGATGATTTATACCATATGGAGCTGGGCGAGAGTAGGGACGCCAAACGGGTATGCCACCACCATTGTGCTGATCTGCTTCATGTTCGCTGTGCTGTTCCTGATCGTGGGGATCATCGGCAATTACATTGCCATTCTGTTTGCGGAACTGAAGGACAGACCTATTTATATCGTTGGAGAGACGAAGAATTTTTCGGATTAAGCAATCCGGTTGTATTTGAAGCGATATGTAAAAGAAGCTTTGCACCAGAGTCTTATATCATTTATTTGGTGTTAAGGGTCATAAAAAAGAACTGGGTAAGAAAAGAATTATTTAGACATTACGACTTTAAGACATTACGACTTTAAGACCTTAAGACCTTAAAACCTTAAGAGGCATAAATATAGCAAAAGAAGACTTGCTGCAGGGAGATTTAGAATATAATTAAAAAACAATACGCTTTGAACCGGCTCATATATGCCGTCATTCAAAGCGTATTTTCTGTTATTTAAGCTTCCTTATGCAGGCTGCTAGAACAGCCAGTTGATACAATAGGAGCCTGCAGTTTATTTATGTATTCCAGGGCCGATTTCCTTTGTCTGGCTGGCAGATTCTGCAGGTGTTGTCTCAGACTGGGAAGTCTGGCTTTCTGCTGTGTTTTCTCCGCCCGTCTGTCCCGCAGTTTCCTGAGGTGTCACCGTGCAAACACCGTTTGCATCAGCAGTATAGGAAACGCCATCCAATACAAATGCAGTAGAGGCCGCCATCTTTCCATCAGACGGATTTAGGTAATACTGCTGGCCATTGACCTGGGTCATGCCGGTCGCCATGGCACCGCTTCCGCCAAAGTAATACCAGGATCCGTCAAT
Source organism: [Clostridium] saccharolyticum WM1 (assembly GCF_000144625.1). Lineage (NCBI taxonomy): Bacteria > Bacillati > Bacillota > Clostridia > Lachnospirales > Lachnospiraceae > Lacrimispora > Lacrimispora saccharolytica. The sequence continues at coordinate 4,104,153 of NC_014376.1, read as the reverse complement.
CTGTCTCCAGCCTACAGTCATCTTACCGGAGGAAGCGCTTAAATAATACTTTGCTCCCCGGTCCTCAAGCCAGCCGGACTGCATCTTTCCGTCATTCCCAATATAATACCAGTTTCCGTCAGGATTGACCCATCCTGTTGCCATAGTACCGCTCGGGCTAAAGAAATACCAGCTATTGTCTATGAGCTGCCAGCCGGTGGAAACCGCACCGCTTCCAGCAAGATAATACTTGGAGGTACCATCGGCCAGCCACCCGGTTGCCATAGATCCATCGTTATTTAAATAATACCGGGAACCGTTGTTATCCAGCCAACCAGTTGCCATTACACCGCTTTCCTGTAAGAAATACCGCTTGCTATTTATGTCCTTCCATCCGGTAGCCATCTGCCCGGAAGTTGGATCCAGATAATAATACTGATTGTTTAATTCCTTCCATCCGGTGGCCATTGCACCATTGGACTCCAGATAATAACGTGACCCGTTGTCAGAGAGCCATCCGGTATTCATGGATCCGCTTGGATTAAAGAAATACCATTTGTCGGAGAGCAGTTTCCAACCGATGTTCATCCGTCCTGTAGTCTCATCCAGATAATAACGCAGACCATCCTTATCAAACCATCCGGTGGCGGTCAGGCCCTCTTCATTCATGAAGAACCAGCCGGTACCGTCATTGATCCAGGCATTTTTCTGAATGGAATAGTTCTGGTAGTAATAGGTCTTCCCTCCAATGGTCCTCCACATATTCCCTGGAAGCTTTGGAGTCAGATCTTTGTAGAGAAAATCAATGTCTACGTTCCCGTTAATGCCATCAATGGAGCCGGTGCTGGTGACCTGCCACATGATCGGGTTGGCGTAGACATGCTTGGCTTCATACCGGGCCACCCACACATCATAAGGCATATTTGATAAATCAATTTTCTTTGATAACCAGTAATCATTGGCATATACGATGGGGTAATACCCTGCATCTGCAATGCGCTGACAGAATGCGTTGATCACTTCGCTGACCTGAGCCGGGGGAAGCGTACCAAGGGTTGCGCTGTCCTCTGCGTCAAAAGCGATGGGAAAAGAGATGGGATAATCCTTTACCAGACTGAGAACGAAATCTGCCTCTGCTCTGGCCATGTCCGGTGTGGTAGCCAGAGAATAAATATAGGCACCCACCTTAAGCCCTGCCGCTGATGCACCTTTTACATTGGTATGGAAATTGGGGTCTACAACACCCTTGGATCTGGTGCCCAGCATGACGAAGCTGACATCATCAGCCGCCACAGCCGCCCAGTTAACATTCCCCTGCCATCTGGAAACGTCGATCCCTCTGGCGATTGCCTGTTGAATCACCGTACCGTCCGCCAGCTGGTAATAGCCATTGACTTTTTCATAGGCCGCGGCCCAGGAGTCCATGGCCGGGCCAAACCCTGCAGACATCCCCATAAAGGCGCATAATGCGGCTGCGGCAAACCGCATGCCAATTTTCTTGTGTCTCAATGTGTTTCCTCCTTATCATTCAAGTATTTGACGAAATAAACTTGCATATCCGCCGGCTCATTGCCCGCAAAAATAAAGGGGTATCCGCGCCGAGGTGCAGATACCCACACAGATACTGACTCTTATGAGATCAACCGGGACCTGTCGTAAGCCCTGGTGACAGCTGATAGCCATTGCTGCCGGAAGGATTGGATGAACCGCCGGGAGTATCGTTTGAAGAACTTCCCGGAGCTCCGCTTAAGGTATTGCCGCCGGAAGAAGTTCCTCCCGGCCCGCCGGAGCCTGAGGTTCCTTGAGAAGATCCCCCTGGAGCAGTGGAAGTGTCTGTTGATGTCCCTCCGGGGCTGTTTCCGTTCGTTGAACCGGAAGGTGAACCGGAAGCATTCCCCTGATAAGCTCCGTTGGAGCCAAAGGTATAACTCTTTCCATCAATCGTAAGGGTGGTGTTCATCGCCATCTTACCGGTAGAAGGATCAAGATAATAGTAAACGCCGGAAAGCTGTATCCAACCGGTGGTCATATGTCCGGAATCATTAAAATAATACCAGGAGCCGTCCACCTGCTTCCATCCGTGAGCCATCTTTCCGTTGCTGGTATCCATGTAATATTTATTGGTTCCGTCACTGAGCCAGCCTGTCATCATCTTACCTAATACAGACTTGGAATCCACATTCAGATAATAGTAAGCATTGTCAATCTGCTTCCAGCCAGTGACCATTTTTCCGTCAGAACCGAAATAAAACCAGTCGCTTCCAATCTGTCCCCACCCAATGGTGCATTTGCCGTTTTCCTTGAAGTAATACCAGCCTCCGTCCATTTCCCGCCAGCCGGCAGACATCGAACCGTCACCCTTCATATAATAGTAGTCATTGCCTATTTTTAACCATCCCTTTACAAGGACACCTGTATCATCCATGAGGTAATAATATTTTCCCCCATCCTGAATCCACTTGGTAGCCATGGCGCCGTTGGAATGAAAATAGTACCAGTTTCCGTTGATTTGTTTCCACCCTGTAGCCATATAGCCGGTGGAAAGATCAAGAAAATAAAAGGTACCGTCAGATGTTTTTACCCAGCCTTTATGAGTGGAACCGTCCTGGTCAATATATTTCCACTTGGAACCATCTGCAACCCAGCCAGTGGCCCCCCAGGCTGTACCAGCCGGTATCAGGGCAGCGGTTCCTACAAGTCCTGCCATGAGCAGCGCTGTCAATTTTTTTCTATATCGCATACCGTTCCTCCTCCTGTTTAGCCGTTTTATTCATTTGTTATGGATCCGCAGTGCAGCTCGCAAAACCTGGGGTTTTACTCGCTCACGGGCTTTGCCTTATGAAATAAGCCGTGGAAAGATTTTCTTATGTGCAGGCACAACGAAAGTATTTCTCTGCCGTAAGTCCATATTTCTTAGCCTTAGGTCCGCAGTGCAGCACGCAAAACCTGGGGTTTTGCGTGCTCACGGGCTTCGCCTTATGAAATAAGCCGTGGAGAGATATTCTTATGTGCAGGCACAACGAAAGTATCTCTCTGCCGCAAGTCCATATTTCTTAGCATTAGGTCCGCAGTGCAGCTCGCAAAACCTGGGGTTTTACTCGCTCACGGGCTTTGCCTTATGAAATAAGCCGTGGAAAGATATTCTTATGTGCAGGCACAACGAAAGTATTTCTCTGCCGCAAGTCCATATTTCTTAGCCTTAAGTCCGCAGTGCAGCTCGCAAAACCTGGGGTTTTACTCGCTCACGGGCTTTGCCTTATGAAATAAGCCGTGGAAAGATTTTCTTATGTGCAGGCACAACGAAAGTATCTCTCTGCCGCAAGTCCATATTTCTTAGCCTTAGGTCCGCAGTGCAGCTCGCAAAACCTGGGGTTTTACTCGCTCACGGGCTTTGCCTTATGAAATAAGCCGTGGAAAGATTTTCTTTTGTGCAGGCACAACGAAAGTATCTCTCTGCCGCAAGTCCATATTTCTTAGCCTTAGGTCTGCAGTGCAGCTCGCAAAACCTGGGGTTTTACTCGCTCACGGGCTTTGCCTTATGAAATAAGCCGTGGAAAGATTTTCTTTTGTGCAGGCACAACGAAAGTATCTCTCTGCCGCAAGTCCATATTTCTTAGCATTAGGTCCGCAGTGCAGCTCGCAAAACCTGGGGTTTTACTCGCTCACGGGCTTCGCCCTATGAAATAAGCCATGAAAAGATTTTCTTATGTGCAAGCACAACGAAAGTATCTCTCTGCCGCAAGTCCATATTTCTTAGCCTTAGGTCTGCAGTGCAGCTCGCAAAACCTGGGGTTTTACTCGCTCACGGGCTTTGCCTTATGAAATAAGCCGTGGAAAGATTTTCTTTTGTGCAGGCACAACGAAAGTATCTCTCTGCCGCAAGTCCATATTTCTTAGCATTAGGTCCGCAGTGCAGCTCGCAAAACCTGGGGTTTTACTCGCTCACGGGCTTCGCTCTATGAAATAAGCCATGAAAAGATTTTCTTATGTGCAGGCACAACGAAAATCTTCTCCTGCCTTATTTCGCACTGCTCATTGCTTTCGTGTACATTATAGCATAATAATGGTAAGAATACCTAAATATTTTATTACGATTTGCGGACAAATTCCAAAAATATCATATTTTGGGGATTTCGGAGCATTTTTTATAATAGTTTTTGGCATAACGATACATGATTATGGTGTATTCGCCAAATTCCTCCCCTAAGGCTGCCTTATATACCGCCCATAGGCTCCACAGGAAGCCTCCCAGAGCGATATAGGCATAAATGGTGTAACGTTCTTCGTCCGTTGGCTCTCTGTCCAGATAGATTCTTATGAGATCATCGGTCTGCTTTTCATCGTAATAGGAATAAATGGCACACATACTGATATCCACAAGAGGATCGCACATCCCGGAATATTCCCAGTCAATTAAACGCACTTCGCCGCCAGGCAGCATTAGGAAGTTGTCCACTACGGTATCAATGTGGGATAGGACCTTTTCGTGATTAAAGCTGTCCAGCTTGTTGATAAGCTCTGTCATTTGCCTGCGGACAATGGTATAATCATCAAAAAGGATGTCACCATGGGCCTTGCAAAGCGTTTCATAGAAATCGATCCGTTCGCGAATATCGAAGGTATGGTCCACTTTAAGCCCTGATTTATGAAATTTCCGGACGACTGCCATGCAGCGCTCCATTTCTTCCTGATTGTCAGGATCTGCATTGTGGGCACCTTCATAAAATTCTGCAATTTTATATCCTGTTTCACCATTAAAGTAAATGACCTTTTCCGAGATATCCAGTCCGCTTAAGGCATCATAAACGGCTTTTTCCTGCTGCCGGTTGATAAGCAGTTCGGTTCCGGGTCCAGGGATGCGGCAGATATAATGACGGTCCTTAATTTTAAAAAGGAAGGACTTGTTGGTCATACCCGCTTTTAAGCAGCGGATTTCCGTGATCTCTGATTCCGGCACCTGAAAGACGTCTGATACCAGCTCCATGGCTTCATTATCGGAATGGCGCTGGTATTTTAAGTCGAAACGGCGAAGTTCCTCCAGGTTCTCAAATTCATAAACCTCGTCAGCTGGTCTCCGGTTTATGAACAGGTCAATGTCCTTTTTTGCCTCCGGAATATGGGGGAGCCTTTTTGCAGCTTCGCCGGACAGCATTTCCATATAGACATTTTCCCAGTAAAACTGTTCTGTTCCGGGAAGGTTGTAATAATTTTCCAGGACGGTTAAGAACTGTTCTGAGAAGGTTCTGGAGAAAAAGACCGGCCCATACATTACCCACTTATCCTGGCCGCCAACGGATACATTTAAAATGCGTCCCTTCTTATTATAATCAAGGCACCATTCAGAGGTATCTCCTTCCATATATGATGCCGAGTACCAAGCACCGCCTTCATAGGCATGGTACATGTTGTGGCGCATCCAGTTGTCGGAAGAAAGAACATACATATTTTTCCCGCGAAGGATATGGCGGGCGTGATAAATGGTGGTAAGGGTATTTTTGTGGGAATATTCAGGATTATATAAAAGCTTCACCTGATATTTGTCTATCAGATATTCAAATTTTTCTTTTAAATAGCCCACTACAATGGTAATGTTCTTAATTCCCGCTTCGTGGAGCTGCCGGATCTGCCGTTCAATCATGCGCTCTCCAAATACCTCCAGAAGTCCTTTTGGGGTTTCAAAAGTTAAGGGAACAAAGCGGGAGCCAAAACCAGCGGCTATGATGACGGCTCCGTCAACCTTATTTTGGCTTAGCAGGGCTTGTCCTGCCGGCAGCAGTTCGTAGGTGTCGCTTCCGCTTCCGATCTCAATATAATTTTTTTCAATGCATTCCTTTATCAGATTATTAACGGTTCCCAGGGAAACGTTAAGTTCTTTGGATAAATCTCTTTGTGTTACTGCCGGATTTTCCAGAATGGAGCGGCATATGATGACATTACGATCCATAGTTAATTGACCTCCGTATCGGTTATAGTTGGTGTAGGGGTGTTGATATGATGTGTTCAAATATAGCGCTTATTGTAAATATATGAACATTATACCATTGGAATGGAAAATTGCAATAGGAGATTGTAATAGGAGATTGCATATGGAGGATTATTATGAGATTAAAAGATTAGGGAGAGAGTTTGATAACTTGTCAGTGGAAGAATGCGATAGGGGGCTGTAGTAAGAGAAAACACGATAAAAGGTTCCGATAATGGTTTTAAGGCTTGGATGGAATATAGATATGTGAAGATTTAATATAAGATACGGTTTCATCCTATTTAATATTATGAATTAACCAGTTTGTGAGTATGTGAGTAAAAAATTGTTTTAGGGAGAAAAGGCCGGCGGTTCATAATGGGAAGAAGCTCCTGCATTCTGCTGCTAAGCTTGATTCTTAATGGGATTAATGAGGGGAATACCGCTTATTATGCCTCTAAAAACAGGATTGTACTTATAAAAATACAATTTTGTTGCGGAAGACAATTTTCGTAATGATTATGTAAGAAAATGCACAGAGAAATGTTATAGCATTTTCCTAAAAAATGTATTATACTATTCCATGTGATGGAGGAATTGATAGCTTCTGCCGGAATTGTAAATATTTTTTTCTTTTTGCAAAAAATGCAAAAAAAGTAAAAAAGGTATTGATAATTTCCAATATTAGAAGTATAATTACCTCGTAATGCAATTAGGAATTTCGAAAAAAATATTTCAAAAAGAAAAAAGGAGAGTGCATTAATTATGAGAAAGCAGACAAAATTAGTTGCTGTATTATCCACAGCAGCATTGCTTGCATTAGGCGCTTCCATGTCTTCTTTCGCAGCAACCGGCTGGCAGGAAGAAAATGGTACATGGGTGTACTATAATAAGAGCGGCGATTTAGAAACAGAGAAATGGGAAAAATCCGGCGACAACTGGTTCTACCTTAACGAAGATGGAGAAATGGCTACGGATGTTGTTGTTGAATACAGTGACAACTACTATTATGTAGATGAAAACGGTGCTATGGTTACCAACAAGTGGGTATCCGTTGAGAATGATGATTATGACGGCGGCGATGATGATGAAGAGCCCATGAACCACTGGTATTACTTCGGCTCTAACGGAAGAGCTTACAAGAGCTCTACCACCGGAAATAATGCTTCTTTCAAAACAATCAATGGAAAGAAATATATCTTTGATGATGAAGGCAAGATGCTGTTTGGCTGGATTGACGAAAGCGGTGACCGGGTAACTGGTGATGACAAGTGGCGTGACGGCGTTTACTATTGCGGTGATGAAAATGATGGTGCTCAGAGAGTCGGCCAGTGGGAGTATCTGGATATTGTAGATAACAGCTATGATAGTGCGGTTGATCCTGGTATCTCCAGCGACAATGTATTTGATGATGAAGATCAGACCCGTTATTTCTATTTCAAGACTAATGGTAAGAAGATGACCGATGAAAAGGGCAAGACCATTAATGGAAAGAAGTACAGCTTTGATAAAGATGGCCGTATGAATGCGGAATGGGTTAACTGGGAAGCAACTCCTACCGAGACAAAGTCAACAGACAGCACTGCAACTACCAGCCAGGGAAATGCTGTTTACACCAGAGGATTCAGATATTATGGAAGTCCGGAAGATGGCGCCAGAGTAACCAAGGGCTGGTTCCAGGTTGTGCCTGATTCTTATTTGAACAAAGGCGACTATGATGATGATGAGAACAACTGGTACTATTCTGATAAGGATGGTAAATTAGTAGCATCTGAAATCAAGACCATTAATGGAAAGAAATATGCTTTCGATTCCTATGGCGTAATGAAGGATGGCCTGGTTGCCATTAAGTTTGTCGGAAACAGCACAACAGATATTGATGATGTAGCAGGTGATGACGACTTAGATGATTACAACTTTGATACAGAAGATGAATTCAAGGATAATGTATCTGGTCTGTATAAGACTGCAAAATACAAACTGTACTATTTTGGTAACGGCGATGACGGTGCTATGAAGACCGGCAAGCAGAATGTTACCATTGACGGAGACTCCTTCCAGTTCTTATTTAACAAGTCCGGAAGCTCTAAGGGACAGGGTAAATTTGGCGTTGATGATGACAAATATTACCTTGGAGGTATGTTGTTAAAGGCTGATAAGGACGACAAGTATTCTGTAGTTAAGGCGACTACTGTCAATGGAGAATATACAGAAATTAAGCTTCTGACAACAGAGAAGTTCTTAGATGATGTTAAAGCAGAAAAAGTAACCGAAAAAGGTTATGATGAATTCTATAAATTTGATGCAAAAGATAAGAAAGAAGTAACTGCAGATGGTACTGTAGAGACAATTTATAGACTGGTTAACACATCTGGTACGGTTCAGAAGAGTAAGACCAAAGCAAAAGACGGAGATGACCGTTGCTATAAAGTCAATGGCAGCAAAATAATCGAAAATGTATTTGTAGAGGATTAATTCATCATTGAATGAATAATTTTAGCTGCTGATCAAGGGCCGTTGTACCATTGTTGAGAGATCAACCTGGGGCAGCGGCCCCATTTTATAAGGATTTAATAGAATAAAGCCGCTTCCTGACGAAAATACTGTCGGGAAGCGGCGTATTCAGGTTATAGATTCAGCCTCCTTTCCTTATCCTTTCCTAATGTTCTCATAATTGGAAGAAACAGCCTTCCAGTCTATTACATGAAAAAATGCTTTGATATAATCTGCCCTGAGATTTTTATACTTCAGGTAATAGGCGTGCTCCCAAACATCGATGCCAAGGATCGGAACAAAACCTTTGCCTTCCATAAGGGGGTTATCCTGGTTGGCACTGGCAGATAGTATGAGCCTGCCATCCCGGTTTGCCGACAGCCAGCCCCAGCCGGAACCGAACTGGCCGGCGGCCAGGCTGCTTAGCTGATTCTGAAAGTCAGTAAAGCTGCCAAAGGCCTTTTCCAGCTCATCTTTAAGAAGGCCGGTAGGTTGTCCACCTCCGTCAGGACTCATGGTGGAGAAATACAGATTATGGTTGTAGAAGCCTCCTCCATTGTTGCGGATGGCTTTTCGGAGAGCCTCGTCGGAAATGTTTTCCAGAGAGGAGAGGAGGGAGGTGATTTCCTTGTCTGCTACGCCCGCCTTCTGGGCTGCGTCATTTAAATTTTTGGTGTAAGCTGCGTGATGCTTGGAATAATGAGTTTCCATTGTGAGAGCATCGATATGGGGTTCTAATGCGTCATATGCATAGGGTAATTTTATCTGTTGAAACATAGCAGTTCTCCTTTCATTTTGAATCAAGATTGAAATAATTGTCATACTCGTAAGGTTAGTTAAAACTAACTACCTTGTGCCTTAATTGTATATCATATCTATGGCTTTGTCAATGGATTTTTTAAAATTTAATTGCAAACAACTGTAGTAATAATTCATACTGAAAGATCAATGAAAAGTTTAGATTAATACAAGGTATGAAACGAATAAAATGAAAACGATAACGGTACCTTTTCATCAGCAGTTAGGAGATTCTGATGAAAGAATCCGCAAGCTCTGTCATGCCGCAACATGGATGGCGTTTCTTCCTAATATATATGGAAACAGGACAAGGCTTTTCTGCAGATCAATTTCCCATAGGAAACAACCGGATAAGATCCGGTTCATATCTTATTACAGCGGTTCTGTATCCTGTATGATTAAATAAAAATGCCGGAGTGCGACCATTATCGCGCTCCGGCATTCGTCTTTAATCTTTTTATGGTGCAGATCACTTTCTAAAAAACGGGTATTGATGTATTTGTAAATACAGAAATTCAGGTATCTTACTTTCCGCCCTTCTTAAACCTGTCCAAGAATGTTTTCTTTTTCGGTGCCGGTGGAACGGCTTTGCCCCGAAGGCTCTTGATCTCGGTTATGTAGATACCGCTTACAACAACCTTAGCTTCTGTCTTTACCGGAAGCACCTCGAACACCTTGGCGTCAGCGATCAGTGTCATAACCTTTGGGCCAACCTTTGCCTTTACAATGGGCAGCTTTGTGCGGCGCATATACCAGGGGGTTTGTTCATACACGATCTTAGGAAGCCCTGCATCCTTTAGTTTCATTTTCTTTTTATCGATTACCAGCATGGACACGGTCTGTGCCGCAGCTTCCAATGCCTGCTGCTGTTCCACCTGACGCTTTTCCAGCCTTTTTCCAAGAAAATAAAGGACTGCCAGAGCCACGGCTGCGATAAAAAGAATCACTAATAATACGTTTAAAAATGTGCTCACCGGGAATACCTCCAATAGTTCATTTTGTAAATTGGGCCTATCTGCAATAGTATAACACATTTTCTTGGAAAATACAAGCAAAAAATGCTTGACACCTTGACAATGCCGTGATATTATGGAATGTGCACTATTGTGGATTTGTGTGCCTTAAAGGCACATTTATGCCCAAAAACAGAAACGATTAGAAAGAAAACAGGGGTGAAACGTCAATGGAGAAAAGCAGAATGCGTCCGGTCCCAGCCGGTAAGAGCCTGAGAATGAGCTTCTCAAGACAAAAAGAAGTGCTTGAGATGCCAAACCTGATTGAGATTCAGAAGAATTCCTATCAGTGGTTCCTTGATGAAGGATTAAAGGAAGTCTTTGAAGACATCTCTCCGATTGCAGACTTTGCGGGACATTTAAGTCTTGAGTTTGTCAACTTTACATTATGTAAGGATGATATCAAGTACACAATAGAAGAATGCAAGGAAAGAGATGCAACCTATGCAGCTCCTTTAAAGGTAAAGGTAAGGCTTTGCAATAAAGATAAAGATGAAATTAATGAACACGAGATCTTCATGGGTGATCTTCCGCTTATGACAGATACCGGCTCCTTCGTAATTAACGGTGCGGAGCGAGTTATTGTAAGCCAGTTGGTACGTTCCCCAGGTATATATTATGGTATTGAACACGACAAGGTAGGAAAAGAGCTTTATGCCTGTACGGTAATTCCAAACAGGGGAGCCTGGCTGGAGTATGAAACAGACTCCAATGATATTTTCTACGTGCGTGTGGATAGAACCAGAAAGGTTCCGGTAACCGTTCTGATCCGTGCCCTGGGCTTTGGCACCAACGCAGAAATTATTGAACTGTTCGGTGAGGAACCGAAATTATTAGCCAGCTTTGGTAAGGATACGTCCGATAATTACCAGGATGGCTTATTGGAGTTATATAAAAAGATCCGCCCAGGTGAACCTTTATCTGTTGATAGTGCTGAAAGTTTGTTAAATAGTATGTTCTTTGACCCCAGAAGATACGATCTTGCAAAGGTCGGAAGATATAAATTCAATAAAAAGCTTCATTTTAAAAACCGTATCACAGGTCATGTCCTTGCTGAGGATGTGGTTGATACCACAACCGGCGAAATCCTGGCAGAGGCTGGAACAACAGTAGACAAGCAGCTTGCAACCGATATTCAGAACGCGGCTGTTCCTTTTGTCTGGCTGGAAGGAGTGGAGCACAAGCAGAAGGTTCTTTCCAATTTAATGGTTGACTTATCTACCTTTGTAAGCTTTGATCCAAAGGAAGCAGGTATTACTGAGTTAGTATTCTATCCTGCCCTTGAAAAAATCCTGGCAGAAGCTGGAAGTGAGGATGAAGAGACACTTAAAAATGCCCTTCACAGAAACATAAACGAACTGATCCCCAAGCACATCACAAAGGAAGATATCCTTGCCTCCATCAATTACAACATGCACCTGGAAGAAGAAGTGGGTACGGCGGATGATATCGACCATTTAGGAAACCGTAGAATCCGCGCCGTGGGTGAACTTCTGCAGAACCAGTACCGCATCGGTCTTTCCAGAATGGAGAGAGTGGTCCGGGAGCGTATGACTACGCAGGATATGGATGGCATTACTCCGCAGTCCCTGATCAATATCAAACCTGTCACAGCAGCTGTGAAAGAGTTCTTTGGAAGCTCCCAGCTGTCACAGTTCATGGACCAGAACAACCCGCTGGCAGAGCTGACCCACAAGAGGCGTCTTTCCGCATTGGGACCTGGAGGTCTTTCCAGAGACCGTGCCGGATTCGAGGTGCGAGACGTTCACTATACCCATTATGGCCGTATGTGCCCCATTGAGACGCCGGAAGGTCCTAACATCGGTCTGATCAACTCACTTGCTACCTATGCGAGAGTCAACCAGTATGGATTTGTGGAGGCTCCTTACCGCGTGGTGGATAAGACCAATGCCCAGAATCCTGTGGTCACGGATGAGGTGGTTTACCTGACTGCTGACGAAGAAGATAATTTCGTGGTTGCCCAGGCAAATGAGCCTTTGGATGAGGATGGCCACTTTGTTCATAAGAATATTTCCGGCCGTTTCCGTGAAGAAACATCCGAGTTCCAGAGGAAAAACATTGACCTCATGGACGTTTCTCCTAAGATGGTATTTTCCGTTGCAACTGCCATGATCCCCTTCCTTGAAAACGACGATGCCAACCGTGCTCTTATGGGATCCAACATGCAGCGTCAGGCCGTGCCTCTGTTAACAACGGAGACTCCGGTAGTTGGAACCGGTATGGAATCCAAAGCGGCGGTTGACTCCGGTGTTTGCGTGGTTGCCAGAAATGCCGGTGTTGTGGAGCGTTCCGCTTCCAATGAAATCATCATTAAAAGAGACTCTGACGGCGGGAAGGATGTTTACCGCCTGACTAAATTTAAAAGAAGCAACCAGTCCAACTGCTATAACCAGAAGCCCATCGTATATAAAAACAACCATGTGGAAAAGGGAGAGGTTATTGCAGACGGTCCATCCACTCAGAACGGTGAAATCGCTCTTGGAAAGAACCCGCTCATTGGGTTTATGACCTGGGAAGGTTACAACTACGAAGATGCGGTACTCTTAAGCGAGAAGCTGGTTCAGGAGGATGTTTATACCTCTGTTCACATCGAGGAATATGAGGCAGAAGCCCGTGACACCAAGTTGGGACCGGAAGAGATCACCAGGGATGTTCCCGGGGTGGGCGAGGATGCGTTAAAGGATCTTGACGAAAGAGGAATTATAAGAATTGGTGCGGAAGTCCGTGCCGGTGATATCCTGGTGGGAAAGGTGACTCCAAAGGGAGAGACCGAGCTTACTGCAGAGGAACGGCTGCTGCGTGCCATCTTTGGTGAAAAGGCAAGAGAAGTCCGGGATACTTCTTTAAAGGTTCCCCATGGTGCCTATGGAATCATTGTGGATGCAAAAGTATTTACAAGAGAAAACGGCGATGAGCTTTCTCCGGGCGTGAACCAGACTGTCCGTATTTACATTGCCCAGAAGAGAAAGATCTCTGTCGGCGACAAAATGGCCGGACGTCACGGAAACAAGGGTGTTGTATCCCGTGTGCTCCCTGTGGAAGATATGCCGTTCCTTCCCAATGGCCGGCCTCTTGACATTGTGTTAAACCCCCTGGGCGTGCCGTCCCGTATGAACATCGGGCAGGTGCTTGAGATCCACTTGAGCCTGGCGGCAAGGGCTCTAGGATTTAACGTATCCACACCGGTATTTGACGGTGCAAACGAAATCGACATTATGGATACCCTGGATGTGGCCAACGACTATGTAAACATGGAGTGGAAAGACTTCCAGGAGAAATATAGCGAAACATTGAAGCCGGAGGTGATCCGGTACCTGGGCGATCACCTGGACCATAAGGAATTGTGGAAGGGCGTTCCTATTAACCGTGACGGTAAGGTCCGCCTCCGCGACGGACGTACCGGTGAGTTTTTTGACAGCCCGGTTACCATCGGCCACATGCATTATCTGAAGCTGCACCATCTGGTTGACGATAAGATCCATGCCCGTTCCACAGGACCATACTCTCTGGTTACCCAGCAGCCTCTCGGCGGTAAAGCCCAGTTCGGCGGACAGCGTTTCGGAGAGATGGAGGTTTGGGCCCTGGAGGCCTATGGTGCATCCTATACACTGCAGGAGATCATGACCGTGAAATCCGATGATGTGGTGGGACGTGTGAAGACTTACGAGGCCATTATTAAGGGCGATAATATTCCTGAACCGGGAATTCCGGAATCCTTTAAGGTATTGTTAAAAGAGCTTCAGTCTCTGGCACTTGACGTAAGAGTGCTGCGTGATGACAATACAGAGGTTCAGATTGCGGAAAGTACCGATTTCGAAGAAACAGATTTAAGATCCATCATCGAGGGCGACAGGCATTACCGGGAAGAGGAATCCTTAGGTGAGTTAGGTTACCAGAAGCAGGAGTTCAAGGATGATGAACTGGTAAGTGTTGATGAAGATGAGGAAGTAGACGGTGTCGACGATTCTTTTGAGGATTTCGATGACGTGGAATTTGACGATTCAGACGAAGAATAATAGAAGGGAGAACCGCTCATGCCTGAAAACAATGAAACTTACCACCCGATGACATTTGATGCCATTAAGATCGGTCTGGCATCTCCGGAGAAGATCCTGGAATGGTCCCATGGTGAAGTAAAAAAGCCTGAGACGATCAACTACAGAACTTTAAAACCGGAAAAAGACGGTCTGTTCTGTGAACGGATCTTCGGACCCAGCAAGGATTGGGAATGCCATTGTGGTAAATATAAAAAAATCCGGTACAAAGGGGTTATCTGTGACCGGTGCGGCGTTGAAGTTACAAAAGCCAGTGTCCGCAGGGAACGTATGGGTCATATCCAGCTTGCCGCTCCTGTTTCTCACATCTGGTATTTTAAGGGGATTCCCAGCCGTATGGGCCTGATCCTGGACATTTCTCCAAGGACTCTGGAAAAGGTGCTGTATTTCGCTTCCTATGTGGTGCTGGAAGCCGGCAATACGGGACTGCAGTATAAGCAGGTCTTGTCAGAGAAGGAATACCGGGAAGAAATAGAGAAATATGGCTATGGCACCTTCCGGGTAGGAATGGGTGCGGAAGCCATTCTGGAACTTTTACAATCCATTGATCTTGAAAAGGATTCTGAGGAGTTAAAGAAGGGGTTAAAGGAGGCTACAGGTCAGAAACGTGCCAGGATCATCAAGAGACTGGAAGTGGTAGAGGCATTCCGCAATTCCGGCAACTTGCCGGAGTGGATGATCATGACAGTGGTTCCGGTAATTCCCCCGGATATCCGTCCTATGGTACAGCTTGACGGCGGCCGTTTTGCTACCTCAGACTTAAATGATCTATACAGAAGAATCATAAACCGCAACAACCGCCTTGCCCGCCTGCTGGAGCTGGGCGCTCCGGACATCATTGTCCGCAATGAAAAGCGTATGCTTCAGGAAGCTGTGGATGCACTGATTGATAACGGCAGACGTGGAAGGCCGGTAACCGGACCTGGAAACCGCGCCTTAAAGTCCCTTTCCGATATGTTAAAGGGAAAACAGGGCCGTTTCCGCCAGAACCTTTTAGGGAAGCGTGTGGACTATTCCGGACGTTCCGTTATCGTAGTAGGACCAGAGCTGAAGATTTACCAGTGCGGTCTGCCCAAAGAAATGGCCATTGAGCTGTTTAAGCCTTTTGTTATGAAGGAGCTGGTTTCCAACGGAACCGCTCATAATATAAAAAATGCAAAAAAGATGGTAGAGCGTCTTCAGACTGAGGTTTGGGATGTGCTGGAGGATGTTATTAAGGAGCATCCGGTGATGTTAAACCGTGCGCCTACCCTTCACAGACTTGGTATCCAGGCATTTGAACCTATTCTGGTAGAAGGGAAAGCCATTAAGCTTCACCCCCTGGTTTGTACCGCATTCAATGCGGACTTTGACGGAGACCAGATGGCGGTTCATCTGCCTCTTTCCGTGGAAGCCCAGGCTGAATGCCGTTTCCTTCTGCTGTCACCTAACAACTTATTAAAGCCTTCTGACGGCGGGCCTGTAGCAGTACCTTCTCAGGATATGGTTCTTGGTATCTACTATCTGACTCAGGAAAGGCCTGGAGCCAAAGGGGAAGGCATGGTATTTAAGAGTGTGAATGAAGCCATTCTTGCTTACGAAAACCAGGCAGTTACCCTTCATTCCAGAATTAAAGCCAGAGTAAGTAAAAAAATGGCAGATGGAACCATAAAGACAGGTGCCGTAGAATCAACCGTAGGCCGTTTCATTTTCAATGAGATCGTTCCTCAGGATCTTGGCTTTGTAGACAGGTCTGTTCCAGGTAATGAGCTTCTGATGGAGGTTGACTTCCATGTGGGAAAGAAGCAGCTAAAGCAGATCCTTGAAAAGGTTATTAATGTTCATGGTGCGGTTCAGACTGCAGAAACCCTTGATGATATTAAGGCCATTGGTTATAAATACTCCACAAGAGCAGCTATGACCGTATCCATTTCCGACATGACCGTGCCGGAAAGCAAGCCGAAGCTGATTGCCGACGCTCAGGCAACGGTTGACCAGATTGCAAAGAACTTCCGCCGTGGTCTTATTACGGAGGAGGAGCGTTATAAAGAAGTAATCGACACATGGAAAGCGACCGATGACCAGCTGACCCATGACCTGCTGACAGGACTTGATAAATATAATAACATCTATATGATGGCTGATTCCGGAGCCCGTGGTTCTGATAAGCAGATCAAGCAGCTTGCAGGTATGCGTGGACTTATGGCCGATACTACCGGCCACACCATTGAGCTTCCTATCAAGTCCAACTTCCGAGAAGGTCTTGATGTTTTGGAGTACTTTATCTCCGCACACGGAGCCCGTAAGGGACTTTCTGATACTGCGCTGCGTACTGCCGACTCCGGTTATTTGACCAGACGTCTGGTTGACGTTTCCCAGGATCTCATTATCCGTGAGATCGATTGCTGCGAAGGCAAGGATACGCCGTTTATGGAGATTAAGGCCTTTGCAGACGGACAGGAAACCATTGAAAGCCTGCAGGAGCGTCTTACAGGACGTTTCATTGCAGAGACTATTACCGATCCGGATACAGGAGAGGTGATTGTCAAAGCCAACCACATGTGTACGCCAAAGCGTGCGGCTGCGGTCATGAACGTATTAAAGAAGCTTGGACGTGATTCTGTAAAGATCCGTACGGTTTTAACCTGCAAATCCCATCTGGGCGTGTGTGCAAAATGTTACGGAGCCAACATGGCTACCGGACAGCCGGTTCAGGTAGGCGAAGCAGTCGGTATCATTGCTGCCCAGTCCATCGGTGAACCAGGAACCCAGCTTACCATGCGTACCTTCCATACCGGCGGTGTTGCCGGCGGCGATATTACACAGGGTCTTCCCCGTGTAGAGGAGCTTTTTGAGGCGCGTAAACCAAAAGGACTTGCGATTATCGCAGAGTTCGGCGGAGTGGTGACCATTAAGGACACCAAGAAAAAGCGTGAGATCATCGTGACGGAGAACGAGACCGGAAATTCCAAGACCTATCTGATTCCTTACGGATCCAGGATCAAGGTTCAGGATGGCCAGGTGCTTGAAGCCGGTGATGAGCTGACGGAAGGTAGCGTAAACCCCCACGATATCTTAAAAATCAAGGGCGTCCGCGCCGTACAGGATTATATGATCCAGGAAGTTCAGCGTGTATACCGCTTGCAGGGTGTTGAAATCAATGATAAGCACGTTGAGATGATCGTAAGACAGATGCTTAAGAAGATCAAGATCGAGGAAAGCGGAGACAGCGATGTGCTTCCGGGAACCTCCATGGATGTTCTGGATTACAATGACTTAAATGAGGCCCTTCTTGCAGAAGGAAAGAATCCGGCGGAAGGAAAGCAGGTTATGCTTGGTATCACGAAAGCATCTCTGGCTACTGATTCCTTCTTATCCGCTGCCTCCTTCCAGGAGACCACAAAGGTTCTGACCGAAGCTGCCATCAACGGCAAGGTGGATCATTTGATCGGTTTAAAGGAGAACGTAATCATCGGGAAACCGATTCCGGCCGGTACCGGTATGAAGCGTTACCGTACCATCGGATTGAATACGGATTCTGCTTTTGAGAAAAAGGATGAGATCACCCTGTCAGAGGATGAGGAAGAGATTCTGCTGATCGATGACGGCTTTGATGAGGCGGAAGAGGTTCTGGATATTAATGATAGTGAGATAGAATAATAAATAGGAAAGAGCCCCTGACAGGATTACACTGCCAGGGGTTTTCCTGGCTCTTTGCTATTATTGTGCAGGGGGAATGGGCATCAGGCCATGACACTGAAAGCGTATGCAGATCCGGATAAAGGATTGTTTTTTAAGAAATCAGCTGCGTTTTTCCGGCATGAACTGTTTTTAATAAAAAAATCCTTGACAGAAAATTACAATATGTATATAATAATTAGGCGTGCATTAACGCGTCATGTTTTTGTGCGTAAATTAAGCTGAAGATAACAGCAACCACAGACAATATCACAGGAGGTGAATGGAATGCCAACATTTAACCAGTTAGTAAGAAAGGGTAGACAGACAAGCGCAAAGAAATCCACAGCACCAGCTCTGCAGAAGGGTTACAACTCTTTACAGAAGAAGGCGACTGATATTTCCGCTCCACAGAAGAGAGGCGTTTGCACCGCAGTAAAAACTGCCACACCTAAAAAACCTAACTCAGCACTTAGAAAGATCGCCAGAGTACGTCTTTCTAATGGTATCGAAGTAACAAGTTACATCCCAGGAGAAGGTCATAACCTTCAGGAGCATAGCGTTGTTTTAATCCGCGGCGGAAGAGTAAAAGACTTGCCAGGTACCAGATATCACATCGTAAGAGGAACCTTGGATACCGCAGGCGTAGCTAACAGAAGACAGGCTCGTTCCAAGTATGGTGCTAAGAGACCGAAAGAGAAAAAATAATTAGAACCACACATTTAAATTTCTAGTGCCGGACTTTAGATATTGAACCTGTAGGTTGCAGGGTTATATAGATAGAAACCGAGCACGAACGCAACTTGAATGTTTGTGAGTACCTAGGATCTAATGAATAGCCGATCAGTTGGTTAAGGCTGAACGGCCATATTAAGGAGGGAAGTAACGTGCCACGTAAAGGACATACTCAAAAAAGAGACGTATTAGTAGATCCGCTTTACAACAACAAGGTTGTTACAAAGCTGATCAACAACATCATGTATGATGGTAAAAAAGGTGTTGCTCAGAAGATCGTATACGGTGCATTTACCCGTGTGGAAGAAAAGACCGGCAAACCAGCCGTTGAAGTATTCGAGGAAGCGATGAACAACATCATGCCTGTACTTGAAGTAAAGGCAAAACGTATCGGCGGAGCTACCTATCAGGTGCCGATCGAAGTAAGACCGGAGAGAAGACAGACATTAGCCTTAAGATGGATTACTCTGTTCTCTCGCAAGAGAGGCGAAAAGACTCAGGAAGAAAGACTTGCTAATGAGATTATGGATGCTGCCAATAACACTGGTGCTGCTGTAAAGAAGAAAGAAGATATGCACAAGATGGCTGAGGCTAACAAGGCATTCTCTCATTACAGATTCTAATAGGAGGAAAAAGCTTTGGCTGGAAGAGAATATCCATTGGAAAGAACCAGAAATATTGGTATTATGGCCCACATCGATGCAGGTAAAACTACATTGACCGAGCGTATCCTCTATTATACTGGTGTAAACTATAAAATCGGTGATACTCATGAAGGTACTGCCACCATGGACTGGATGGCCCAGGAGCAGGAAAGAGGTATCACAATTACTTCAGCTGCCACAACCTGCCACTGGACCATGCATGAAAATAACAAAGTAAAGCCAGGCGCTCTTGAGCACCGTATCAACATCATTGATACTCCAGGACACGTTGACTTTACCGTGGAGGTTGAGCGTTCCTTACGTGTACTGGATGGCGCCGTAGGCGTATTCTGTGCAAAGGGCGGTGTAGAACCACAGTCCGAGAACGTATGGCGTCAGGCTGACACCTATAACGTACCCCGTATGGCATTCATCAACAAGATGGATATCATGGGTGCAAACTTCTATGGCGCTGTTGAACAGATTAAGACCCGTCTGGGCAAGAATGCGATCTGCATTCAGCTTCCCATCGGTGCAGAGGATGAATTCAAGGGAATCATCGATCTGTTTGAAATGAAGGCTTATATCTACAACGACGATAAAGGCGATGATGTCACCATCACGGAAGATCTTGGAGACATGAAGGATGACGCTGAGATTTATCGTGCGGAATTGGTAGAGAAAATCAGCGAGTTAGATGACGAATTAATGATGAAGTTCCTGGAAGGGGAAGAGCCTTCTGTGGAAGAATTAAAGAAAGCATTAAGAATTGCAACCTGCGAATGCAAGGCCATTCCTGTTTGCTGCGGAAGCGCATACAGAAACAAGGGCGTACAGAAGCTCCTGGATGCTGTTCTTGAATACATGCCGGCTCCTACTGACATTCCTTCGATCAAGGGTGTTGATATGGAAGGCAATGAGATCGAAAGGCATTCTTCTGATGATGAGCCGTTCGCAGCTCTGGCATTTAAGATCATGACAGACCCATTCGTTGGTAAACTGGCATTCTTCCGCGTGTATTCCGGTATTATGAATTCCGGTTCCTACGTGCTGAATGCAACCAAGGGCAAAAAAGAGCGTGTTGGCCGTATCCTTCAGATGCATGCCAATAAGAGATCTGAGCTGGACAAGGTATATTCCGGTGATATCGCTGCAGCCGTTGGTTTTAAATTAACAACAACAGGTGATACGATTTGTGATGAGCAGCACCCAGTAATTCTGGAATCCATGGAATTCCCAGAGCCGGTTATCGATATCGCTATCGAGCCAAAGACCAAAGCTGGTCAGGGCAAGATGGGCGAGGCTTTAGCAAAGCTTGCAGAAGAAGATCCTACCTTCCGTGCAAAGACCAACCAGGAAACTGGCCAGGTTATCATTTCCGGTATGGGAGAGCTTCATCTGGAGATCATCGTAGACCGTCTGCTGCGTGAGTTTAACGTAGAAGCTAACGTTGGCGCTCCTCAGGTTGCTTACAAAGAAACCTTTACAAAGACCGTTGAAGTTGACAGCAAGTATGCAAAGCAGTCCGGCGGACGTGGCCAGTACGGACACTGTAAGGTTCGCTTTGAGCCGATGGATGCCAATGGCGAAGAGCTGTTTAAGTTTGAGTCTGCTGTTGTCGGCGGTGCGATTCCTAAGGAATACATTCCGGCAGTCGGAGAAGGTATTGAAGAAGCTACCAAGTCCGGTATTCTGGGCGGTTTCCCGGTGGTTGGTGTAAAGGCTACCGTATACGATGGTTCCTACCATGAAGTCGATTCCAGTGAAATGGCATTCCATATCGCAGGTTCCATGGCGTTTAAGGATGCCATGAACAAGGGCGGTTCCATTCTCCTTGAGCCGATCATGAAGGTAGAAGTAACCATGCCGGAAGAATATATGGGCGACGTCATCGGGGATATCAATTCCCGCCGCGGCCGTATTGAAGGTATGGATGATATCGGCGGAGGCAAGATGGTGAAAGCGTTCGTACCGCTTTCAGAGATGTTCGGCTATTCCACAGATTTACGTTCCAGGACACAGGGACGCGGTAACTACTCCATGTTCTTTGAAAAATATGAGCAGGTGCCAAAGAATGTACAGGAAAAGGTTCTTACAGATAAAAAGGGCAAATAATTCCTAACAGGTTCCACTGGGTTCCCGGCGGTGATCACTGCCTGGAATCCGTCAAATAGGCTTGAAAATAGTGCACAAATAGCATATAATAAAAAACAGCCTAACATAAAAATGAAAGCTCAAAAAGAGCATAAATTAAGGAGGACGTTATAAAATGGCTAAAGCTAAGTTTGAAAGAAACAAAACCCATTGTAACATTGGTACCATCGGTCACGTTGACCACGGCAAAACTACTTTAACAGCTGCTATCACAAAGACTCTTCATGAAAGATTAGGTACTGGACAGGCAGTAGCTTTCGAGAATATCGATAAGGCTCCGGAAGAGAGAGAGCGTGGTATCACCATTTCTACTTCCCACGTTGAGTATGAGACAGAGAAGAGACACTATGCACACGTTGACTGCCCAGGACATGCTGACTACGTTAAGAACATGATCACTGGTGCTGCACAGATGGATGGCGCTATCTTAGTTGTAGCTGCTACCGATGGTGTTATGGCTCAGACAAGAGAGCACATCCTGCTTTCCCGTCAGGTAGGCGTTCCTTACATCGTTGTATTCATGAACAAGTGCGATATGGTTGACGATGCAGAATTACTTGAATTAGTAGATATGGAAATCCGTGAGCTGTTAAACGAGTATGAATTCCCAGGCGATGATACACCAATCATCCAGGGTTCTGCTTTAAAGGCTCTTGAAGATCCTTCCAGCTCTTGGGGCGACAAGGTTCTTGAATTAATGGCAGCAGTAGATGAGTGGATTCCGGATCCTGTACGTGAAACAGATAAGCCATTCTTAATGCCAATCGAGGACGTTTTCTCTATCACAGGCCGTGGTACTGTTGCTACCGGTAGAGTAGAGCGCGGTACTTTACACGTATCTGATGAAGTTGAAATCGTTGGTATTCATGAAGAAACACGTAAGGTTGTTGTAACCGGTATCGAAATGTTCCGTAAGCTGCTTGACGAAGCTCAGGCTGGTGATAACATCGGTGCATTACTTCGTGGTGTTCAGAGAACTGAAATCGAAAGAGGACAGTGTCTGGTTAAGCCAGGTTCTGTAAAGTGCCACAAGAAGTTTACCGCACAGGTTTACGTTTTAACAAAAGATGAAGGCGGACGTCATACTCCTTTCTTCAACAACTACAGACCTCAGTTCTATTTCAGAACAACTGACGTTACCGGCGTTTGCGATTTACCAGCTGGCACAGAAATGTGTATGCCTGGCGATAACGTAGAAATGTCTGTTGAGCTGATTCATCCAGTAGCTATGGAGCAGGGTCTTCGTTTCGCAATCCGTGAAGGCGGCCGTACCGTTGGTTCAGGCAGAGTTGTTACTATCGTTGAATAATTAAAAATGAAAGCCGGGTCCTTTGTTTACAAAGGGTTCGGCTTTTTTGACTGTCAATCCTGTTATACGGAAACATTCCGGTCAATCCCTTATGCATGGTTCTTCCTTTTTTTTATTCTCATATCGCCTATCTGCCAAACAAAATCCTGATTATGTTCAAATATGGCATACACCCCATACCTTTTTTACCTGTCAAGAAGTATGAAGGAAAGTCCCCCATCAGGCGTAGCATCACAAGGAATTGGTATTGTCATAAATTGTCTGTTGTTGGTAGGGCTGCTTTGTGGTACCATTAATTTATTCTGAATAGAGAGAAAGAGGAATGTTTACGTGATAAAAGAACGGCTGCGAAATTGGTGTAAAACTGCAGGGATTTTTACAAACACTGCCATCATGCTTTTGATTCCCTGCACATCTTATATTCTGTTTGAGTATGTGACCGGTAATCTGCACGCAATCTCCCTGTTTATGGCTGTTTTAAATATAGGCTGGATCTACTTATTGTATCTTGCAGTTTTTGCAGTCAGCGGAAGCACCAGGATCGGGATCCCGCTCACTGCGGTATTTCTTTACATTGTTTCTGTGGCTGAATTTCTGGTTGCAGGCTTTCGGGGAAGACCCATCATGATCTGGGACGTTTTGGCACTGGGGACCGCCATAAGCGTAGCAGGAAATTATGAATTTGTCATAACAGAAGAAATGTATTTCGCCTTTCTGGGAGTTCAGGCCATCTGTCTTTTTGCCCTGGTGTTTCCTAAAAAGGTAAGGGGAAGAAAGAAGCGGCTGACCTTTGCCGGGGGAAGTGCCGGAGTGGTGTTCGGCTTTTGTTTGTGGTTTTATACAAGTCTGATTCCTCATATGGGTCTGGAAATAAACATGTGGGAAGTAAGCGAGACTTATAAAGAATATGGATATGTCCTATCAACGGCTGTTTCCCTTAATTATGCGATACAGAAAAAGCCAAAAGGATACAGCTTTTCAAAGGTAAAAGAGATTTATGACTCTGTGCAGGAGGAGAACCAGGTTCTGCTGGCTTCGGCAGGAGACGTGGACGTAGAGAGCGAAGAGCGCATAACACCGGTTAATATCATATGCATTATGAATGAGAGCTTTTCTGATTTAAAAGTAGCTGGAAACTTTGAAACGAATCAGGAGTACTTTCCTTTTTTAAACAGGCGAAAGGAAAATACGGTAAAGGGGAGTCTGTGCGTACCCGTATTCGGCTCTTTGACCAGCAATTCTGAGTTTGAATTTCTTACAGGAGATTCCATAGCTCTGCTGCCGGCCAACAGCATTGCCTACCAGTTTCATATCAAACCCAATACATACAGTCTTGTTCGTACGCTAAAATCCCAGGGCTATGAGACTGTTGCCATGCATCCATACCCAAGAGAGAATTGGAACCGTCAGGAGTGTTACCGGAACATGGGAATGGATGAATTTCTTGCTATAGAAGATTACGAAGACAGTGAGCAGCTTAGAAACTATGTCAGTGACCGGGCCGATTACGAAAAACTGATAGAAAGGGTGGAAGCCAAGGATGATCCGGAGGACAGACTTTTTCTTTTTAATGTGACCATGCAGAACCATGGAGGTTATGAGTCTCTGTATGATAATTTTGACCAGGAAGTATGGCTGACCGGGGAGCTGAAAGGAAAATATCCAAAAGCTGACCAGTATTTATCTCTTATGAAACGGTCGGATGAAGCCCTGGAATATTTGATCTCGTATTTTGAACAAAAACAGGAACCTACCATGATCGTTTTTTTTGGGGATCATCAGCCCAGTGTGGAAGATGAGTTTTTTGATGATATATCAGGGAAGCCCAGCAGCTTAGTGGAGAATAAAGACCGGTTGATGTGGTATGAGACCCCGTTTTTCATCTGGACAAATTATGAAACCCAAGGAGAGGAAAAAGGGAAAATGGGAGCCATTTACTTATCCTCAGAAGTGTTGAAAAGGGCCGGGGTCCGTATGACGCCTTACCAGCAGTTTCTCCTGACAATGGAAGAGACCTTTCCAGTGGTGCATCCCATTGGGTGTTACAGCAAGGAAGGAACCTATTATTCCTGGGAAGCCTTAAGAGAACCTGGAAACCCGTACAGTGACTTGATCATGAACTATGAATATCTGGTTTATAACCATATTTTTGATAGAAAAAAACTTAAGGAGATGTTTTCCCTGGAAGCCGGCGATTAGATCCAGATGGAGAGCCACCGGGAAAAATCCTGCAAAAAGGCGGATGAGGCATGAGATGAATGCCGGTATCCGTCTTTTTGTATGGAAAAAAACACTGGTGGAGAAACAATTATGATAACAAGGCTCTCCGGTGCGGAGCCATTATAATTAAGGATATCCTCCGGTAATATACCCTGGATTCCGTACCGGCTCAGACCGTGGGTCTTTGGTCCTTAAGGTTTTTTTACGAATACGTAATAAAAACGTTATTGTAAAATGTGGGAAAATTGGTTATCATTGTATAGAATCTGATTAAGACAACATGGAGGGATGCGAAAATGAAGGAAAGAAAAATAAGCAGGGCAGTGTTCGGACTTTTTACCGCTGCATTTTTATGCTGTGCCTCTGCTTTTGTTTCACTGGCGGAAGCAGACGCAGCCAAAATTCAGGCGACGATTCAGTCCTGCCTGATCAATTCTGATAAAAACAGCGTGACGGTTCAAGCTGACAGCAACGCAGATATGACGGGAACGGATGGCGTACTCTATCTGGTAGAGCTGCAGCCTTACCAGAACAATCTGGCTGGCAGAACCGATTATGCGGCTTCGTCGGCACCGGGAAACAAGGTTACCTTTACGTTTCCATTGAACCGCAATACGGCTCAGGACAGACTTTACAGCAAATTCGTTATTGCCGTATGGGATGGAACAAAATATATTGAAATCAGCAAACCTCATTATATTACAAACCCGGAAATGGTTGCGGCCAATATCCAGCCATTTAATGACCCGCTTACCAAGAAGGGCTTGAATATCCAGCTTAACATGCTTGGAGATGCCTTTGAGTTAGGGGTAAAGCACGTTGCTACCAATATCTCTTTCCATCAGATCCTGGGTCAGGGAATTGATTACCAGTTTGATGGAAAGACCTATCATTTTGATAAGAATGCCATTAATAGTTATGATGAGACCATCAGCGCTTTGTCCGGCAAGGGTATGACGGTAACTGCCATTGTTTTAAATGGCTGGAATGACGCTGCCCCCAACCTGATCTATCCCGGAACCAAGAAAAATGCCAATGCATTTTACTATATGTTCAATCCGGCGACCCAGGAGGGGCTGGACCAGACAAGAGCCATTGCTTCCTTTCTGGCAGAGCGGTATAACGGTTCCAATCCAAACCATGGAAAGATCTCCAACTGGATCATTGGAAATGAGATCAATAACCAGCAGTGGAATTATATGGGACCCAAGGATATTCACAGCTACGTGCAGGCGTATCAGGATGCCTTCCGGATCTTCTACACAGCCATTAAGAGCACCAGCGCCAATGACAGGGTATATTACTCCCTTGATTATAACTGGAACAACGAAATCGATCATAAGCTGAAATACGGCGGCAAAGCGATCGTAGATACCTTTAATTCCATTGCCAACGAGCAGGGGCAGATGGATTGGGGTTTATCCTACCATCCTTATCCCTGCCCCATGATCGAGCCGGAGTTCTGGGATGATGACCAGACCGGATTAATTACCAATGATTTTAACTCACCGGTTATTAACTTTAAGAATCTTACCACCCTGACGGATTATATGGCTCAGGATCCTTTAAAATCCCCTGCCGGCCATGTGCGCCACATCATACTCACAGAGCAGGGCTTTACGGCAACCAGCCACACCAGAGGCAATGTAGCTCAGATTCAGGCTGCTGCTTATGCTTATTCCTATTACATGGTGGACAGCAATCCTTATATTGATGCTTATATTTTAAGCCGCCAGGTGGATGCCCCTTTAGAGGTGCGGAGCGGCTTATCCTTTGGACTTTGGGAATGTGCCATGGACAGGGGAGATGACATTGTAGCCACAAAGCGCCGTAAGATCTGGCAGGTATTCCGGGATATTGATAAAAAGAAATACACTCTGGAATCATCGGAGTTTGCAAAATCCATCATAGGAATTGGGAAATGGTCTGATGTCATTCCCAACTTCCGGTGGAGGGCATTGGAGAACTAATATTTGAATTACTGGGTTATGAAAGCATTTAGACCGCCTTTAAATTTTTTAAAGGCGGTTTTTTCTATTCAAATGGCAAGGCAATATAATATTTCTGAAGTTCTTGAACAAAGGGATTTTTTCTGGTAAAGTATCATATAATGAAAATAAGTTTCATAAACCATCAACTATATTGAAAAAATGATACAACAAAGCTAGAATACAAATAGGTAAAAAATTTGTAATATTTCTTCTGGCTTTAAAGAAAGGAGAAGAAATAAATGAAAGGTTTACTTGTAAGGATTGACAGTTATATCCAAAATGCGGGAGAAGCGGAAAAAGAACTGATTAAAAGATTGCATAAAAATCCCGAATCGGTCCTCAGAAAGAGTATTAAGGAGATTGCCAAAGAGACCTATACGTCCCCGGCAACGGTTGTGAGACTCTGTAAAAAGCTGGGCTGCAAGGGGTATAAGGACTTTCAGAATACCCTGGCTTATGAAGTAGCCTTATTCCAGGAGAGCAGAGAGATCGCGTTTCAGAAGATCACCAGGGAAGATTCCATGGAGGATATTATTTATAAGGTTACAAAGAAGAATATCGAATCCCTGGAAACCACCCAGAAGCTTATTGAACCAAAGGTGGTGACGGAGTGCGTCAAGCTTCTGGAAAGCAGCAGAAGTGTGACCCTATTTGGTCTGGGAACCTCCCTTCTGGCGGCAAGAGACTTGTATCTAAAGCTTCTTCGGGCAGATGTGATATGCAATGTATGCGATGACTGGCATACTCAGCTTTTGGCTGCCAGAAATCTAAGAAGAGATGACCTGGCCATTGCCATCAGCTATTCAGGACTTACAGAAGAAATTCTTCAATGTGTAAAGGAAGCTAAGGGAAACGGGGCAAAGGTGATCGCCATCACCAGAGCCGTGGAATCGGAGCTGGCTTTGGAAGCGGATTTTGTCCTGCCTGTGGCGGCAACGGAGCTGATCCACCGAAGCGGTGCCATGTCCTCCCGCATCTCACAATTAAATGTAATAGACATTTTTTTTACTGCTTATGTAAATCGAAATTATGAGACCTGTATCAACAAGTTTTCGAAAAACTACATACAGAAGAAAGGAAGTACAGAGCATGATTGATTTGTCAGTGCTGACAACAGAATCCCGGAATCCAGAAACCATGAATCTGGATGTAATGACGCCGCTTGAAATTGCGGCTGTTATGAACCGGGAAGATGAAAATGCCGTAAAAGCCGTAGAGGATGTGCTCCCTAAAGTTGCCACAGCCATAGAATGGGCAACGGACAGCCTGAAAGCTGGAGGCCGTATCATCTACATTGGTGCCGGGACATCCGGGCGTCTGGGAGTGCTGGATGCCGTGGAATGCCCGCCTACCTTCGGCGTTTCCAGGGAGCTGGTGGTCGGCTTGATCGCAGGCGGAGACAAAGCCTTTGTAGAGGCAGTTGAAGGAGCTGAGGACAGTGAGACCTTATGTGAGGAGGAATTAAAAGAGATCGGCCTTACCTCAAGGGATATTGTCATCGGCCTGGCAGCATCAGGCAGAACGCCTTATGTGATTTATGGCCTTGCTTATGCAAATAAAACAGGCTGCCATACCGTAGCCATTGCATGCAATAAAGATTCTGATATCGGAAAAACAGCAGAGCTTGCCATTGAACCGGTGACCGGACCTGAGGTATTAACAGGCTCCACCAGATTGAAGGCGGGAACCGCACAAAAGATGATCCTCAATATGATTTCAACGGGAAGCATGGTTGGAATCGGGAAAGCCTATGAAAACCTGATGGTGGATGTGAAGCAGAGCAATGAAAAGCTTGTGGTAAGATCCCAGAATATACTGATGACCGCCACCGGATGCAGCAGGGAAGAGGCGGAAAAGGTATTAAAGCAGGCAGAGGGGCATGTGAAAACAGCCGTTGCCATGATTTTGCTGGACTGCGGCCCGGAGGAAGCAAGACAAAAGCTATCACAAGCCGGAGGGAAGATCCGAGAGGCTTTGAAATAAAGAGAAAGGAGTTTTGGGTTCTTTTCAAGTAACTTAATTCTATTTTTAAAGGAGGAATATCGTGAATTACAAGCAAATCAGTGAACAATTATTAACGCTGCTTGGGGGAAAAGCGAACATAACTTCCAATGCTGCCTGCATGACAAGGCTTCGTGTCGGCTTAAGGGATATATCCAAGGCTGATATAGAAGGTGTAAAAAAGGTAGAGGGAGTTCTTGGAGTGGTGGAAAGCGACACGCTCCAGATTGTATTTGGTCCGGGAAAAGTAAATAAGGTATTGGACGAATTTTACAAGCTCACAGGTCTTGCAAAGGGCCAGGCGGAAAATGGCACAGACCAGGACATCAATGATGTCGCAAAGGAAAACAAGGCACTTCAAAAGGCGAAATATGATAAGCCGGTCCAGAGGTTTTTAAAAAAGATTTCCAACATTTTCGTCGCTCTGCTTCCCGGCATCATTGCAGCAGGATTGATCAACGGTATCTGCAATGTCATCAATGTTTCTACCGGAGGGGCATTTTTGGGAGTATGGTGGTATCAATGCATCCGGACCATGGGCTGGGCACTGTTTGCTTATCTGCCTATCCTGGTTGGTTATAATGCGGCAAAAGAATTCGGAGGTTCCGGTGTTCTTGGTGCCATTGCAGGCGCCATGTCCATTGCAAACCCTGGAATGCCTCTTCTCGCCACGGTAAAGGATGCGCAGATTCTCCTTCCTATTACCAATACGGTATTTAACCCGGCTTCCGGGGGCCTTTTAGCCGCTCTGATTGCAGGTGCGTTTTTTGCCTTCCTCGAAAAAAATATCAGAAAACGTATGCCAGATTTAATTGATACGTTTATAAGTCCTTTGTTGGTGCTTATTATCGGAGGTATTGTTGCACTGCTTGTCATTCAGCCTTTGGGCGCAGGCCTGACAAAGGTGATCTTTGCGGTATTAAGCTTTGTGTATGAAAAAATGGGCGTTGTGGGAGGATATATTTTATCCGCAGGCTTCCTTCCTTTGGTTGCGGTTGGCCTGCACCAGGCGCTGACCCCCATTCATGCCCTGTTAAATGATCCGGCGGGTGCAACGAAAGGAATCAACTATCTCCTTCCCATTCTTATGATGGCAGGCGGCGGACAGGTTGGTGCTGGAATCGCGCTGTATGTAAAAACAAATAACACAAAATTAAAGAGATATATTCGGGATTCGATTCCAGTAGGTATTCTGGGAATCGGAGAGCCCATGATGTATGCTGTGACACTGCCTCTTGGCAGATCCTTTATTACCGCTTGTATTGGTGCAGGATTTGGAGGAGCAGTTGCGGCCCTCATGCACCTTGGCACCGTATCCCAGGGAGTATCCGGATTGTTTGGCTTATTGATTGTTCAGCCGGGGCAGCAGCTTGGCTACATAATTTCCATGCTCATTGCTTATGCAGGCGGCTTCCTGGTGACTTATTTCTTCGGGGTAGATGAAGACAGAATCAACGAGGTATATGGAGAATAAATGAATACAGGAATTTCGATCTATTTTTCAAACGGAATGGAAAAAAATGAACGCTTTATAAAAAAAGCCATTAAGAACGGAGTGAAGTATGCTTTTACTTCACTCCACATTCCGGAGGAAACAGGAGTGGATTACCGTTCGGATGTAAAAAAGCTTCTGACCCTATGCAGGGATGGCGGGCTGAACCTCATTGTTGATGTTGGCCCTGAAACCCTGGAAAAGCTTGGAACAGACAACATCTTTGAGTTAAAGGAACTTGGGATCACTCATGTACGTCTTGATTACGGCTTTGACGCCAAAGAGACGGTGAAGATCTCCCAAGATTTTTATGTGGTGTTTAATGCTTCCACCATTTTAGAGGAAGAGCTTTTGGAGTGGAAACGGTATGGGGCTGATTTCACCAGATTTGCAGCATGCCATAACTTTTATCCCAAGGAGTTCACTGCCCTGTCCCTTAAGAGGACCAAGGAAATGAATCAGAGGTTAAAATATCTTGGTTTCACTACCATGGCCTTTGTGCCTGGAAATCTGGAGCTGAGAGGCCCTTTGTTTGAAGGGCTTCCAACCGTGGAGGAGCACAGGAAAAGGAAAGACCAGGTGCTGTTAAACATGCTGGAGCTTTATTATAAAGGCTCCTGTGATGTGGTTCTGATCGGTGATGTGGATGTGGAAGAAAAGGATTGGAAGGATATCCAATGCTTAAGCCGCGGTTATGTGGAGCTAAAGGCAGACATACTCCCTGCCTATGAATTTGTCCGGGACATCATTCATCACGACAGGCCGGACTCCAGCGAGTATGTCATCCGTTCTCAGGAATCAAGACAGTATAAGCAGGAAGTCAAGGCTCAAAAGGCAGATCTGCCACAGGTGAGAAAACAGGGAAGTATTTGTATTTCCAATGAAAATTACTTAAGGTATATGGGAGAGCTTGAAATTTCCAGAGTTGATTTGCCTGGAGAGAACAGGGTGAATCTCATAGGGCAGATTCTGGATACTCATTTAAAATATTTGCCATATATCCAAAAGGGACTTGGTGTGAAGTTGGTTTAATTCTTTCCTTATGTTGCAGAGTCTTCTTATGGCTGCAGTAAAAGGGATTAAAACAACATAAGAATGTCATAATCAAAAGGTCTGTAACCATGGGTTTCCCAATGGATACAGACCTTTTGATGATTTTGATGATTTTAATCAGCCAGCACAAATCAATCGTTTAGTAGTATTTCCATATTCTCCATTGGGGCTGACGTTTCACTTTTACTGCCAGGTCAGGGCCCCATAAGCATCTAAAAGGCCTCCGCTGACCATCTTTCCTGTAAGGGGATCCAGCTTTCTGCTGGAATTTAAGAGAATATTTTTTACATCAGCCAGAGAAATGTCCGGCCGGTAGGAATAGAGCATGGCGGCCACGCCTGTTACCATGGGTGCTGCCATGGAAGTCCCGCTCATAAAACCGTAGGCGTTTCCCGGAACGGTACTTAATATGTAGCTGCCAGGAGCTGCAATGTCTACACTGCTTGCTCCGTAGTTGGAATCTTTGCTTAAGCTTCCGTCAAACAGAAGGTTTGCTACGGAAATTATGTTGTCATAGGGGAGGGAAGCCGGGTAAACCGGGTAGATATCGGTATCATATCCAAGCCCGGAGACTCCGCCGTTTCCGCAGGAGACCACAAACAGCATGCTGGAGTTTTTCATGGTCCGGGCAAGCTCTTCGCTGTAGGCTGTGGTTCCCATGCTTAAATTGCAGATGGAAGCGCCGTGAGCCTCGGCGTAATGGATGGCCTGAATCACCGCTTCCGGAGATCCCAGCCCATTTTCCCCTCCCAGGGATTTTAAGGGCATGATTTTTACGTAGTTGTTATCTGTGATCCCGGCAATGCCGTAGGCCCCCCGGGAGGCACTGATGGTTCCTGCTGCATGGGTTCCATGGCTGTCCTCACCGCCGGTAAAGACCTGGTTGTTACCGCTATAGAAATTCCAGCCATGAATGTCATCCACATATCCGTCCCCGTCATTATCAATGCCATCTCCGTCAACCTCACCGGGATTGGTCCAGATGGCATTTTTAAGCTCCTGGTGATTGATATCAATGCCGGTGTCGATGATGGCAACAATGACGGAGCGTTTGCTCTCTGCCTGGTCATAAAGCTTCCATGCAGGCTGAATGTTAATATCAATTCCTGTGACAGCACCGATCACTGTGGATTCATAGTCTCCCGGGCCGGGCTTTATCCCGCCGGAATTTGATTTCCGCCTATCGTAAATATTGTCAATGGACTGAAATTTGGATGTCAGTTCAACAAGGCGGAACTCCCCGTCATTCTTTAATCCCCACTGGTAGGTGGAAAATTCATCTGAAGGAGACAGGTTTATAAGGCCGGGGCCAAGGGCCAGAGCATGCAGTTCTTGTCCGCTGTCGGAAGAATATGCCTGAAGTGCGCTGTGATAGGTCTTATCAGAGCCTTTTTCGGAAGCAGGATTCATATAGGGCAGACCTGCAAGAAAAAGGGTAAGGACCAGACAGGCAGCGCAAATTATTTTTTTCATAGTTTCTATCTCCTTATATATGGAACAATTATTGAAATTGTTCCTATTATATCAAAGTGCCGGCTCACTGGCTAGTCCTGCACTTAAATACACTTCTTTTAATCCTTCATTTCCTTCTTTCTTTCCTTCTTTTTAGCAATTCCTAAATGGGAGGAACCTCAAGAAGCGCAGCAAAAGCTTGTCCCGATCTGTTTTTGGGGCAGGACCGGATAGGATGCATTGCTTAAGCATTATATCATAACCCTACGCCATATGATTGAAAAATATGTGAAAATTATTTTAATATTTTTCCAGATAAAAAATGCCCGGCCAAAGCCGGGCATAGTCTGCTGTTATTCAACGGATTCCTGTGGATTTATTCCAATCTCTGATTCTGCGGCCCTATCTGCTTCCCTTCTGGCAAGCTCTGCATTGGCTTGGGCCTGTGTGATGGTTCCGGCTTCTACCAGCTTCTGGATCTCTTCCTCAGTCAGAGTGGAGAGATTTTCGCTGCTGTCTCCGCTCTCTGATCCCTTAACCTGGGAAGAGGGCTTTATAGAAGGCGCAGGTTTGTTGGCAGAAACTCCCTGGCTTTCCTGGAAGGCTCTGCCTTCGCTGCTGATCTCAATGGTATCCATGCGGTCCGAGCTCACGGCACGGGTCTCCTGGGTCTGCCCATGGATTTCGTTTTCGATTGCTTCAATCTGAGCGGCTTCTGCAGCGCCTGTTTTCCCAGCAGCTGTCTGTGCTTTTTCCTTCTGGGCCTGAAGGAGCTGCCATTCTTCATAGGATGATGGATTTGAAATTTCTGAGATTCCCATGATTGTTCCTCCTTTGTAATTAAGCGACGGGCATTTGTTAATGCCGGATTCCTTTCTCACCATTCAACCGTATCGGAATCCTTTTCGATCACTGAAAAAGTGTAACATTGATATAATGAAATATAAGAAGAGAATAGCACTGCTTACTGAAATTAGTCTGAAAGAAGTCAGAAAATACCCTCTGCCAGGAAATTCCGCCACAGTTTTTTTGGGGTAGTTGCCATTTTGGACATCAAATGATAATATAATTCTATATATCTGTTTTTGCAATGGCAGTTAACGACCGGAAAGGAGGACCCTATGGAAGAAAGAAAATTCTACAATAAGATCATCTGGTTTACCTTCTTCTTCAGCGTACTGGTCATCTGGGTCCATTCCTATAACGCAGTTCTTTTTCTGGGTAATACCAGGGCTGCTATGAAAGTTTCCCAGTTGGAACGCTTTCTGGGAGATCAGGTGGCTCAGTTTGCCGTGCCTGGATTTTTTCTCATATCCTCCTATCTTTTTTTCAGGAACTTTACCATGGACCGCCTTTGGATCAAATGGAACTCCAGGATCAGAAGTGTTCTGGTCCCTTATATCGTTTGGAATCTATTGTATTACCTTGGATATGTGATAGGAAGCCGGCTGCCTGTAGTATCCGGTATTATCGGAAAGGGAACAATACCCTTCCGCATTACTGTAGCAGCAGAAGCGGTCCTTCATTATACGTATAATTATGTGTTTTGGTATTTGAACCAGCTCATTGTTCTGATTATTCTGGCACCGGTGATTTACCTCTTAATCCGGAAAATGCTTCCCGGAGTTTTGCTATTAACCGGTACCCTGGCTGCAATTTACTGGGGCCTCTCCTTGCCTTTTGTCAATCTGGATGCCCTTTTTTATTATAGCTTTGGCGCCTTTGCTGCTGTTTTAGGGAGAAGGTATGCCGAACAGCCCTGGAGCCGGAAACGCTTCTGGGCAGGCCTTTTTTTCGTGGCTGCCGGGCTTTTCATAAAAGATTTGGATCTTCCCGGAAGCATTAAGGGAGAGATTGCTGCAACGACTGTAATCTGCCGGCTTTTTATACCTGTTGGCTTGTGGTTTCTGGTTCCGGATCGTTTTATGGGAGAGACGAAAGATTGGATGAGACAGAATTTTTTTCTATATGCCGTTCATTTTGCCATGGTACGAATGATAAATAAAACGGGAGCATTGCTGCTCCCTGCTTTTCCGGCGCTGCCCCTTGGACTGTTTCTGCTTATGCCGGTACTTTGTGTGATATTCAGTTACTGGACCGGCCTCTTTCTGCGCCGTTATCTTCCTGTTTTGTGGAACCTGGTTAACGGGGGCCGATGAGGCTTCCTTAAGCCCACCATCTGCCTGAGGCCCCGCAGGGAAGAACCAGTCCGGTCCGGGTTACAGGAAGGCCCACTTCTTCCGATTGTACGGTACCTCCGAATTTCGAGCCGATTTCCGTGGAAATCATGTAGGAAAGTACAGAAGGAGCCAGTCCGGTGGTATAGGAGTTGATCAGGAAAAACAAAGGTTGATCTGACAGAAGCTGGGCGCAGAGCTTTACCAAAGGATAAATGGCATCCTCGATTTTCCAGATTTCCCCCTTGGGTCCTCTGCCATAGGAAGGAGGATCCATAATGATTCCATCGTAATGGTTTCCCCTTCTGATCTCTCTTTCAACAAATTTTACGCAGTCATCCACCATCCAGCGGATGGAAGAGGACTCCAGGTTTGAAGACCGGGCGTTTTCCTTAGCCCAGCCAACCATTCCCCTGGAGGCATCTACATGTGTGACAGAAGCGCCTGCTTTTGCGGCTGCCAGAGTTGCACCTCCTGTGTAGGCAAATAAATTAAGCACCTTTACAGGCCGTCCTGCCTGTTTTATTTTTTCACTGAACCAGTCCCAGTTTGCCGCCTGCTCCGGAAAAAGTCCTGTATGCTTAAAACTGAAAGGCTTTAGCTGAAACGTCAGGTCCTTGTAGCTTATGGTCCACTGTTCCGGAAGGTCAAAAAACTCCCATTCACCGCCGCCCTTGGCGCTGCGGTGATAGTGGCCGTTCATTTTTTTCCAGCCTTTTTCTGTCTTGGGAGTGGACCAGATCACCTGTGGGTCCGGACGTACCAGGAGATATTTTCCCCAGCGTTCCAGCTTTTCTCCTTCTGAACAATCTATCACTTCGTAATCTTTCCAGCCTTCTGCAATCCACATAATTGGTGCCGCCCTTTCCATCAATAAATAATAATAGTTTAAACCTATAATTCTGTCATTCAGCCGTTTCATGAGCCAAAGCACATGGAACTTCCTTGATTATACTGGATGGAACTAAGAGCGTCAAGTACGGAGGATTGATGAGAAAAGGGCAGCAATCACGCCTTGTCTATATGTCCAATATAATATAGTATAATTTGAAAAATGAGGTGTAAATTTATGTGCTGTTTTAATATAGGTTTTTCTGTAGGCAGCTGCGGCTGCAATCGCTGGTGCAACTGGGGGATTAATAACGGCTGCTGTAATTGGGGCTGGAATAACGGCTGTAACTGGGGCTGGAATAATCGCTGCAACTGTGGTTGGAATAATGGCTGTAACTGGGGAGGCTGCAACAGGTGCAATCGCTGCGGCTGCAACCGGGGCTGTAATAACCGCTGCAATTAATCATAGAAAGAAAAGGCTCTTTCTTTCATTTCCCAAGAAAGCTTCAGGCGGGTCCTGGTTTACATGGACCCGCCATGTTTTTGTCCCTTAACCCAAGTTCCTAAGCAAAGGATGAATAATATCCGTTATCATCAGAAGAAATCTAAGCAGGAATATGGAAAAACGCGGTTTTTGATCTGACCGCCACATGCAATGATTTTTTGGGAAGGAGCTTTGGACAAGTACAGGATAGAAAGAAAGGGACACAGAAACGGCAGGGCAATAATTTCGTAATAGAATTGAAAGATTAAAACAGTTGAATAATCTAAGATTAATTGTTAAAATAAATATAAGTAAAAAAGGAAATCCATGTAAGGAGTGAGAAAATGAAAAGAAAAGGTCTCATTATGCTGGCTGTTACCGCCATGCTGGCAATTGGTGCTTCATCTGTGGATGCCTGGGCAGCGGAAGGCTGGGCTCAGTCGGGAAGCGCCTGGGTTTATTATGATTCAAGCGGAAATAAGGTGACAAACACCTGGAAAAAGGGTGCGGACAACCTATGGCGTTATTTAAACAGCAACGGGGATATGGCTGTAAATACCTGGGTGGAAAATACCTACTACATGGATTCCAACGGTATATTGGTGACGGATAAGTGGATGAAGTTCCAGGATTCCGGCAGCTCCCAGTACAAATGGTATTATTTCGGCAGCAGCGGAAAAGCCATTATGGACAACTGGTCCAAGATCAATAATAAGTGGTATTACTTTGATTCCAATGGTGAGATGCAGACCGGCTGGGTCCTTGATAATATTTATTATTGCGGAACAGACGGAGCTATGCGCACTGGCTGGCAGAAGCTTTTTCCTCCTGACAGCGATAACAACGGAGACCGTGTTACTCCAGGAGATAATGATGACGGTAAATACTGGTATTATTTTAACGACAGCGGCAAAAAGTATGTACCAAAGGATGTTTCCGGCGATTATGCCACCTATAAGATAGACGGAGTATCTTACTGCTTTGATTCAGACGGAGCCCTTCAGACCGGCTGGAAGAACGTGGGAATCGAAAATGCCGAGTATGATATTCAAAATTATAAATATTATGACAGCAATGGAAAGCTGAGAGTGGGCTGGTATTCTGTGGAGCCTCCTCAGGATTTATCCGGATATGAGGAAAGCGTAGAATGGTTTTATTTCTCCAATTCCGGGGTACCCAAGACCGGACCGAAGGAGGGAGAGGCCAGCACCCAGAATATAATCAAATTAAACGATAAAACCTATTTGTTTAATAATCTGGGGAACCCGGTATATGGATTGCAGAAGGTGATGATTGGCAGTACATCAGAGTATACGGCCTTCTATTTCGGCGATAAGAAGACCAGCACCATGCAGAAGGGCAAAGTAAGGGTGATCGAAGGAGACGGCAGCGAAGCGACCTATTATTTCAGTGACAGCGGACGCGGCTATACAGGAGTCAAGGATGGTTCCTTATATTATATGGGCAAACTTCAGTGCGCAGATGAAGGAACCAAGTATGAAGCCATTGCCATTCCTACGGGAAGCACCAAAACCACCTATGTGGTTAACACTTCCGGAAAGGTGGCAAAAAGTACAACGGTAAAAAACTCCGAGGGAGTCAAATATAAAACCGGAAGCAACGGAAACTTATTAAAAGTAGATGATGAAACTCCAAGCGGAGAAGGCAGAGCTCCTACGGAACCGACCTGGGACTAAGGAATTACGATCTATGGCGCAAAAACTGGGAAAATCAGATTTTGCGCCATTTTTTTCAAAAAAATGCTTGCAATGTAAAAAAAAATATGCTATCATACAAAGGCTGTGGCATGATAGCTGTGAAGCGTGAGGTTGCTGCTTGTATAAGCAGGTTTTCCGTGGAGCGAATGTCAAGTTAGGAAACTGGCGACAAGTCACTGTACAATTTAAAATTCTGTTTATATAAGCAGAAAGTCAGTGTGTGATCCTGAAGGACACACACGGGAACGTGTACAGTCACCGCTTGTCGTACTTCTACTAAGTGCGAAAAGGAGGCGACTTTTTTTATGGCAAGTCAAGTAATGAGAATCACATTAAAAGCGTATGATCATCAGTTGGTTGATCAGTCTGCAGGCAAAATCATCGACACTGTAAAAAAGACAGGATCAAAAGTGAGCGGACCGGTGCCGTTACCAACCAAGAAGGAAGTGGTAACCATCTTAAGGGCGGTTCACAAGTACAAAGATTCCAGAGAGCAGTTCGAGCAGAGAACGCATAAGAGACTCATTGATATCATTACACCAAGCCAGAAAACTGTTGATGCATTATCCAGACTGGAAATGCCGGCAGGTGTGTACATCGATATCAAGATGAAGAATAAATAATCTTCATCAGAAGCATTATGGAAAATGTTCCATGCATGTCCTGAAGGGTTTTAATATAGAAGCAACACGTTTCCTGTAAGGAATCAACATCTCTGCATGCGAAAGCGAGCAGAAAGTGTTACCACTTTCAGCGAGCGGCGAATGGTGGCCTTGGTTGGATTACAATCATGATACTGCCGGGCGGAGTCATAGTGTTCCACGTATATTGGACTGTTCTAGGATGATTGCGAAAGCAATCCGCTGTAGAATTAACAAACAGGAGGTATAAACATGAAGAAGGGTATTTTAGCTACCAAAGTCGGAATGACACAGATCTTCAATGAAAACGGAGTATTAACTCCAGTAACGGTTCTTCAGGCTGGTCCTTGTGTCGTAACACAGGTTAAGACCGTAGAGAACGATGGTTACAGTGCAGTACAGGTTGGTTATGTTGATAAGAGAGAAAAGCTTGTCAGCAAGCCAATTAAGGGCCATTTTGATAAGGCCGGAGTATCTTACAAGAGATATGTAAGAGAGTTTAAGCTTGAGAATGCTGACCAGTATTCTGTTAAAGATGAAATCAAGGCAGAGATCTTTGCAGCAGGTGATAAGATCGACGCTACCGCAATCTCCAAAGGGAAAGGTTTCCAGGGTGCTATTAAGAGACACGGACAGTCCAGAGGACCTATGGCTCACGGTTCCAAGTTCCATCGTCATGCAGGCTCCAACGGTGCATGTTCTGATCCGAGCAAGGTATTCAAGGGCAAAAAAATGCCTGGCCAGATGGGTAATAAGAAGGTAACAATCCAGAACCTTGAAATCGTTAGGGTTGATGCAGAAAACAACCTGATTCTGGTTAAGGGTGCTGTACCAGGACCTAAGAAGTCTTTAGTAACAATCAAGGAAACAGTAAAAGCATCGAACTAATGCTTTTATAAGAAAGGAGGATCACACAGATGGCAAACGTATCTGTTTACAATATGGAAGGTAAAGAAGTTGGCACATTAGAGTTAAACGATGCAGTGTTTGGTGTAGATGTTAATGAGCATCTCGTACACATGGCAGTCGTAAGCCAGCTTGCAAATAAGCGCCAGGGCACACAGAAAGCAAAGACTCGTGCAGAAGTATCTGGCGGCGGAAGAAAACCGTGGAAGCAGAAAGGAACCGGTCACGCAAGACAGGGTTCAACAAGATCTCCCCAGTGGACAGGCGGTGGAGTTGTTTTCGCTCCCACACCAAGAGATTATACAATCAGACTCAACAAGAAGGAAAGAAGACTTGCTCTTAAGTCTGCTCTGACCAGCAGAGTGAATGAGAACAAATTCATCGTTGTTGATGAGTTAAAGTTTGATGAAATCAAGACAAAGAAGTTCCAGACTGTATTAAATAACTTAAAGGTATCCAAGGCACTCGTTGTTATGGGTGAGGACAGCACCAATGCAGTAATGAGCGCAAGAAATATCGCTGCTGTTAAGACTGCTTTTGCTAACACCATCAACGTGTACGATATCTTAAAGTACAGCACAGTTGTTGCTACCAAGACTGCTGTTGCAGCAATCGAGGAGGTGTACGCATAATGGCAGATATTAAGTATTACGACGTAATCCAGAAGCCTGTAGTAACTGAGAAAAGCATGAACGCTATGGCGTCCAAGAAGTATACGTTTATCGTACACACAGATGCGAACAAGGCTATGATCAAAGAAGCTGTTGAAAAGATGTTCCCAGGTACAAAGGTTGCCAGTGTGAACACTATGAACTTAGACGGAAAGACCAAAAGAAGAGGAATGACTTTTGGGAAGACCGCTAAGACAAAGAAAGCAATCGTTCAGCTGACGGCTGACAGCAAAGACATCGAAATCTTCGAAGGACTGTAAGATCGGAACGCTAGGTTCAAATCATTGAAACCCGGCGTAAACGGTTTTCAGTTTTCTATGTGATGAACATTATATCACGATAATTGAGATACGCCAGGCGGCGTTGAAGTTCTAGAACATCTTTGTTTCCAAAAACCATGGACAATAAAGAGGAACGCCGGCGGCATACCTTTATGCCCAGAAGAAATACCCTCCGGGTATCCCTTCGTGCCCAAAGAACGTGGGCAATAAAGAAGAAAGGAGAAACATCATGGGAATTAAAAAGTATAACCCATATACCCCTTCCAGAAGACACATGACCGGTTCTGATTTCAGCGAAATCACAAAGTCAACTCCTGAGAAGTCCTTAATCAGCAAAACGATCAATAAGACAGCCGGCCG
The DNA here is from genome assembly GCF_000144625.1 of [Clostridium] saccharolyticum WM1. Lineage (NCBI taxonomy): Bacteria > Bacillati > Bacillota > Clostridia > Lachnospirales > Lachnospiraceae > Lacrimispora > Lacrimispora saccharolytica. The sequence continues at coordinate 4,063,055 of NC_014376.1, read as the reverse complement.
CAATAACCAGGGTAAGATTACGGTAAGACATCGCGGAGGCGGCGTTAAAAGAAAATATAGAATCATTGACTTTAAGAGAAACAGCAAAGACGGAATTGCAGCTACTGTTATCGGTATCGAATACGATCCTAACAGAACTGCCAACATCGCACTGATCTGCTATGAAGACGGTACAAAGGCTTATATCCTTGCTCCGGCTGGATTAACAGACGGCATGAAGGTTATGAGCGGTGAAACAGCAGAAGCAAAAGTCGGCAACTGTTTGCCATTAAGCCAGATCCCGGTTGGTGCTCAGGTTCACAACATTGAGCTTTATCCTGGAAAAGGCGGACAGTTGGTTCGTTCCGCAGGAAATGCTGCTCAGTTAATGGCGAAAGAAGGCAAATATGCAACCCTTCGTTTACCTTCCGGAGAGATGAGAATGGTTCCGATCAACTGCAGAGCAACCATGGGTGTTGTAGGCAACGGCGATCATAACCTGATCAATATCGGTAAAGCTGGTAGAAAGCGTCACATGGGCTTCCGTCCAACCGTACGCGGTTCCGTTATGAACCCCAATGACCATCCTCACGGCGGTGGTGAAGGCAAGACCGGTATCGGACGCCCAGGCCCAAGCACACCATGGGGCAAACCAGCGCTCGGCTTAAAGACCAGAAAGAAAAACAAGCACTCTAACAGACTGATCGTTAGAAGAAGAGATGGAAAGACCGTTAAATAATTGAAGGAGGTTAGAACCTATGGCTCGCTCACTTAAAAAAGGACCATTTGCAGATGCTCATTTACTGAAAAAAGTAGATGTTATGAACGCAGCAGGACAGAAGCAGGTAATTAAGACCTGGTCCCGCCGTTCTACAATCTTCCCGCAGATGGTTGGACATACAATTGCAGTTCATGATGGCAGAAAGCACGTTCCGGTATATGTTACAGAGGATATGGTTGGACATAAGCTGGGTGAATTCGTTGCTACAAGAACTTACAGAGGACATGGTAAGGACGAGAAAAAATCAGGCCGTAAGTAATATAGAAACAAACACCTTTGGGCATTCATGCGGATTCCCGGGGGCGTTAAAGTTGAAAGGAGGATTCACCAATGGCTAAGGGACATAGAAGCCAGATTAAGAGAGAAAGAAATGCTGTGAAGGACACCAGACCATCCGCAAAGTTATCCTATGCTAGGGTTTCTGTTCAGAAAGCATGCTTCGTATTAGACGCCATCAGAGGCAAGGACGTTATGACAGCACTTGGTATTGTGACTTACAATCCCAGATATGCTTCTTCTTTAATAGAGAAGTTATTAAAATCAGCAGTTGCTAACGCTGAGAATAACAACGGTATGGACCCTGCAAAACTTTACGTAGAGGAATGCTTTGCAAACAAGGGACCGACAATGAAAAGAGTAAAACCGAGAGCACAGGGCCGCGCTTACAGGATCGAAAAGAGAATGAGCCACATCACCATCGTGCTTAATGAAAGATAAGGAGGCAAATAATGGGACAGAAAGTTAATCCACACGGCTTAAGAGTCGGTGTTATTAAAGACTGGAACTCAAAATGGTATGCTGAAGCTGATTTCGCAGATAACCTGGTAGAAGATTATGCGATCAGAAAATTTCTTAAGAAGAGATTATACAGTGCCGGCATTTCTGATATCGAGATTGAGAGAGCATCTGACCGCGTGAAGGTTACAATTCATACCGCAAAGCCGGGTGTAGTGATCGGTAAGGGCGGATCTGAGATTGAAAAATTAAAAGTTGAAGTTCAGAAGCTTACAGATAAAAAGTTATTTGTTGACATCAAGGAAATCAAAAGACCTGATAGAGACGCTCAGTTAGTAGCTGAATCCATTGCACAGCAGTTAGAGAACCGTGTATCCTTCCGCCGGGCGATGAAGTCCACCATGGGCCGTTCCATGAAGGCTGGCGTAAAGGGCATTAAGACTGCAGTTGCAGGACGTCTTGGCGGTGCTGATATGGCTCGTACCGAGTTCTACAGCGAAGGAACCATTCCGTTACAGACACTCAGAGCAGATATTGACTATGGTTTCGCTGAAGCAGATACAACCTTTGGTAAGATCGGTGTTAAGGTATGGATTTACAATGGCGAAATACTTCCAACTAAAGGAAACAAGGAAGGGAGCGATAAATAATGTTAATGCCTAAAAGAGTGAAACGTCGTAAACAGTTCCGTGGATCCATGGCTGGTAAAGCTTTAAGAGGCAACGTAATCAGCAACGGTGAGTTCGGTTTAGTCGCTACGGAGCCATGCTGGATCAAATCGAACCAGATTGAGGCAGCCCGTGTTGCCATGACCCGTTATATTAAGCGTGGCGGTAAAGTCTGGATCAAGATTTTCCCGGATAAACCTGTCACAGCAAAGCCAGCAGAAACCCGTATGGGTTCCGGTAAGGGCGCTCTGGAATACTGGGTAGCAGTAGTAAAACCAGGCCGTGTATTATTCGAAATCGCTGGAGTACCTGAAGAAACAGCACGTGAAGCTTTACGTCTTGCTATGCATAAGTTACCGTGCAAGTGTAAGATTGCTGCTAAAGCAGATTTAGAAGGCGGTGAATGACAGTGAAAATTAATAAGTATGTGGAAGAATTAAAAGGAAAATCAGCTGCAGAACTGAATGAAGAATTAGTAGCTGCGAAGAAAGAACTTTTCAACTTAAGATTCCAGAACGCAACCAACCAGCTTGACAACACAAGCAGGATCAAAGAGGTTCGTAAGAACATTGCCAGAATTCAGACTGTTATCACTGAGAAGGCTAAATTAGCTTAAGTTGTGGTTTTTTAAAAAGCATGACACACACGAGTGTGTGTAAACTTATAGATTAGGCCGGCAGGGCCAAAACTCGAAAGGAGAATACCGAACGTGGAAAGAAATCTTAGAAAAACCCGTACTGGTAAGGTTGTAAGCAGCAAGATGGATAAGACCATCGTTGTAGCGATTGAAGACCATGTAGAACATCCTTTATACGGCAAGATCGTAAAAAGAACGTATAAATTAAAAGCTCATGACGAGAACAACGACTGCAACATGGGCGATACCGTAAAAGTTATGGAAACAAGACCGCTGTCCAAAGACAAGAGATGGAGACTTGTTGAAATTCTCGAAAGAGCGAAATAATTTATTTCCAGGAAGGAGTAACAGGCATGATTCAGCAGGAAACCAGATTAAAGGTTGCCGACAATACTGGTGCAAAAGAATTACTGTGCATCCGTGTAATGGGCGGATCTACAAGAAGATATGCTAATATTGGTGATGTTATCGTTGCCAGCGTAAAAGATGCAACACCTGGCGGTGTTGTGAAGAAAGGCGACGTTGTAAAGGCCGTTGTCGTACGTTCCGTTAAGGGCGCACGCCGCAAAGACGGTTCCTATATCAAGTTCGATGAGAATGCTGCCGTAATTATCAAAGATGACAAGACTCCAAAAGGAACTCGTATCTTTGGACCGGTTGCCAGAGAGTTAAGAGAGAAACAGTTCATGAAGATTGTTTCCTTAGCTCCGGAAGTATTATAAGGAGGTGTCGGACTGTGCATAAAATTAAAAGAGACGACCTGGTAAAGGTTATCGCAGGAAAAGATAAAGACAAACAGGGCAAAGTTCTTCTCGTGGATACGAAGAATAACAAAGTGGTAGTGGAAGGCATCAACATGATCACCAAGCATGTAAAGCCAGGCCCTGGAAATCCACAGGGTGGTATCGTACAGAAGGAAGCCGCACTTGATATCTCCAACGTAATGCTTGTTGTTGACGGAAAAGTGACCAGAGTTGGTTTTGAAGTAAAAGACGGCAAAAAAGTCCGTGTTGCAAAAACAACCGGTAAAGTAATTGACTAATTCGGAGAGGAGGAATAAAAATTGGCTAGATTAAAAGAGATGTACCAGACAGAGATCGTAGAAGCTATGATCAAGAAATTTGGATATAAGAACATCATGGAAGTGCCGAAATTAGATAAGATCGTCATCAATATGGGTATTGGTGAAGCAAAGGAAAATGCCAAGATTTTAGACTCTGCAGTAAGAGATTTAGAGATCATCTCCGGACAGAAGGCAGTCTTGACAAAAGCTAAAAAATCAGTTGCTAACTTCAAAATCAGAGAAGGTATGCCAATCGGCTGTAAAGTAACTTTACGCGGCAAGAGAATGTATGAATTTGCTGATCGTCTGATCAACCTTGCACTTCCTCGTGTACGTGACTTCAGAGGTGTGAATCCTAACGCATTTGACGGCAGAGGAAACTATGCTCTTGGCATCAAGGAACAGCTTATTTTCCCTGAAATTGAGTACGATAAAGTTGACAAGGTAAGAGGTATGGACGTTATTTTCGTTACTACCGCTAAGACAGACGAAGAAGCCCGTGAACTTTTGACATTATTCAATATGCCATTTGCAAAATAGTAGGAGGAAGAATCCATGGCTAAGACTTCAATGAAGATCAAACAGCAGAGACCTGCTAAGTTCTCCACAAGAGAATACAATCGTTGCAGAATCTGCGGTCGTCCACATGCTTATTTAAGAAAATACGGAATCTGCAGAATCTGCTTCCGTGAATTAGCATACAAGGGCCAGATCCCAGGCGTTAAAAAAGCAAGCTGGTAAAATAAGGAAGGAGGCAATTTCAAAATGACTATGAGCGATCCAATCGCAGATATGCTTACAAGAATCCGTAATGCAAATACTGCAAAACATGATACAGTAGATGTACCTTCATCTAAGATGAAATTAGCTATTGCTGATATCCTTGTAAAAGAGGGCTACATTAAGAAATATGATGTCGTAGAAGACGGTGCATTCCAGACCATCAGGATCACCTTAAAATACGGTAAAGATAAAAATGAGAAAATCATTACAGGTATTAAGAGAATTTCCAAGCCTGGTTTACGTGTATACGCAAACAAGGAAGAGTTACCCAGAGTACTTGGCGGTTTAGGAACAGCCATCATCTCCACGAACCAGGGCGTTATTACCGATAAGGAAGCACGTTCCTTAAACATCGGCGGAGAAGTACTGGCATTTGTTTGGTAATTAACAGAAGCATCTGAAAACAGAAGGAGCGCAAAGTTCTTTCCGAAAATTTAAGGAGGTAAACGGCATGTCACGTATAGGAAGAATGCCTATCGCGGTTCCGGCAGGCGTAACTGTTGCAATCGCAGAAAATAATAAAGTGACTGTAAAAGGTCCTAAGGGAACTCTTGAAAGAGTATTGCCATCTGAGATGACAATCAAAGAAGAAGATGGTCATATCGTTGTTACAAGACCGAATGATTTAAAGAAGATGAAATCCTTACACGGTCTGACAAGAACATTAGTGAACAACATGATCGTTGGTGTTACCAATGGTTATGAGAAAAAGCTGGAAATTAATGGTGTTGGTTACAGAGCACAGAAGCAGGGCAAGAAACTGGTTCTTTCTCTTGGTTACTCCCACCCGGTAGAGATGGAAGATCCGGAAGGCATCGAATCTACCATGGAAGGACAGAACGTCATCATTATTAAAGGTATCGATAAAGAAAAAGTTGGCCAGTACGCTGCTGAAATCAGAGATAAGAGAAGACCTGAACCGTATAAGGGCAAGGGTATCAAGTATGCTGACGAAGTGATCAGACGTAAAGTTGGTAAGACTGGTAAGAAATAATTAAGGAGAGTGTAAAGATGGTTAGCAAACAGTCAAGAAGCGAAGTTCGCGTTAAAAAACACAACAGATTACGTAACCGTTTTGCAGGCACTGCAGAAAGACCGCGTTTAGCTGTGTTTAGAAGCAATAATCATATGTATGCTCAAATTATTGACGATACAGTTGGTAAGACTTTAGTCGCTGCTTCTACAGTAGAAAAAGAAGTAAAGGCAGAATTAGAGAAAACTAACGACGTTGATGCTGCAGCATATGTAGGTACCGTAGTTGCAAAGAGAGCTCTTGAAAAAGGGATTAAGGAAGTTGTCTTTGACAGAGGCGGATTTATATATCAGGGTAAGATTCAGGCATTAGCAGACGCAGCCAGAGAAGCTGGTCTGGAATTCTAAGTAGAGAGGAGAATGACAGCGTGAAACGTACAATTTTTGATGCAAGTCAGTTAGAATTAAACGACAGAGTAGTTGCTATCAAGCGTGTATCTAAAACCGTTAAAGGTGGACGTACCATGAGATTCTCTGCTTTAGTAGTCGTAGGTGATGGCAATGGCCACGTAGGTGCTGGTCTTGGCAAAGCCGGTGAAGTTCCAGAAGCAATCCGTAAAGGAAAAGAGGCTGCCGTTAAGAACATGGTTGCAGTTCCCGTTGATGAGAACAACAGTATTCCCCATGACCTGATCGGCAAATTCGGTAGTGCATCTGTACTTCTTAAGAGAGCGAACGAAGGTACAGGAGTTATCGCAGGAGGCCCTGCACGTGCGGTTTTAGAGCTTGCAGGTATTAAGAATATTCATTCTAAGTCCTTAGGTTCCAATAATAAGACCAATGTAGTGTTGGCTACGATCGAGGGATTAACCCGGTTAAAAACTCCTGAGGAAGTTGCAAAGCTTCGCGGCAAATCTGTAGAAGAGATTTTAGGCTAAGGAGGATAGGAAAATGGCAGATAAATTAAAAATCACATTGGTGAAATCCCCGATCGGCGCAGTTCCGAAGCATAAAGCAACCGTTGAAGCATTAGGCTTAAAGAAGCTTCATAAGACAGTTGAAATGCCGGATAATGGCGCAGTCAGAGGCATGATTGCCAACGTGCGTCATTTAGTAAAAGTTGAAGAGATTTAAGAGAATACAGTAAGGAGGTGCAAGCGATGGATTTATCAAATTTACAGCCTGCGTTAGGTTCCAAACACAGCGACAACTTCAGAAGAGGCCGCGGTCATGGTTCAGGTAACGGTAAGACAGCAGGTAAGGGTCATAAGGGACAGAAGGCACGTTCCGGTGCAACCAGACCAGGTTTTGAAGGTGGTCAGATGCCTTTATACAGACGTATTCCTAAGAGGGGCTTTACCAATAGAAATACTAAAACAATTATCGGTATCAATGTAAATGCTTTGGAGTGCTTTGATAACGGTACAGTTGTTACTGTTGAGACTTTATTAGAGAGCGGCATTGTTAAAAATCCGCGTGACGGTGTTAAGATCCTTGGAAATGGAGAATTAACCAAAAAGCTTACAGTAAAGGTAGATGCTTTCAGCGAAGGCGCAAAAACCAAAATCGAGGCTTTAGGTGGAACCTGCGAGGTGATCTAATATGTTAAAAACACTCCGTAATGCATTCAAGATCAAGGACTTAAGAAAGAAACTTATCTTTACGTTCCTGATGCTGGTGGTTACCAGAATCGGCTCACAGCTGCCGATTCCAGGAGTTGAAACAAGCTTTTTTAAAGATTTTTTTGCTCAGCAGAACAACGATGCGTTTGGATTTTTCAACGCCATGACAGGCAGCTCCTTTACCAACATGTCCGTGTTCGCCCTGAGCATTACCCCTTACATCACATCTTCCATCATCATGCAGCTTTTAACCATTGCGATTCCAAAGCTTGAGGAAATGCAGCGGGATGGAGAAGATGGAAGAAAAAAGATTGCAGAATACACCCGTTACGTAACAGTTGGTCTGGCTTTAATCGAATCCGTCGCCATGGCGGTCGGATTCGGCGGCCAAGGTCTGTTAAAAGAATTTAATGCTATGAGCGTTATTATTGCAGTTGCAACGATGACGGCAGGTAGTGCTCTTCTGATGTGGATCGGTGAGCGGATTACGGAAAAGGGCGTGGGCAATGGTATTTCCATGGTCCTGTCATTTAACATCATTTCCAGCTTCCCGTCTGATGCGTCAACCCTATATACCAGATTTATGTCTGGAAAATCGGTTGCCGTAGCAGCCGTAGCAGCCATTATCATTCTTGCTGTTATCATAGCAATTGTAGTATTTGTCATCATTCTTCAGGATGGCGAAAGAAGAATTCCCGTACAGTATTCCAAAAAGATGCAGGGACGGAAGATGGTCGGCGGCCAAGCCTCCAATATCCCGTTAAAGGTGAATACAGCCGGCGTTATCCCGGTAATCTTCGCTTCCTCCATTATGTCGTTCCCAGTGGTGATCTCCCAGTTCTTTGGGGCTAAAATCAACTACAACAGCATTGGAGGCCACATTTTAATGGCGTTGAATTCTTCCAGCTGGTTCAAGCCGGAAAGGCCGGTGTACTCCATTGGTCTGCTGGTCTACGTGGCTCTTATCATCGTGTTCGCTTATTTCTATACATCAATTACCTTTAACCCGCTTGAAGTTGCGAATAACATGAAGAAGTCGGGCGGTTTTATCCCTGGTATCCGTCCAGGTAAACCCACCAGCGATTATCTTAATTCAATTTTAAATTATATCGTGTTTATAGGCGCATGCGGCTTGACGATTATTTGTATCATTCCGATCATGGTCTCTGGTCTATTCAGTGTAAGCCATTTATCCTTTGGAGGAACATCCTTGATCATCATCGTCAGCGTAGTCTTAGAGACATTAAAAGCGATTGAATCTCAGATGCTTGTGCGTTATTATAAAGGCTTTTTAAACGATTAGAGGACAAACCAAGAGAAACACGCGCGGCGTGTTTTTCTTGGAATTTGTGTTATTTAACCTTATGTTTAGAGGGAGGGACTGTCTATGAGAATTATCATGTTAGGTGCTCCTGGTGCCGGAAAAGGCACCCAGGCAAAAAAGATTGCTGAAAAGTATCAGATTCCCCATATTTCTACCGGAGATATTTTCCGCTCCAATATAAAAGAGGGAACAGAGTTAGGCAGGAAGGCAAAGGAATACATGGATCAGGGTGCACTTGTGCCCGATGAACTGACCATTGGAATGCTCATGGACCGTATCCGGAAAGGTGACTGTGCAAAGGGATACGTACTGGATGGTTTCCCAAGGACTATTCCTCAGGCGGAAAGCCTTAAAAAGGCCCTTTCTGAGATGGAACAGAAGATTGACTTTGCGATTAATGTGGATGTGCCGGATGAGAAGATTATAGACAGAATGGCGGGCCGCCGTGCCTGTATTGCCTGCGGGGCTACATACCACATTGTGTATAATCCAAGCAGAGTTCCCGATGTATGTGACGTATGCGGGGCAGGCCTAGTCCTGCGGAATGATGATAAGCCGGAAACCGTTAAAAAGCGTTTGTCGGTATACCATGATCAGACAAAGCCTCTGATCGATTATTATAAGGAAGCAGGTGTGCTTGTGAATATCGATGGAACACAGGAATTAAATAAGGTGTTCTCGGACATCGCTGACCTTTTAGGAGCATAGTTTATGTCAGTTACGATTAAATCTGCAAGAGAGATAGAACTTATGAGAGAGGCTGGAAAGATTCTTTGTAAAACACACGAAGAACTTTCAAAAGCCTTGAAACCGGGAATGACAACCTGGGATATCGATCATCTGGGAGAAGAAATCATAAGGAGCTACGGCTGTACGCCCTCTTTCCTTCATTATAACGGTTATCCTGCCTCCATCTGTGTCTCCGTTAATGATGAAGTGGTCCATGGGATTCCAAGCAAGAAGCGGGTTCTCATGGATGGCGATATCGTAAGTCTGGATGCCGGGGTTATTTACAAAGGATACCATTCCGATGCGGCAAGGACTTACGGGATCGGGGAGATCACTCCTTTCGCAGGGCAGCTCATAGAAGTGACAAGACAATGTTTCTTTGAAGGGATTAAATTTGCAAAATCTGGCAATCATCTGAATGATATATCTTCTGCAATCCAGAAATATGCGGAACAATTTGGGTTTGGAGTTGTACGGGATCTGGTAGGTCATGGAATCGGCTCTCATCTCCATGAGGAGCCTGAGGTGCCTAATTTTGCACGGAAGAGACGGGGAATCAAATTAAAGCCGGGAATGACCCTGGCCATCGAACCTATGATCAATGGGGGGACGCCAGAGGTGGCATGGCTTGATGATGATTGGACCGTGGTAACAGAGGATGGAAACCTTTCCGCCCATTACGAAAATACCGTATTGATCACGGAGGGGGAGCCGGAGATCCTTTCTCTGGTTTCCCATGTCTGCTGAGGAAGTGCCTATGACGTTAGGTTTAGGTACCGGGGCATTTGTAAAGTCTGTGGCAGGACACGATAAAGGCGGTTATTTCTTCATAATACGGGAGGAAGGGGAATATATTTATCTGGTGGACGGAAAATACAGACGTCTTGACTGCCCGAAGAAGAAAAAGAAGAAGCATGTGGAACCCCTTTTATGGGAGAAACATTCCCCTGGAGTGAAAATCAGGGAAAATAAATCAGTCACCGATGAAGAAATCAAACATTTCATCAGATGGTTCAAAAGAGAAGAACAGGTTGTTAGGAGGTAAGCTTTATGTCAAAAGCAGATGTTATTGAAATTGAAGGAACCGTTGTGGAGAAGCTTCCCAATGCCATGTTCCAGGTAGAACTGGAAAATGGCCATCAGGTACTGGCTCACATCAGCGGAAAACTTCGCATGAACTACATTCGTATTTTACCGGGAGATAAAGTGACCATTGAGATGTCCCCCTATGATTTAAGCAAGGGAAGGATCATCTGGAGAGACAAATAAGGCGCCATTTCATGAATGGCTGCCTGTTGCTCAGGCGCGACACACCAGGGTAAAGGGTTAATAAATATATAGGAAAAAGTGCTTGCATTTTAAAATAAACAGTGTTATAATGCTATAGCGACTTTGTTGAATTACTGGGTGTATTATGCCCTTATGGGCAGCACTGGTTTTATGATAAAACACACTGCAGGTATACTCAGAAGGCTCTTTGCAAGAAGAGGCTCCATGGTCACCAGGCTCGTCATAGAGCCGGCCGGTGCCGGGAGTGCTTCGCACGAAAACGTCTGGAATCAGACGCAAGGTGCTTCATGCGAAAGGGCGCATAACGGAAAGGAGAATTGCTGTGAAGGTTAGATCATCAGTCAAACCGATTTGCGAAAAGTGCAAAATCATCAAGAGAAAAGGCAGTATCAGAGTAATCTGTGAAAATCCTAAGCATAAGCAGAGACAAGGTTAAAAAATTAATGGAGGTGTAATACACAAATGGCTCGTATTTCAGGTGTTGATTTACCAAGAGAAAAACGTGTTGAGATCGGCTTGACCTATATCTACGGTATCGGCAGAACAAGTTCAAACCGCATCCTGACAGAGGCTGGCGTTAATCCTGACACTCGTGTTAAGGACTTAACAGACGACGAAGTAAAGAGAATTTCAGCAGTGATTGGTGATTCTCAGATTGTTGAAGGTGATTTACGCAGAGAAATCGCTATGAACATCAAGAGACTTCAGGAAATCGGATGCTACCGCGGAATCCGTCATAGAAAGAGCCTGCCTGTTCGTGGTCAGAAAACAAAGACCAACGCAAGAACTCGTAAGGGTCCAAGAAAGACTGTAGCAAACAAGAAGAAATAAGTATGGAACACTTCGTGAGTTTTCTTACGAACTCAGTGTGACAGCGTGCCCTGCTTGATGGGGCAAAGCCGTTCTTTGACCGTAAGGGAAAAGAACTTCCTTATCCAACAACAGCGAATCACGTTACATGTTTTAAAAACAGGAATAACAGGATTCAGATGCAAGTAAAAAGAAAGTAGGTTAGTTTAAAATGGCTAAAAAAGTGTCCACTACTAAAAAAGTGACAAAAAAGCGCGTAAAGAAAAACGTTGAACGCGGACAAGCACATATCCAGTCATCTTTTAATAACACGATTGTGACATTAACAGATACACAGGGAAATGCATTATCCTGGGCAAGTGCTGGTGGTCTTGGCTTCAGAGGTTCAAGGAAATCTACTCCATATGCAGCTCAGATGGCGGCAGAAACTGCTACTAAGGCAGCTCTTGTACATGGTTTAAAATCAGTAGACGTTATGGTTAAAGGTCCTGGTTCAGGCCGTGAAGCAGCTATTCGTGCACTTCAGGCATGCGGTTTAGAAGTAACCAGCATTAAGGATGTAACACCGGTTCCGCATAACGGATGTCGTCCACCAAAACGTAGAAGAGTCTAATTTAGGAGGTAATTACAGTGGCAGTTGACAGAGTTCCTGTTCTTAAAAGATGTAGATCCCTTGGTCTTGATCCAATCTATTTAGGAATAGATAAAAAATCAAACAGAGAATTAAAAAGAGCTAACAGAAAGATGAGTGAATATGGCATTCAGCTTAGAGAAAAGCAGAAAGCCAAATTCATCTACGGAGTTCTTGAGAAACCTTTCCGTAACTACTATGCCAAGGCTTCCAGAATGAATGGTCTGGTAGGTGAAAACCTGATGATCCTTCTGGAAAGAAGACTTGACAATGTGGTATTCCGTATGGGATTCGGTAGAACAAGAAGAGAGACCAGACAGATGGTTGACCACAAGAGCATTCTTGTAAACGGCAAGTGCGTAAACATTCCTTCCTATTTAATTAAGGCTGGGGACGTGATCGAAGTAAAAGAGAAGAGCAAAGCCAACGCAAGATTTAAAAGTGTTCAAGAAGCAACCGCAGGACGTATGGTTCCGGCATGGCTTGATGTTGACCATGAGAATTTACGTGGTACTGTAAAAGAGTTTCCAACAAGAGATGAGATTGATGTTCCGGTGAATGAAATGCTTATCGTCGAGTTGTACTCCAAATAATTGAAAGTCTGTTGATTGAAGCCGGCTTTCGCCCGGAGGGATCCCCCTCCGGGCAAGGTTTGAGTATAAGACCCTCGATACAAAATACCCAAAAGGAGGGGCTATTAGTGTTCGATTTTGAAAAACCAAACATTGAGATTGCTGAAATCTCAGAAGACAAAAAATATGGCAAATTTGTAGTTGAACCGCTTGAAAGAGGTTATGGCACGACTTTAGGAAATTCCTTAAGAAGAATCATGCTTTCTTCCTTACCGGGCGCTGCAGTCAGTCAGGTAAAAATCGACGGCGTTTTGCATGAATTCAGTTCTATTCCAGGTGTTAAGGAAGATGTGACTGAGATCATCATGAACATCAAGAGCTTATCTATTAAAAATAACAGCGATACCAACGAAGCAAAGGTTGCGTACATTGAGTTTGAAGGCGAAGGCGTTATTACGGCTGCGGATATTCAGGCAGATCCTGATATTGAAATTATGAACCCGGAGCAGGTCATCGCCACCTTAAGCGGCGGTACGGACAGCAAGTTCTATATGGAACTTACCATTACCAAGGGCCGCGGCTATGTAAGCGCAGACAAGAATAAGAGTGAAGATTTACCGATTGGCGTGATTGCCGTTGATTCTATTTATACACCAGTGGAGCGCGTCAATATGACGGTAGAAAACACACGAGTAGGTCAGGTTACCGATTATGATAAGCTGACTTTAGACGTATTTACAAATGGTACATCGGCACCGGATGAGGCGGTCAGCCTTGCCGCAAAGGTGCTCAGTGAACATTTGAACCTGTTCATTGATTTATCCGAGAATGCTAAGACTGCAGAAGTCATGGTGGAAAAAGAGGATAATGAAAAGGAAAAGGTTCTGGAGATGAACATTGATGAACTGGAGCTTTCTGTCCGTTCATACAACTGTCTGAAGAGAGCCGGTATCAATACGGTAGAAGAACTGTGCAACCGTACCTCTGAAGATATGATGAAGGTTCGAAACCTTGGCCGCAAATCCTTAGAAGAAGTGCTGGCCAAATTAAAAGAGTTAGGCTTGCAGCTTAACCCAAGTGATGATGCCAGTGTGTAACTGGACCGCTTGAAGTAGCTGATTTATGGAGATTAAGCGCCGGTACAGTAAGTCCGAAGAAGCATGTACCTGTGTTCCACAAATGGAGGAATAGTAAAATGGCAGGATATAGAAAGCTGGGAAAAACTTCCAGCCAGAGAAAAGCATTAATCAGAAGCCAGGTAACTGCATTATTATATAATGGCAAAATCGTGACAACAGAGGCAAGAGCAAAAGAGATCCGCAAAGTGGCTGAAGGCCTCATTGCTTTAGCAGTAAAAGAGAAAGACAATTTTGAGACTGTTAAGGTTACCGCAAAAGTTGCACGTAAAGATAAAGACGGCAAGAGAGTGAAAGAAGTTGTAAACGGCAAGAAAGTTACCGTATACGATGAAGTGGAGAAAGAGATTAAAAAAGACCTTCCTTCCAGACTTCACGCAAGAAGACAGATGTTAAAGGTTCTTTATGATGTAACAGAGGTTCCGGCTCAGGCTGCAGGAAGAAAGAAAAATACGAAATCTGTAGATCTGCCAAAGAAGCTGTTTGAAGAAGTTGGGCCAAAGTACGTATCCCGCAACGGTGGTTATACACGTATCGTTAAGATCGGCCAGCGTAAGGGCGACGGAGCTATGGCAGTGGTTCTTGAACTGGTATAATCCACGTAAGCAATGAGCAGTGCTGAAGAAAGGTTCCATAAAATTTTCGTTGTGCTTGCACATAAGAAAATCTTATGGAACCTTTCTTCATAGTGCGAATGCCCGTAAGCTGGCAAATCCAACGGATTTGCCAGCTTGTACTGCGGACGCAACGGATTTACCCGCTCAATCTCCCCAGCCCGCTATTGGAGCACATCCAACAGCGGGATTTTTTGTTATCCGGCTAATCCAAACGGAAATGCAAGAATAAAGAAAGAATATCGTAAGTTGACGGATAATTGGTTTTAGGGATATAATGTCAGTAGTAGAAGTAGATGGCTGTTTTGTCAAATTACGTTAATTTATATTGGGAGGTTTTTTTATGAGACATTTTAAACGGTTAGCTGCATTGGCTTCTATCGTGAGCCTGCTGGGACTGAGCATCCCATTTGAATCTCTGGCTGCTGTGAAGACCATATCATCAGTGACCATTTACGCAGGACTGGAGGAGCTTGCCTCAGGAGATACTCTGCCAGCGGAAAGTAGTTTCAAAACGAATGAAGGAACGGGGAATTACGTTTATACCAATAACGACAAATACGAAGTATCGGATTTGGACTGGATCACATCTGATACGAAGGAAATGAAGGTTGGTTCCGAACCGAAGATGAAGGTTACCTTAAGGGCAACAAATTCTGATGAATATGCTTTTAAGGGCGGATATCAGTCAAGCAACATTTCCATTAAGGGCGGAACTTATGTTTCAGCCAGCCGTTCAGGGTCGGATACCTTGTATGTTACTTTTACCTTTAAACCGATAAAGGGTAGTTATGATTCACCGGAGGATGCATATTGGAGGGAGTCCGGATACGGCAACGCCAAGTGGAGCTCTGTGGATAACAGTTCAGGTACTTATGACGTTTATTTATACAGAGGAAGCAATATTGTTAAAAAGGTTGAGAAGCTTAAGGCTACTTCCTATAATTTTTATCCTTATATGACTAAGGCAGGTACCTACAGCTTTAAAGTGCGTACCGTAGCGAATACGGAGAGCGAGCAGAAGTACGGAAAGAACAGTGACTGGACGGAATCTGATGAAGTTTATCTGCCGCAGGAAAAGGTATCAGACGGAAGCGGACAGGATAACGGCACTCCCGTAAGCGGGCAGGTAGGCTGGATCAAAAACGGCAATTCCTGGTATTACCGCTATCCGGATGGGACCTACCATAAGAACAACTGGGCGAAGATCAATAATAAGTGGTATTTGTTTGATTCCAACGGTGCTATGGTAACCGGCTGGCAGCAGAGGAATAATGTATGGTATTTATTAAACAGCGACGGAACTATGACAACTGGATGGGTGGCTTCTAATAATAAGTGGTATTATTTGAATCCTTCTGCTACCAGCGGGGTAGAGGGAGCTATGATGATCGGCTGGATCAATTATAATAATAAATGGTATTATACGGATCAAACAGGTGCCATGCAGGAAGGCTGGAAGCAGGTAGACGGAAACTGGTATTATTTCTATCCGGGTGAGGGATCAAAGGCTGTTAATACTACAATCAGCGGATTCCCGGTAGACGGCAACGGCATATGGCGGAAGTAAAGGCAGGAAAGGAAGTAGATATCAATGAAGTGGATGCAGGGTAAAAAGAAGTGGCTGGTGCTTTTATGCGCCTTCATGGTCCTGGGAACAGGGATGACGGTCCCGGCTTCCGGAAGCCTGAAGATCCGCCTGGATCATGGGAGTAAGACCAGCTGGACGGAAGGGATCCAGGTACCTGAAGTAACGGTCAATTATACAGAGGAAAGCCCTAATTGGAGCAAGGAAGTGGATGACTGGGTTCCCGGAAAGAAGGTCACCGGCACCATAAGAGTGAACGGTACTTATACCAGATCCGATTGTACCGTTTATGGAGGAAGCCTGGTCTCTGTTAAGGCTGAGGATGGGGAAACTGTTATTAAGGTTTCTTACGTTCCGGTTGCTATGCTGGAAAGTTCGGAAAGAGCCGGCTGGAGTGATACCGCGAAAACAAAGGCTTCCTGGAAGAAAGTACCTTTTGCGTCCAGGTATCAGGTGATTCTGTACAAGGAAGGCGGAATCTGGATCAAGAGCCTGACCACTTCCTCCACTTCTGTGGATCTTTTGCAGTACATGGAGGGAGGCTATAAGTATTATTATACCGTAAAGGCAATCTTAAAGGACTCTTCTGAAGACGATTATTTAAAAGAAGGAGAAGTGACCACCTCCGATGATTCTGTGGTTCAGGAACTGGGAGAAACTTCAGGAACCTGGGCAGAGTATCAGAACGGCAAAAAGTACCGGGGCGAGGATGGAAACTACGTTGTCGGCCAGTGGAAGATGGTCGGCGGAAAATGGTACCATTTTAACAATGATGGCTACGCAGCCGTGGGCTGGCAGTATATAGGAAATAAATGGTATTATATGGGGACAGATGCCCAGATGCTGACCGGTTGGCAGCAGGTAAACGGGAAATGGTATTACTTAAATACGGACGGCGGCATGGCTACCGGCTGGATCCAGCCCCAGCCTGGAAAATGGTATTATCTCTATAGTGACGGCAGTATGGCGGTGAATACGAAGGTTGAAGGTATTTACCAGATGGATGGCTCCGGACTTTGGGTCCCGTAATTAAAATGGCACAGATGGCTGCATCTGTGCCGTTTTTTTTTATCTGTGATCACTTAACAATATACGGAAAGTGCCTTTTGGCAGGATTGAAGGACCGGAAGCCTTCTTTATATTATGAAATTTTCCTGCTGCTCTTCTGGAATTTGGAAAAGATTCGTGTCGATGCTTGACTGTTATGAAATATTCAACTAAAATTATGTGGCATATGAATGTTTGAAATAATCAGAGAAAGGTCTGCTATGGGAATAATAAAAACGTCTAAACTGATATTTGATTATATCAGAAGAGATGAGGAAGAAAATATTGAAGAGATTAAACGTGCCATCGACGGCGTCAGCCTGGATATTAAGGCAGGGCAGTTTGTGGCCATCCTTGGACACAATGGTTCTGGAAAATCTACCTTTGCCAAGCAACTGGACGGGATCCTGCTTCCTACGGAAGGTACTGTGTGGATCCAGGGAATGGATACTTCCGTAGAAGAAAATTTATGGGAAGTGAGGAAAAAGACTGGAATGGTGTTCCAGAATCCAGATAACCAGATCATTGGAAATATTGTGGAGGAAGATGTGGGATTTGGCCCAGAGAACCAGGGTGTTCCTACGGCTGAGATATGGAAGCGGGTGGACGAGAGCCTGGAAAGCGTTGGAATGGCAGCCTTCCGGTTAAAGTCCCCCAATAAGCTTTCCGGGGGCCAGAAGCAAAGGGTTGCCATAGCAGGTGTTATGGCCATGCGGCCTCAGTGCATTGTTCTGGACGAGCCTACGGCCATGCTGGACCCCAATGGACGGAAGGAAGTTGTGAAGACGGTCAGGGAATTAAACAGGAAGGAAGGGATAACGGTCCTTTTGATTACCCATTATATGGAAGAGGTCATCGATGCGGACCGGGTTATTGTCATGGACAAAGGCAAAGTGGTTATGGACGGCAATCCTAAGGAAATCTTTTCAAGGGTAGAGGAACTGAAATCCTTCCGCCTGGATGTTCCTTCGGTAACGGAGCTGGCCTATGAACTTAAAAAGAACGGCGTAGAATTACCGGACGGGATACTGACACTGGAAGAGCTGATGGAAAATCTTCTGCCCAAATTTGCAGAGCGTTTTCCTGGAACGGTGACTTTGTGGAATGGAGTAAGGGATGGCAATTAAAGCAGAGCATTTAAATTATGTTTACGGACTTGGGACAGCCTTTGAACAGAGGGCATTAAAGGATGTAAACCTGGAAATAAAAGATGGGGAATTCGTAGGTCTGATCGGACACACAGGCTCTGGAAAGTCCACACTGATCCAGCACTTAAACGGATTGATGAAAGCTACTGATGGTGTCATCTATTATAATGGAAGAAACATTTATGAGACAGGGTACGATTTACGGGCTTTAAGAAGCAAGGTGGGGCTTGTATTCCAGTATCCTGAGCATCAGCTTTTTGAGATTAATGTGTTTACGGACGTATGTTTTGGACCAAAGAATCAGGGGCTTTCCAAGCAGGAAGCTGAGAAACGGGCAAAGGAAGCACTGACCATGGTAGGGCTTGATGAAAGCTTTTATAGCCGGTCTCCCTTTGAGCTTTCCGGAGGCCAGAAGCGGAGAGTGGCCATTGCAGGCGTTTTGGCCATGGAGCCTGATGTGCTCATTCTGGATGAGCCTACAGCAGGCCTGGACCCTAGAGGGAGAGATGAGATCCTGGATCAGATCGAAAGACTTCATAAGGAAAGAAACATGACCATTGTACTGGTTTCCCACAGCATGGAGGACATTGCCCGGTATGTGGACCGGATCCTGGTCATGAACCATGGGGAAAAAGTGTTTGATGATACGCCCAAAGAGGTATTCAAGCATTATAAGGAGCTGGAAGCCATAGGGCTTGCTGCGCCCCAGGTCACTTATGTGATCCATTCCCTGCGGGATCACGGTGTCCCCATTGATAATAACATTACAACCGTAGAAGAAGCCAGAGACGAGATTTTACGCCTTCTGGGAAATTAGGTGGGGAGATATTATGCTGAAAGATATTACTTTAGGGCAGTATTATCCGGTGGATTCCATGCTACACAGACTGGATCCCCGGACAAAGCTGTTTGGGACGATGGTTTTCATCCTATCCCTTTTTATTGCAAATAATTTATGGGCCTATTTGACTGCTTCTTTTTTTCTGGTCATGGCCATCCGTTTAAGCAGGGTTCCTTTTAAGTTCATGGTACGGGGATTAAAGGCGATAGTATTCCTGCTTCTCATCAGCGTCAGCTTTAATTTGTTCCTGACACCGGGAGAACCCATCATCCGTCTGGGATTTTTGAAGCTGACAAAGGAAGGCGTTAAAACAGCGGCCTTCATGGGAGTCCGGCTTATTTACCTGGTGGTAGGTTCTTCCATCATGACCCTTACTACGACCCCTAACCAGCTTACCGATGGTCTGGAAAAGAGCCTTGGGTTTCTAAAGAAGGCAGGAGTTCCGGTCCATGAGGTATCCATGATGATGTCCATTGCCTTGAGATTCATTCCCATCCTAGTAGAGGAAACCGATAAAATCATGAAGGCTCAGATGGCCAGAGGGGCCGATTTTGAGACCGGGAATCTGATCCAGAAGGCAAAGAACATGATCCCCCTTTTGGTACCTTTATTTATTTCCGCTTTCCGCCGGGCCACGGATCTGGCCATGGCCATGGAAGCCAGATGCTACCGGGGAGGGGAGGGGAGGACAAAAATGAAGCCCCTCCGGTACGGGAAACAGGATGGGATCGCCTATCTGGTGTATCTGGTATATCTGGCTGCCATCGTGGGACCAGGCATCATTGGATAAGGTATTCCATGATAAAAGGAGGAAGTATGAAACGGGTTAAGATGATTGTGGCCTATGACGGTACCAATTACTGCGGCTGGCAGATCCAGAACAACGGGATTACCATTGAGGAGGTCCTAAATAAGGAACTGACTAGCCTTTTAAAAGAGCCAATCACCGTGATCGGGGCCAGCAGAACCGATTCTGGGGTTCACTCAGAAGGAAATGTGGCGGTCTTTGATACGGAGAACCGGATGCCTGCCGATAAAATATGTTTTGCCTTAAACCAGAGGCTTCCGGATGATATCCGGATTCTCCAGTCCCAGGAGGTTAGGCCGGATTATCATCCGAGAAAGCAAAACTGTGTCAAGACTTATGAATATAAAATTATGAACCGGAAAATTGAAGTGCCAACCCTGAGACTTTACAGCTATTTTTGTTACTTTCCCCTGGATGTGGAACGGATGCGGGAAGGTGGGGCATACCTGGTGGGAGAACACGATTTTAAAAGCTTCTGTACGGCCAGAGGGCAGGCGGAAGAGACGGTGCGTACCATTTACAGCCTGGACATTGAAAAGAGCGGGGATCTGATTACCATACGAATCAAGGGAAGCGGCTTCCTGTATAACATGGTACGGATCATTGCCGGAACACTGATGAAGGTGGGCATGGGAGTGTATCCCCCTTCCCATGTGGAAGAAATCCTTGATGCCAGGGACAGGAAGGCAGCCGGACCAAAGGCAGCGGCAAAAGGGCTTACTCTGGTAAGCCTTGATTATGAAACGGAACTTAAGAATCAGATCCATGGTGAAAATAAGGATTGGAGCTATACCCTGAATCAGGAAAAGATCCTTTCAGAGGGAAATGCCTGGCTTACCATCCACCGGTGCAGGGCGGAAGATTTTGACAGGCTTTTGGTCCGGGTGGTACATCAGGCAGTACAAAATGGTGCCAGGACGGTTTTTGCCAGAGATGAGGAAACCGTTGGAAGGATTATTTTGGGAAAGCCCTATGGATATTATGTTTTTCAGGCTGATTTTGAAAACAAGGGCTGGGCAGTGACGCAAAAATAGTCGGAAAACCATGACTCGTTAGGACAACGAACCAGATGAATGGGTTTGCATGCCCAGTTGGCGACTGCAGCAGCAGGAAGAGGCTTGCAATGCGTGATTCTTCATGTATTATGGGAAAAGTGGTTGACACATTCTGCTAAATGTAATATAATGTATAACTGTGACGTTAGACGAAAATGTTCAGCCAAAGCCCCGGAGTGAGCATTTTGTAATAAAGTTTTTTGAGAAGTTGTTTTTTGATTTCTCGTACAAGGTGCCGCTTTTGGTACCGCCTAATCCATTATGAAAACTTGTTTTCGTACTATGGTTATGCTTAAAAACACCATAAATTACAGGAGGTTGTCCAATGAAGACTTTTATGGCTAGTCCAGCAACAATTGAAAGAAAATGGTACGTAGTTGATGCTACAGGATATACATTAGGACGTTTGGCTTCAGAAGTAGCTAAAGTATTAAGAGGTAAGAACAAACCGATCTACACACCACATATGGATTGCGGTGATTATGTGATCGTGGTAAACGCAGATAAGGTTGCCGTAACCGGTAAGAAGTTAGATCAGAAGATCTATTACAACCACTCTGACTATGTAGGTGGTATGAAGGAAACAACATTAAGAGAAATGATGGCTAAGAAGCCTGAGAAGGTTATGGAACTGGCCGTGAAAGGTATGCTTCCAAAGGGACCTTTAGGTAGAAGCATGATAACAAAACTTCACGTATACGCAGGTGCAGAGCATGACAATGCTGCTCAGAAACCAGAAGTTTTAGAGTTCAAATTTTAATCAGAGACGCTGAAAGGAGGAAGTTATCATGGCTAATGCAAAATTTTATGGAACAGGTAGAAGAAAAAAATCTATCGCTAGAGTATATTTAGTACCAGGTACAGGTAAGATCACCATCAATAAGAGAGATATTGACCAGTATTTAGGTCTTGAAACATTAAAGCTTGTTGTACGTCAGCCGTTGGTTGCTACAGAAACAGTTGATAAGTTTGACATTCTTGTAAACGTTCACGGAGGCGGATTTACAGGACAGGCCGGTGCAATCAGACACGGTATCTCAAGAGCACTGCTTCAGGCAGATGCAGACTATCGTCCGGTTCTTAAGAAAGCTGGTTTCTTAACAAGAGACCCAAGAATGAAAGAAAGAAAGAAATACGGCCTCAAAGCCGCTCGTCGCGCACCGCAGTTCAGCAAGCGATAATCGACAACTTCAAAATGCTAAAAAAGCCCGGAAATACGCCATTTTCCGGGCTTTTTCTATACCCAAAATTCTGTCTGGACTGTTCGGTTTTGATGGAATTTGAACGGAAATTTATGGGTTTATAGTGGTCAAATTACTGGTGGACAAGCCCATTTTGACCTCTTATGGGTTAAATTACTGGTGGACAATAGGAGCAAATGAAGTCCAATTTTGCCATCGACGGACGAACACATACTTGACTGATTTACATAGAGCCTTGGCTCATTCTTTGAAAACGAGAATGGGTCGAGGCTCTATTTTTTTTCGCCTGAAATCCGGCGAGACAAATTTGAGTAGGAGGTAACAGGTATGACGGATTTCAATCAGAAGACCCATGATACCGATGTGGGCAGTCATGGCGGACAGTCGAGGCAAATGATGGAGGTGTTTGAGAACCAGGAGTTTGGTTCGATCCGCGTGTTGCAGGAGGCGGGAAAGACATTCTTCTGTGCAAGCGATGTGGCGAAAGCGTTGGGGTATGTGAATCCCTACGCCGCAGTGAAACGCCATTGCAAAGGCCCCCTAACGAAACGCGAGGGGGTCGTTCAGAAGGTGAATCAGTATGGGGATGCTGGAGAGCAGGTCGTTGAAATCGCCTTTATCACAGAAGGCGATGTTTACCGGCTGATCGTTCACAGCAAGCTGCCATCGGCAGAACGGTTTGAACACTGGGTGTTTGATGAAGTTCTCCCTTCTATCCGCAAGCATGGAGTGTATATGAGCGATTCCATTTTGGATCAGGTGATTCAGCATCCGGAGGTCATCTACACCCTGGCGCAGGAGCTTGTAGCCGAGAGAGAGCAGCTTGAGGGTATCCGTAAGCAACTGGATGCGGCACAGCCCAAGGCAGACTACTTCGACACCTTTGTGAACTCGGAGGATTGTACCTGCATCCGGAATTTCTGTAAGGAAATCGGAATCCCGGAGAAGACGGCAGTGGCTCTCTTACTGGATCATCGCTATCTGTACCGCAGTCCGAGTGGCTGGCTGATGCCTTTTGCAGACAAATCTGCAAGGGGCTATTTTATTGTCCGGGATTGCTACGGCAGAAGTGGAAAACTGGTGCAGCAGACGAGAGTGACCTGCAAGGGAAAGAATCATCTCTTCAAGTTGTTTAAGAAATGGGGTGTGATCGAATGACGCTTTTTACAGAGGGACGCCTTCAGGCGTTTGAACGCATGATGCAGGATACCGGCAAATACCATCGCCGGGAGGACAGCGAAGATCGTCCGCGCAAATGTCCAAAGAAAAAAGCGGAGCCTGCGAAAAAGGATGGTGAGCACCATGCCGGTATTCAGGGTTGAGAAGAACAGCAATTACACAACGATGTGCAATTACCACCTGCGGGATCAGGGGCTCAGTCTGAAAGGAAAAGGACTTCTCTCTATGCTGCTCAGTTTGCCGGACACATGGAACTATTCGGTACGGGGATTATCTTCGATTACGCCGGATGGCGTAGATGGAGTGCTTACGGCTCTGAAGGAGCTGGAGCGTCTTGGGTATCTGGAAAGGAACCAGCAGCGTGAGAGTAACGGTCGGATGGGCAGGGCGGAGTATGTGATTTATGAGATGCCAAGGAAAAAGCCGTGTTCGGAATCACCGTGTACGGAAAAGCCGTATGCGGTAAATCCGGATACGGACACACCGGTTACGGAAAATCCCGCGCAATTAAGTACTAATAGAACAAGTACTGAAACAATCAATAAAAGAGAGAAGAAGGAAATCCAGCATCGGTATGGCTCATACGGAAATGTTCTTCTCTCCGATACGGAATACGGCAAGCTCCGGCAGGAGTTCCCAGGAGATTATCAGATACGGGTGGAACGGCTCTCTGAGTATATGGCTTCCACCGGCAGGAGTTACAAAAATCACCTTGCCACAATCCGAAGCTGGGCAAAGAGAGAAAAGCCAAAGTATAACCCGGCAGACTACACATTTGAGGAAGGAGACAGCCTATGAGCGACATGGTGCCTGAAGTATTGAATGCGGCGTTGGATTCGCTCTTTACGCCGAAAGAACCCGGAGAGCTGGAATACCAGGGCGATGACGGACTGTTGTATTGCAGAAACTGCCACACGCCGGTGCAGTGCAGGGTAAAGCTCTGGGGCAGAGACAAGATTGTTCCTTGCCTTTGCAGATGCCAGCAGGAAGCGATGGCGGAAAAGAAACGTCAGGATGAGCTGGTGGAGCGTCAGCGTAAAATCAGGCAGCTGAAAGCAACGGGAATTCAGGAAAAGCATCTTCTGGAATGGAATTTTGCCGTTGCAGAAGACAACAAGGATATCCAAATGGCAAAACGCTATGTGGAGCAGTGGAAAAAGGTCAAGGCTGAAAACCTTGGCCTTTTGTTATGGGGAGATGTCGGCACCGGAAAGTCCTTTGTGGCGGCATGTATTGCCAATGCGCTGCTGGAGCAGGGCATTCCGGTTTTGATGACGAACTTCTCCAAGATCCTGAACCAGATGGGTGCCATGTATTCGGAAGAGCGATACCGGTATATCGCTTCGTTTTCCAATTATTCTTTGCTGATTCTGGATGATCTGGGAATTGAGCGCAGCACCGAATATGCGCTGGAGCAGGTCTACGCTGTCATTGATGAGAGGTATAAGTCCGGGCTTCCGGTCATTATCACAACCAATCTGAAGATTGCTGAAATCCGCAATCCGCAGGATGTGGCATACGCTCGGATTTACAGCAGGATTCTGGAAATGTGTACGCCGGTGCGAATCAGCGGAGAGGACCGCAGAAAGAGCATTGGAAAAGAAAAACAGCAGGTCGTTAAGGAGGTACTTGATCTATGAAGTGCAAGGCAAAAAAGGCGTTTTTCGCAGGTAAGAATGACATCTATCACCGCTGGAAGGAGGTTAAGAAGCTGAATGGCAAAAGCAAAAACCAGTATTACAACAGAAAACCGCAGTGGCTCAGCTGCCGACGCTGCGGCTAAGGAGCAGCGGACGGAGATGCCGCTTTCTGACCTGCATCCCTTTGAAGGGCATCCCTTTAAGGTGCTGGACGATGAGCTGATGGAACAGACCGTGGAAAGCATCAAGCAGATAGGGGTGGTATCCCCGTTGATTGTCCGGCCTGACCCGGAAGGCGGATTTGAAATTCTTTCAGGACACCGCAGACTTCATGCGGCACAGCTGGCAGGTTTGGAAACAGTGCCGGTCATCGTCAAGGAAATGGACGATGATGCGGCAATCATCTTTATGGTGGACAGCAATTTGCAGCGGGAGAATATCCTTCCCAGTGAGAGAGCGTTTTCCTACAAGATGAAGCTGGAGGCGATGAAGCATCAGGGAACAAGAAACGACCTTGAAACAACTTCCCGACAAGTTGTCGGGAAGTTAGAAGCTGCGGATACCATCGGAGAGCAAACAGGTGAAAGCGGACGACAGGTTCAGCGATTTATCCGCCTTACCAACCTGATTCCCGAAATTTTGGATATGGTGGATGAGAAGAAAATCGCCTTCAATCCGGCGGTAGAGCTGTCTTACCTGAAACCGTCCGAACAGAAAGAATTTCTGGAGGCAATGGACTATGCACAAGCATCCCCATCCCTGTCGCAGGCGCAGCGGCTGAAAAAGCTCTCGCAGGAGGGCGGCTGCACCTTGGATGCCATGTGTGAAGTGATGAATGAAATCAAAAAGGATGAGCTTGACCATGTGACGATTAAAAATGAGGTTCTTCGGAAGTATTTCCCGAAATCCTATACGCCGAAGCAGATGCAGGACACGATTATCCGGTTGCTGGAAAAGTGGCAGCGAAGTAAACAACGAGATATGGAACGATGAGAAGGAGATTTTTATGATGATGAATATTAAGAAGAATCAGAACAACGCAGTGTGCAGCATGGATTGCAAGAACTGCCCGCACGGTGCATCGCAGCCGAATCCGATGGATGATCCCATGTTCGAGAAGTCCATTGCAATGCTTCATAACTGGGTGATGCTGGAGGCAATCCGTGAAGATCACCCGAAGGAGCGCATTGTGATGGTGATCCTGCCGGGGGCTGGCGGCGAACTTCTGACCGAGGATGGCAGTCGAGACATCTTTGAGGATGTTTACGATGAGATGGAGGCTGATCTGGTGGCAGATGGGGAACTGCTTCTCCATTATGATAAGAGCGATGTGATCGAGACTGACAGAACCCGCTATCTGCTGGGAGCTGCGGAAGTTTCGGAAATCGACCAGAACGGCAACGAATGCAGCATCAATCTGTTTACGCTGGAACGCACCATCGACTATGTGAACGAAAACCTGACGGTGGTTTCCATTGGCGGCGAGTTGGTTCCGGCACTGCGCCTGATCTAAGGAGGTGCCTATGAAGAAATTTGATGTGGAGATTACAGAAACTCTCCAGAGAAAGGTTTCCGTGGAAGCTACCTCACAGGAAGACGCGGAACGCATGGTGACGCAGGCGTGGAATAACCAGGACTATGTTCTGGATTCCAGCGATTTCACCGGTGTGGACTTCAAGACCGTGGGAGAACATGAATTGGCAGAGACCAAGACAATGGATGTGCTGCTGGTGCAGCCCAACGCCTATCCGAAGAAAATCAGTGTTGGCACGGAGCTGGAAGATTTGCAGGCAATGGTTGGTGGCGATATTGAAGTAACCTACCCATTTGAGGATGAAGTAGCCATTATTCTGAATGAATCCGGCAAAATCAATGGCCTGCCACTGAACCGTGCGATTTACACCGAAGACGGGGATATGCAGGACATTTATGCCGGTGATTTTCTGGTGGTTGGGCTGACAGAGGATGACTTTGGTTCTCTGACTTCGGAGCAAATGCAGAAATTTGAGGAGCAGTTCCATCAGCCCCAGATGTTCGTCCGTATGGGGCGCAGCATCATGGCAATTCCGGTTCCGGATGATATGGTGAAGAAGATGGAGGAAAAGGCTGCAAAGCCCCAAGAAAAGAGCAAACCGGCACCGGACCGGGACAGTTTGTAAGGAAGGAGGCGGAGATTCATGCAGGAAGAAGTTGAAAATCGTACCGTCAATCTGGCAATCAGCACCACGAAACTGACCTTTCGCACCATCGTGAATGGCTATAATGCGTGGAAACGGCACCATCAGGCAAAGATGGCTCAGAAAACAGCGCAGCTGCCGGTTGGAAAGCAGAGCATCAAAGAACTGATCGGTCAGAATCAGGGAGTCAGCAGTATCCCCATTGAGAAAACGGATTTGAAAGGCTTTGAACAGGTGGCGCGGAAATACGGTGTGGATTATGCCATTACGAAAGACCAAAATGTGATTCCACCCAAGTACACGGTGTTCTTTAAGGCGAGGGATGCGGACGCACTTACTTCCGCTTTTGAGGAATTCACCAACCGCAAGCTGAAAGCAAAGGAAAAACCGAGTGTTCTGGA
Organism: [Clostridium] saccharolyticum WM1; assembly: GCF_000144625.1. Classification (NCBI taxonomy): domain Bacteria; kingdom Bacillati; phylum Bacillota; class Clostridia; order Lachnospirales; family Lachnospiraceae; genus Lacrimispora; species Lacrimispora saccharolytica. The sequence goes on along the minus strand of NC_014376.1, from coordinate 4,035,623 downwards.
GCAGCTTAACAAGCTCAAAGAGTTGGTTGCTGCAATTCTGCCGGATAAGGTTCGCCACAAAAGTCAGGAGCGTGATCTATGAGTAATAAGACCAAAAAGCTGCTGATCCTGAATCTGCCGTACTTCATTGCCGGTCTTGTATGTACCAATCTGGGAGAAGCGTGGAGAATTGCCGAGGGCGCAGACATGTCTGAAAAGCTCCTCGGCTTTCTTTCTGCCCTGGGTACAGCCTTTTCCAATCCGATGCCAAGTCTGCATCCGATGGATTTGCTGATTGGTGTGTGCTGCGGAGCGGGTCTGCGGCTTGCTGTGTATCTGAAAGGCAAAAATGCCAAGAAATATCGCCATGGCATGGAGTATGGCTCTGCACGGTGGGGAACGCAGAAAGACATCGAACCATTTGAAGATCCAGTGTTTGCAAACAATGTGATTCTGACCCGGACGGAGCGGCTGATGATGGGCAATCGTCCGAAGAATCCGGCAAATGCGAGAAACAAAAACGTGCTGGTGGTGGGCGGTTCCGGCAGCGGCAAGACGAGGTTTTGGTTGAAACCCAACCTTTTACAATGCCATAGTTCCTATGTGGTCACTGACCCCAAAGGCGATATCGTAATCGACTGCGGCCAAGCCCTTTTGAAGAACGGATACAGCATTCGGATTTTCAATACTATCAATTTCAGAAAGTCGATGCATTACAATCCTTTCGCGTATATTCACAGCGAAAAGGATATTTTGAAGCTGACCACAACCCTCATTGCCAACACAAAAGGGGACGGCAAGGCCAGTGACGAATTCTGGACGAAGGCAGAGACCTTGCTGTATTGTGCTTTGATTGGTTATATCCACTATGAGGCACCGCTGGAAGAGCAGAACTTTGCAACGCTGATTGAATTCCTGAATGCGATGGAAGTACGCGAGGATGATGAAACCTTTCAGAATCCAGTGGATCAGATGTTTGAAGCTCTGAAAAAGAAGAAGCCGAATCACTTTGCTGTCCGGCAATATGCTAAGTTCAAGCTGGCTGCGGGCAAGACCTTAAAGTCCATTCTGGTGAGCTGCGGCGCACGTCTGGCTCCCTTCGATATTGAGGAAGTCCGTGATATCACTATGTACGATGAGCTGTCGCTGGATACGGTGGGAGATGAGAAAACGGCTCTGTTCCTCATTATGAGTGATACAGACCCAACTTTTAATTTCCTGATTTCCATGATTTACACACAGCTGTTTAACCTGCTGTGCGAAAAAGCGGATGATGTTTACGGCGGCAGACTGCCGGTGCATGTGCGCTGCCTGATTGATGAGTGTGCGAACATTGGTCAGATTCCGAATCTGGAAAAGCTGGTAGCTACCATCCGATCAAGAGAAATCTCGGCATGTCTGGTGCTTCAGGCACAGAGCCAGTTGAAGGCAATCTACAAGGACAATGCCGATACCATCATCGGCAATATGGATTCCCGTATTTTTCTTGGCGGTTCGGAGCCGACTACGCTAAAAGAGCTGAATCAGGCACTGGGGAAAGAAACGATTGATCTGTACAACACTTCCGATACCAGAGGCAACAGCCCATCTTACGGCACTAATTATCAGAAGGTCGGGCATGATTTGGCTTCGGTGGATGAATTGGCTGTGTTGGATGGCGGAAAGTGCATTTTGCAGCTGCGCGGTGTCAGACCGTTCAAGTCAGATAAATATGATCTGACCCAGCATCCGAACTACAAGCTCACTGCCGGTGCTGATAAGAAAAACACGTTCAGCATCGAGGCGTTTCTAGACCATCGGCTGAAGCTCAAGCCCGGTGATAAGTACGAAGTGGTTGATGCAGATCATGCCAAGTAAGTTTGTTTCGGTGACGAAGAAGTCATGGGTGCGCTGCTGACAACAGAATAAGAAGGGGCGGCGAGCTGCCGCCTCTTTACATAGCCAGGTTTCTGATAGGGATTGGAGACCTGGCTATATGTTTGTCCATTTGCAGGTGCACATGCAAATGGAAAATCACTATTCATCCGCCTACAAGGGCGCATTGTACAAGGAGGTACACATTTATGGCATTTTTCAATAGCGCAGTAACCGTTCTTCAGACTCTCGTTATCGCACTGGGTGCCGGTCTCGGCATCTGGGGAGCCATCAACCTGCTGGAGGGTTACGGCAACGACAACCCCGGTGCCAAGTCTCAGGGCATGAAGCAGCTCATGGCTGGTGGCGGCGTGGCACTGATCGGCACGACTCTGGTGCCGCTGCTTTCTGGACTTTTTGGTTAAACAGAAAGCATACGAGGTTGGAATTCTGATGAGGGCGGCGAGCTGCCGCCCTTTTACATAGCCAGGTTTCTGATTGAGATTGGAGACCTGGCTATTTTTTTGCTCTTTTGCAGGTGCACATGCAGGGGGACATTCACTATTCATCAGCCCATAAGGGCGCATTGTACAAGGAGGTACACATTTATGGCATTTTTCAACAGCGCAGTAACCGTTCTTCAGACTCTCGTCATCGCACTGGGTGCCGGTCTTGGCATCTGGGGAGCTATCAACCTGCTGGAAGGCTACGGCAACGACAACCCTGGTGCCAAGTCTCAGGGCATGAAACAGCTCATGGCTGGCGGCGGCGTGGCACTGATCGGCACGACTCTGGTGCCGCTGCTTTCCGGTCTGTTCGGTTAAGCGAAAACTGTCGGAGAGAGGATTCCGACCGGGCGGCGAAAGCTGCCTGTTACATAGTCAGGTGCAGGTAATGCCCGCAGCTGACTATTTTCTGCGCTCTCCGGCAGGTGCACATGTTGGAAGTATGGCGCAGAACCGCAGTTTAGAATCGCACCGGCTGATAAGCCGGACAAGTTACAGGAGGACAAATCTATGGCGTTTCTTACTACAACTGCATCGGCACTGTCTCTTTTCTCCCAGCTGTTCATGCTTCTGTCCCGTATGGCGAAGCTGTTCGGCGTGTTTGCGTAAGGAAGGAGGCGGCTCATGCAGAGTATCCTTGAACAGATCACAGATTGGCTCAAGAGCATGATCATCAGCGGTATCATGGGAAATCTTTCAGGGATGTTCGATTCGGTCAACCAGCAGGTTGGACAGATCGCAGGCGATGTGGGAACCACACCGGCGAACTTTTCACCTGCGGTCTTTTCTATGATCCGTAACATCTCGGAATCCGTGATCCTGCCCATTGCCGGAATGGTGCTGACTTTCATCGCCTGTTATGAGCTGATCCAGATGCTCATCGAGCATAACAATCTGGCAAATTTTGAGACCTGGACATTTTTCAAATGGGTCTTTAAGACCTTTCTGGCAGTGACCCTGATCTCGAACACATTCAATATCACGATGGCTGTCTTTGATGTAGCGCAGCAAGTGATCTCTCGAAGCGGCGGTCTGATTTCCGGCAGTACGTCCGTCAGCGATGCGACCCTGACAGCGATGCAGGCCACACTGGAAGGCATGGACTTGGGACCGCTGCTGGGACTGTATTTGCAGACATTTGTGGTTCAGGTCACGATGCTGGCATTGTCGGCTATCATCTTTGTTATCGTGTATGGCCGAATGGTGGAAATATATCTCATGGTGAGCCTTGCGCCGATTCCATTCGCAACCTTTGGAAACCATGAGCAGAGCCATACCGGTCAAAACTACCTGCGCTCCCTGTTTGCACTGGGATTCCAAGGCTTTCTTATCATGATCTGTGTGGGCATCTATGCAGTTCTGATTCAGAACCTGTCCTTTTCGGATAACATCATCAGCAGCATTTGGGGCGTTTTGGGATATACGGTTTTGCTGGCATTTACGCTGTTTAAGACGGGAAGCCTCGCGAAATCCGTGTTTGCAGCGCACTAAGAAAGGAGGAATGATTCATGGCATCTTATATTTCTGTGCCGCGAGACCTTTCAAAGGTCAAAACCAAGGTCTTTATGAACCTGACCAAACGGCAGATTCTCTGCTTCGGAGCCGGTGCGCTGATTGGCGTTCCGGTTTTCTTTTTGCTCAAATCCAGCGGGAATCTGAGCCTTGCCGCACTTGGCATGATGGCAGTAATGCTGCCGCTTTTCTTTCTTGCCATGTACGAGAAAGACGGTCAGCCGCTGGAAGTGGTGGCAAAGCATTTCTATGAGGCAAAGTTCAAGAGGCCGAAAACGCGGCCTTACAAAACAAAAAATTACTATGCACTGCTGGTACAGCAGGCAGACGTGGAAATGGAGGTAAATCGCATTGTTCAAAATTCTCGAAAAGTTGACAGCGAAGAATAAAAAGCAGGATGACATCCGAATGCCGTCTCATCTGTCAGCCGCAGAGCAGAAACAAGTGCAGACGGTGATCGACCGTGCAAGGGGTGACCGCACGGTTCCGCACTCGGCACAGGAGAGCATTCCCTTTCAGCGGATGTTCCCGGATGGTATCTGCCGTGTGACGGACAACTACTATACCAAAACCATTCAGTTTCAGGACATCAATTACCAGCTGGCACAACAGGAAGATCAGACAGCTATCTTTGAGGAATGGTGCAGCTTCCTGAACTTCTTTGATTCCAGCATCCGCTTCGAGCTTTCTTTTATGAATATGGCTACGGATGCCTCGAATTTTGAGAAGATGGTGCGTATCCCGTACCAGAAGGATCATTTTAATCCGGTGCGCACGGAGTACAGCACCATGCTCCGCCGTCAGCTTGCCCAGGGCAACAACGGCCTGACCAAGACGAAGTACCTGACGTTTGGCATTGAGGCGGAATCCATGAAGCAGGCAAAGCCGAGGCTCATTCACATCGAGATCGACCTGATGAACAACTTCAAACGCTTGGGTGTCCGGGCAAAATTGCTGAACGGCAAGGAACGGCTTCATTTGATGCACGATATGTTCCACATGGGTGACCATGACCGATTCAATTTCGATTGGAAGTGGCTGCCGGAGAGCGGGCTGTCGGTAAAGGACTTTATTGCACCGACCGGTTTTGCCTTTCCGAAAAACCGTGTTTTTCAGATGGGTGGGATGTATGGTTCCATGTCCTATCTCCAGATTACGGCTTCCGACCTGTCGGATCAGCTGCTGAAGGACTTTTTGGATATGGAATCCAGCCAGATTGTGACCATGCATATTCAGTCGGTAGACCAGAATAAAGCAATCAAGTCCATTAAGCACACCATTACGGAGCTGGATCGTTCCAAGATTGAGGAACAGAAGAAAGCTGTCCGTTCCGGATACGATATGGACATCATTCCGTCAGATTTGGCAACTTACGGCAAGGACGCAAAGGCACTGCTGAAGGAATTGCAGAGCCAGAATGAGCGTATGTTCCTGCTGACCTTTCTGGTGATGAACACCGGCGAGACGGAGCAGGAGCTGGAAGCCAATGTGTTTCAGGCTTCCAGCATTGCACAGAAGTACAACTGCAACCTGCGCCGTCTGGACTTCCAGCAGGAGCAGGGGCTGATGAGCTGCCTGCCGCTGGCACAGAACCTGATTGAGATTCAGCGCAGCATGACGACCAGCAGCACGGCAATTTTCGTGCCATTTACCACCCAGGAGCTGTTTCAGACCGGGAAAGAAGCTCTGTACTATGGGCTGAATGCTTTGTCCAACAACCTGATTATGGTTGACCGGAAAAAGCTCAAAAACCCCAACGGGCTGATTCTGGGTACTCCCGGTTCCGGTAAATCCTTCTCTGCCAAGAGAGAAATCGCCAATGCGTTCCTGGTGACGGATGACGATGTAATTGTGTGCGATCCGGAAGCCGAGTACACGGCACTGGTGCAGAAATTTGAGGGGCAGGTCATTAAGATCAGCCCTTCCAGCACGCAGTATATCAACCCGATGGACATCAATGCGAATTATTCAGAAGAGGATAATCCAATTGCCCTGAAAGCAGATTTCATCCTGTCCCTGTGTGAGCTGATTGTGGGCGGCAAAGAAGGCTTGCAGCCGGTAGAAAAGACAGTCATCGACCGCTGCGTTCATCAGATTTACCAGACCTATTTTGAACACCCGGTGCCGGAGAATATGCCGGTGTTGCAAGACTTGTATGAGGCACTGCTCCGGCAGGATGAAAAGGAGGCACACCATGTGGCAACGGCACTGGAAATCTATGTGACCGGTTCCCTGAACCTGTTTAACCACCGCACCAACGTAGATATCAATAACCGGCTGGTCTGCTATGACATCAAGGAGCTGGGCAAGCAGCTGAAAAAGATTGGGATGCTGGTGGTGCAGGACCAGGTCTGGGGGCGTGTAACCGCCAACCGTAACGCCGGTAAAGCCACCCGCTACTATATGGACGAGTTCCATCTGCTTTTGAAAGAAGAGCAGACAGCGGCTTACAGCGTGGAAATCTGGAAGCGATTCCGTAAATGGGGTGGTATTCCCACCGGCATCACCCAGAACGTAAAAGATCTGCTTTCTTCCCGCGAAGTGACAAACATTTTTGAGAACAGCGACTTCATTTATATGCTGAATCAGGCAGCCGGTGACCGTCAAATTCTGGCGGATCAGCTGAATATCAGCCCACACCAGCTGTCCTATGTGACCCACTCCGGTGAAGGTGAAGGACTGCTGTTTTATGGAAATGTGATTTTGCCGTTCGTTGATCGTTTCCCGACCGATCTGGAACTGTACCGGATTATGACGACAAAATTAACCGAAGTGCAGGAAGTAAAGGGGGTGTAAGCGATGGCTGGCAAGAAAAATCCGAATCTCGGAGACAAGCTGCGGCAGGAGCGCGAGGGTGCGGAGAACACCCTTCGCGATTCCAGGAACAAAGCCGCCGATAGCAGTACGGGAGACAGCAACAAGAAAAAAGCGGAACACCGAAGGCAGATTCGTCACGAGGCCGATCTTGCTAAGATGCGCAGTAAGAAGCTGAAATCAGAGCAGGAAGTAAAAGCGAAAAAGAATGCAGCAGCTTCCGGGAAAAAAGGCGGAAAGCCAAAGAAGCCGGGAAATCTTGCGGCAGATGCACTTTCAGCCAAGGCACATCAGAGTGTGCGCAATGCCGACCAGGATAATAATTCTGGTGTGGAGGCAGCGCATTTTACCGAAGGCTCAGCGGAAGGTGCAGCCCGTGCCGGTTCCAGGTTCCAATATGGTCGAAAGCTGCGGCAGTACAAAAAGCTGGAGCGGTTGGAGAAAAAGGCAAATAAAGATGCCGTAGATTCCATCTTTGCGGAACGCATGAAGTCTGATCCGCGGGCTGGTTCCAATCTCTTTTCCCGATGGCGGCAGAAGCAGGCCATCAAAAAAGAGTATGCCGCTGCGAAGGCAGGTGCGGCCGCTGCGGAGAACACAGCATCTGGCACAGCCAAAGCTGCGCAGGGTACTGTTAGTATAACGGAAAAGGCATTTCAGTTTGTGCAGAGCCACTCGCATATCATCATCGGTATCGCAGCCGTGGGACTGCTTGTTTTGGTGATTGCCGGGTCGGTTTCGTCATGCTCCGTCTTGATCAATGGCGGCGGCAATGTGGTGCTGGGGACTTCCTACACGGCAGAAGATGAAGATTTGAAAGGCGTGGAGACGGATTATACCAAGCTGGAAGATGAACTTCGCAAACAAATCGACCGCATTGAAACCGACCATCCGGGCTATGACGAGTATCGCTACAATCTGGCAGAGATTGGTCACAATCCCTATGAGCTTGCATCTCTGCTGACCGTAGAATTTGAAAACTATACGAGAAGCCAGGTGCAGGCGCGGCTCCAGAGTATTTTTGAAGCGCAGTATGAGCTGAAGTTGGAGGAAAAGGTGGAAATCCGGACAAGGAAAGAAACCCGTGTGGGCTATCGCTACAATCCAATCACCGGAACCGGACACACCTACACCTATCAGGTGACGGTACAGTATGAGTATAAAATCCTCAATGTAACACTGCTCAATCGGGGCGTTGACTATGTTGCAAGAAATTCCGGCCTTACAGATGACAAGCTGCAACGATACGAAGTCACACTGGAGTGCCGGGGCAATCGGGATGACCTGTTTGCAGGCATAGCCTTTGCAACGCCGGATGGCGCGGGTTCCAGCGGAGAATACCAGGATTACGACATTCCGGGCGAAGCTCTGACGGATGAAAAATTCCGGAAGATGATTACCGAAGCAGAGAAATATCTCGGTTATCCCTATGTTTGGGGCGGCAGCTCGCCGAGTACCAGTTTTGACTGCTCCGGTTTTGTAAGCTGGGTCATCAACCACTGCGGCAATGGCTGGAATGTAGGCAGGCAGACGGCCAACGGTCTGATGGGAAAATGCGACATTATCCCGAAAAGTGAGGCAAAGCCCGGAGACCTGATCTTCTTCCAGAAAACCTACAACACCAGTGGCGCATCCCATGTGGGCATTTATGTCGGCAACGGGATGATGATTCACTGCGGCAACCCAATTTCCTATGCTTCCATTGAGACGAACTACTGGCGGCAGCATTACTACTGTATGGGAAGAATTCGATAAAAACAGGGCGTTTATTCGCCCGGAAAGGACAGAGTATGAGTTTAAAACTGGAAAAGATTGCTGCGGAGCGTGAGAAAGCCCGCAGAAAACGCGATGAGTGGGAGGAGCGCAGAAAGGAATGGGACAGAAAGTACCACGAGCAGGAAAACAGCGAAATTTGTGAAATGGTACATGCCCAGAGCCTGACCCCGGAACAGCTGGCAGTCATCATTCAGATGGCGCAGGCTGCGGTTCCCAACCCGGAGAACCTGAAACTGGATGAGAAAGAAACGGAGGATATGGAATGAAAAAGATGATGGTAATGCTGCTTGCCAGTGTGATGGCGGCAGGAATCTTTACGACCACTGCATTTGCCTATACGGGCGATGATGTGCAGAAGAACACATCTGTCAGTACCGCTGCGCAGGAAGCGGATGCAGCAGAAAGCGCAAATGCAGGGAAAACGGACAATACCGACAGCATCGAAATCGACCCGGACATGCAGGTGCTGCCGGATGGCTATGAGGTCTCTACGGATGCGAATGGGAACCTGATCGTTACGGTGGGCGGCAAGGAATACAACATCGGCAGCGAAAAGTCCCAAAAGCAGATGGGTACAGTGGTGCCGGGTATCACCAGCCTGCATTTTCGTTCCGGTCCCGGCATGGATCAGGAGATTATCGGATATCTGCATTCAGGCGATACGGTGGAGATTGTCGAAAAATGCGGTGACTGGTATAAGGTGAACTTCAACGGCAAAACCGGGTATGCACATGGAAAGTACCTGAATGTCACGGATTCCACAAAAGACAGCAGCATGTTCAGTGAAGATGCGCTGAAGCTGTTTCTGGATCTGATGCAGAGCGGAATGTCATCCGAGGATGAGACGGAATCCAGTACAGCTTTGACTCCGGAAGGAAATATGACGCTGGTGGACGATATCGGTGAGGAAGAAGATAAATCCAGCCAGCAGTTCATTACGCTGGTGACAAAGGCGGGTAACACGTTTTATCTGATTATCGACCGCGATAAGGACGGTAACCAGAATGTGCATTTCCTGAATATGGTGGATGAGGCCGATCTGCTTGCACTGATGGATGAAGAGGAAGCCGCCAAGTATCAGGAGAAGGAGCCGGAAGTCACGGAGCCTGCGGAAACCGAAAAGCCGCAGGAGACGGAGCCTGCACCGGAAGAGCAGAAAACAGAGAGCGAGCAGAAGAAAGCGTCTCCGCTTCCGATGATTATGCTGCTTCTGTTTGTGATTGGTGCAGCCGGTGTCGGCGGTTATCTCTATATCAAGATGAAGGGCGTAAAGCCTGCATCTAAGAAAAATCAACCGGACCCTGATGCGGATTATCACGATGAGGATGAAGACGCACTCCAGCTGCCGGAGGATGACGGTGACGAGGACGAAGAAGTGGATGTCAACGAGGATTACGAAGCGGAATCGGATGATGAACCTGTTTAATTAAGACTGTGTTGACCTGAGGGGCGGCTGAGAAGCCGTCCCTTTTACATAGCTAAATGGTTTGTGAATGGAGTGTTTTGAGCCATGAAGCTATGGAAACTGTAGGTGATATCTGATAAAATAGAGAGAGAACAGTGATACAAATCGGCATTTGCACAATTCTTGAACTCAACATAAACTGCCATCAGTGTTGTTCCGTTGCCCGTTCTTTGCTGGTAGAATAAAACCATCAAATGAAGGAGGCAACAAGCCATGAATACAGATAAAATCTATGCAGAACAACTCGCAAACGAATATGCACTCAAGGACACCTCCAAGGTGATCGCTCTTCGCAAGCTGGATGCAAAAGCCAAGCTTCCCGCAACCGTTTTTACCTATACCTTCGGCATTATCACTGCGCTGGTAGCCGGTGTTGGAATGTGCCTTTCCATGAAGGTCATCGGCAGCGGTAGCACCACTATGTTTGTCCTCGGCGTGATTGTCGGAATTATCGGGCTACTGGGCATGGGCGTTAATTACCCCATCTACAAAAAATTGCTGGCGCAGGGCAAGCAGAAATACGCTTTTGAAATCATGGAACTGGCAAAAGAAATCAGCGAGATGTAAACAACAACACGAAAGAAGGTGAGAACGATTGAATAGATCGGAAAGCAGATATTTTGCTACCGCAGCCAGAATGGACGAAGCCTTTCTGACACTTCTGGCAAAAAAGGATTTTGAGTATATTACAGTCAAAGAAATCTGTGAAGTAGCAGGGGTCAATCGTTCCACCTTCTACCTGCACTATGAAACGATGTCAGACCTGCTCTTGGAGAGTGTCAGTCGTATGAATGAGCAATTTCTTGCTTGCATGGAGAAAGATTCAGATGCCTTTTCTGCAAAGTTGCGGAATTGCCCGAGGGATGAATTATATCTAATTACGCCGGATTATTTAACACCTTACCTCAGCTACATTAAGAACAACAAGAGACTGTTCCGCACAGCAACAGAAAATGCGGCGGTGTTGGGGATGGATAAAAGCTATGATAGGATGTTCCGTCATGTGTTTACGCCGATTCTCGACCGCTACGGTGTACTACAGCAAGATCGACCCTATATCATGGCCTTTTATATTCGGGGATTGATGGCAATTATCTCAGAATGGCTCAAGAATGACTGCGCCGATTCTATTACATTTGTTACAGGTGTGATTCAGCAGTGTGTAAAAATGCCGCAAAGCGAAACAACGAACGCTGTTTGACAACTTCCAGTTTGTAGACCTAAAACAGAATACACTTCCTTACATAGCAGTCATGCGCTTCGGTGCCTGGCTGCTAATTTTTTTGCGAAAGGAGCAGTATCGAATGAAGCTTGTATTAGCGGAAAAGCCCTCGGTAGCCATGAGCCTCTCGAAGGTAATCGGAGCAAATCAGCGCGGGGATGGTTATATGGAGGGCAATGGCTACATTGTCAGCTGGTGTGTGGGGCATCTGGTGGAACTTTCCCAGCCGGAAGCCTATGATGAGAAGTATGCCAAGTGGAGGTATGATGACCTTCCGATTTTGCCGGAACATTGGCAGTATCAGGTGTCCACCAGTACGAAAAAGCAGTTTGGAATCCTGAAAAAGCTCATGCTGCGGAAGGATGTAAAGAGTCTGATCTGTGCAACCGATGCAGGCCGTGAGGGAGAACTGATTTTCCGACTGGTTTACCATCAGTGCGGCTGCAAAAAGCCGGTGGAACGACTTTGGATTTCCTCGATGGAGGACAGTGCTATCCGGGAAGGCTTTCAGAAGCTCAGACCGGGAACAGAATATGATGCCTTATATGAGGCGGCTTTATGCCGGGAGCGTGCCGACTGGATTGTCGGAATCAACGCCACCCGGCTTTTTTCATGTCTGTATGGGCAGACCCTGAATGTGGGGCGCGTGATGACACCAACCCTTGCGATGGTGGTCATGCGGGATGCAGCAATCCGGGCGTTCAAACCTGAGCCGTTCTACTCGGCAGAATTAAAATTTCGGGATTTTCAAGCGGGTGGTGAGCGGATGAAAGAAAAAGCAGAAGCAGAAAAACTGGTGGCAGAGTGCTGTCAGGCAGGTAGTGCCATCATTACCAAGGTGGAGCAGAAAGAAAAATCAGAGAAGCCCCCAGCTCTCTTTGATCTGACATCGCTTCAGCGAGAAGCAAACCGGCAGCTGGGATTTACTGCCCAGCAGACCCTGGATTACACACAGGCTCTGTACGAGAAGAAACTCGTAACCTATCCCCGTACCGACAGCCGGTATCTGACGGATGATATGGCACCGTTGGTGCCGGAACTTGTCTCTGTGATCCAGCAGAGCTTTCAGATTCAGCCGGATGTGCCGGCACCGGTGAATGCAGCGCAGGTCATCAATTCTAAGAAAGTTACCGATCACCATGCCATTATTCCTACAAAAACAGCGGCAGGTCATGACATTTCCTCTCTTCCCAGTGGAGAACAGGCGATTCTTATCATGCTGGCGGTGCGGCTGATTTGTGCGGTAGGAACTCCCTGCCGCTATGCAGAAACCATAGTAGAAGCCGAGTGCGCCGGTCAGAAGTTCCGTACAAAAGGCAAAACGGTCACGGATATGGGCTGGAGACAGTATGCAGGAAGGTCGAGTGAGGATGCTGAGAAGAATGCGGAGGCGTGTAATCTGCCGGAGCTTTCGGAAGGCATGACACTGGAACTTGCTGGTGTCGATCTGAAAGAGGGTAAGACCAGCCCACCCAAGAGGTTTACCGAAGATCTTCTGCTTTCAGCGATGGAGAGTGCCAGCTCGGATGAATTCCCGGCTGGCGTAGAGCGAAAAGGCATCGGCACACCGGCCACACGCGCTGCCATCATCGAAAAACTGGTGCAGAAAGGCTTTATCGAGCGCAGGGGTGATAAGAAAACGAAATACCTTTGTTCTACGGACAAGGGAAATGCGCTGGTGACGGTGGTGCCGGAACAGATTCAGTCTCCATCCATGACGGCAGACTGGGAGGAAAAACTGCTGAAAATAGAACATGGCGAGTATGACAGCGATGCCTTTATGGGAGAAATCAGCAGCATGGTCAATGGACTTGTTAAAACCTACGAGGCTGTAAAAGGAGCCGATGTGCTGATGCAGCCGGAGCGCAAGGTCATTGGTTCCTGCCCGGCCTGCGGCAGTGATGTCTGTGAAACGGTAAAGGGATGGTTTTGCAGGGATAAGAGCTGTAAATTTGCGCTCTGGAAGGAAAACAGGTTCTTTCAGACACTGGGAAAGCAGATGACAGAGGAACTGGCAAAGCAACTGGTAAATCAGGGAAAAGCACGGCTTACCCATTGCTATTCCAGGAAGTCCAATCGTTACTATGACACAACCGTTCGTGTAGAGACCGGCGAGGACGGTGCAGCAGCTTTTAAGCTGGAGTTTGGAGGTAAAAAATGAGTATGAAAATGATGAATGCAGCTTATCTGGTGGATAATGTCGCTCTGCTTTCCTTGCAGGAAAAGCAGGACGGCGTGGAGTTCCACTGTTTTGATACGGACAGCAAGGTACAGATTGCCGAGGGACACATTGGCTGGGATGTGTTGGATAAACAGCCGTTTTCTACGCTGGAAGAAAGCGCGAGGATGGCAGCACTCCAGAAGATTCCCAATCTTTCCGGTCTTACCGTTGCTCCGGTAGCTTCGGAGATGCTGGAACAGATGCGAGGCGGCAGAAAGGTTCTTTGGCAGATGAAAAAGGCTGATCCTGAACTGGAGAATGCTAAAAATATCCGGTTTATCACCAGCAGCTACGAGGATCGGTTCAAAATTCCGGATGGCAGTGCGGTGGAGATCGAGTATCCGAATCGGAAGTTTTCGGCCCGCTGTGAATATATGGACGAATATCATCTTCGCCTTGGGTATGATGTTCTGCACATCTGTCAGCTGGCAGAAATGCTGGAACGCGGCGGCGGTACATGCCGCCCGGAGCCGCTGATTACGGAAGAACGCAGCGCATGGGATTTGGGAAGCAAGGGCTTTCTTGCCATTCAGACCTGTGAGGACGGTTACGACTATACCTTATATCATAAGGACTTCACGGAAATTGATGGCGGACAGATCGACAACCCGGAAATCAGCATGAATGCAGCAAGAGACCAGATTCTTTCGGATTATGGATTCGGTGGACGCACCATGACGCGGATTGACTATGATGAACTTTGTGATCGAGCAGAGGATGCAGAAGTCAGCAGACGGGAATCCGTGCTGGGTAAACTCTCGGATTTGTCTTCCAGAACGGATACGCCGGTGAAAGCTGCCAAGGCGAAGGAGGCGGAGCGATGAAGTACAAGTTCACGAAGGCGGAACAGGAAACCGTCATCAATTTTGACAATGAACTGGATATTGCCAGTATTTACACCCATGACAGCCGCCTGATTAAGAAGCTCCGGGAACTGCGAAAACAGTATCCGGAGCAGTTTATTTTGGAGCACAGGGAGCATGGGTCGGTCACTTATACGATTCCCAAACGCTGCGTCGGTATCCGACCGCCTTACAGTGAAAAGCGTCGGGAACAGCAGCGACAGGAAGCAAAGGAAAACGGCCTGCCGTTTATGGAGAAGGGAGAAATGACGTATGGCAAGAATTGAAAAATGGGATGAAGTGCATGGAAAACAGGCACCGGACGAAAGAATGATGGCATTTCTCGACAGTGCTACCGACCAGTATGCGATTTTGCAGCTTCGTCGCAGCGAGGATACGGTATATGAACGCTTTTCGTCTATGCGCGAACTGGAACGGATGGGGCTGGAACCGGATATTGACCATTATGAGGTGGTTTATACGGCTCCGCTTCTTCCCTACAAGGATCAGAATACGATGTTGGAGGAATTGTATGCGAAATTCAATGTTTCTCGCCCTGATGATTTTACTGGGCATAGTCTTTCTGTGTCTGACATCGTGGCTTTACGGGAGAATGGTGTTGTAAGCTGTCACTATGTGGATTCCATCGGATTCAAGGAACTGCCCGGATTTTTGAAACCGGAAAACTACCTGAAAGCCACAGAAATGGCGATGGAGGACGATTACGGCATGATTGACGGCGTAATCAATAACGGAAAGAAGGAAGAACCGGTGGAGAAAGCATCGGTTCTGGATCAGCTGAAGGAAAAGCAGGAGGCGGTGCCGCCTGCGCCGCCTCGCAGGTGCTGCGAAGAAAAGGAGTTATAAATGCGTTTTACGGATGACGAATGGATGCTCATGATGCTTTACAGCCCTGGCACACGGACAGGGCTGATCGCAGAGCTTCAGACGATGCAGAAAAGTCTGACCGGCAGAGACAGAAACTTGCGCAGGTGGACGGCCTCGCTGCTTACGAAACTGGCAGAGATGACGGATGCAGAATATGGGGCATTGGATTTATATCCGGACGAATAAGGGAGAGGAGGAAGAATACAGATGATGACAAAAACGGCTTATTATATGCAGATGGCACAGGAAGCTGCGGCGCAGATCACTGGCAGCAAAGAACAGTGGACAGCGTTTCTGACCACATCCGCACGGCTTTATAAGTATCCCTTTGCGGAGCAGCTGATGATCTATAAGCAGAGACCAGAAGCAACGGCCTGTGCAGAGTATGATCTCTGGAATGGCCGGATGAACCGCTATGTGAAGCGCGGCTCCAAGGGTATTGCTCTTTTGGATATGCGCGGTGAGCAGCCGAGACTTCGGTATGTATTTGATGTGGCAGATACTGGAGAACGGAAGAATTCCCGTCCGGTACAGCTCTGGAAAATGAACGCGGAGCATGAGCAGCCAATCATTCGAGCACTGGATGCAGCGTTTGATGTTCCTGTCGGTGCCGGGTCTCTGGAAAATCATATCATGGAAGCGGCGGAACGCCTTGCAAGGGACTACTGGGAGGAAAACCGCAGGCAGATCAGTGACATCGTTGCAGATTCCTATCTGGAAGGATATGATGAACTCAACATCGGAGCTTCCTTTAAGAGAGCTGCCACTGTCAGCATCGCATATTCCGTCTTTACCCGGACGGTGGGCAATGCAGATGACTATTTTGAACACGAGGATTTTCTGGACATCTTTGATTTTAATACGCAGGCTGCCGCCAATGTGCTGGGTACTGCGGTCAGCGAAATGTCCAGCCAGATCTTCCGGGAAATTGAACGCACGATCCGAACCTATGAAAGAGATAAGCAGGCAGAAAGGAGCCAAAAAAACTATGATGGAGCTGAATTACACGAAGAACGGCGATTACCTGATTCCGGACATTCAGTTGTCGGTGCAGGAACAGAAGCCCCTGGGCAAGTACGGGAGGATGCGCAGAGCGTTCCTGCAGGAGAACAACACGCTGCTGTACAATCACCTGATCCTGACCGAGAAACTGTACCCGCACCTGTGGGAGATTCAGGAGACCGCGACCGCACGGATGGAGCAGATGATGGCGGAGCTTCTGAAAGCGAATCCGGCACCGGACAAGAAATCGAACCAGATGGCCTGGGTGCAGCACATGAACATGCTGAAAGCGCAGGCAGAGGAAGTCATTCTGACGGAACTTATCAACAGCTAAACTTTATGAGCCTGTTTCAGTCCGAAGCAGAGCAGATTCAGAAAATTGATGCGGCGGCAGAGAATGCAGTCAGAGAAGCGGAGAGCGAAAAGCCCTCCGCTTTTGTTATTTCTGAGGATGAAATCGACCGGATGCTGCGGACAGGCTCCAATTTTGAAGGCGGGAAAATCCGTATTTATGCGCTGTATCAGCAGCAAGGGGACACAAAAGAACGAGCTGCATTTCTGAAAGCGGAATACGGTCTCGGCGGTCACAGCTATACCTTTATGGATGGCAGTCGCGGTTTTGCTGATTATAACGGGAAAGGCATTCAGCTTCGCAATTATGACCATGACCGGGAAGTGCGCCTCACATGGTCTGCGGTGGATAAGCGGTTAGACCGGCTTGTGGAAAATGGTCAGTATCTGACTGCGCTGGAAATGGAAGAGTATCGGAAGCTGGAGCAGGAATACGGCGCGCCGCTTCCTATGCCGACAGCCGCCCATGTATTTCCGCCAACGCCGCCGGAACACTACGATACCGGAAATGAACATGTGGATAATATGCTGAACACAGCTGCGGAGGTCTATGCCAGAAGTGAACTGGCAGCACCTCAGCGGTTTACCGTGATGGAAACAGACGATGGCTATGCGGTCTGGGATGATATTCAGGACGGCATTCATGTAGAGCCGGATGGTGTCAGCGAAGAGTTTACCAGCGAATGGGAGGCAGAAACCTACCGCCAGCAGCTGATTGAAAAAGTCCAGGAACGAGAAGCCAAAGACTGGCTCTATGTTGAGCAGAGCAAGCAGGATTTGCAGCAGGACATTTCATTCCCAGAAGTGGAATCCGAAGAAGCAGCGGAACCGGCTCATGCAGTGACAGATCCTCTGGTATTGGAAATGCAGGAACACGCCAGAGAACTTGCCAGAGAGTCAGGCTATGCACCGGATGAACGGTTTGTAGTCACGATGACCGGCGAGAACTTCCCGGATTCTAAGGATGCGTTTGCCATCTGGGATTATGTAAGAGAAGAGTATTACGGATATTCGGACGGAAAAGTGCAGACATTTGCCGATTATGTGAGTGCATCAGAGGCGTTGCAGGAGATTCGCGGCAGAGCTTTGGGGGCTGAAAAAGAGCTTGCAACTGTGCAGCCAGAACCCGCAGCTCCGGTGCAGCCGGATTATCGTGTCGGCGATACGCTGTATCTGGACGGGAAGGCATTTACGATTGAAAAAGTCGGGCTTTTCGATGTGGAGCTTCGGGACCCGGATTCCGTGTATCCGATCTTCCGCTCGGAAAGCAAGGAAAATCTGGCAAGACTTTTGGGACATGAGGATAATGTTCACCTGCACAATCTGGTGGTTGATCTGAATCCTGGAAAAGAAGCAGCGTTCCGGGCAGAGCATGAAGCAAAACATGCAGAAAACTATCGCATCAACAGCTTTCACCTCGGTGAAGGCAGTCCTAAACAGAAATTCCGTGCCAACATGGATGCCATCTACACGCTGAAAACCTTGGAAAATCAGCACAGGGATGCGACACCGGAGGAACAGGAAACGCTGGCCAATTATGTCGGCTGGGGCGGGCTGGCAGATGCCTTTGATGCAGAGAAAACTGCCTGGACAGGTGAATTTAAGGAACTGAAAGCAGCTCTTACGGAAGAAGAGTATGCCGCAGCCAGAGCTTCGACTCTGAATGCGCACTACACCAGTCCTACCGTGATCCGTGCAATCTATGAAGCATTGGACGATATGGGCTTTGAGAAAGGCAATATTCTGGAACCGTCGATGGGTGTCGGCAACTTCTTCGGTATGCTGCCGGATTCCATGCTGGGAAGCAGACTGTATGGTGTGGAACTGGATTCCATCACCGGACGTATTGCACAAAAGCTGTATCCGCAGGCAGAAATCAAGGTGGCAGGCTTTGAGACCACCGATCGGCGCGATTTCTATGATCTGGCCGTGGGCAATGTGCCCTTTGGCAACTACCGTGTCAGCGATAAGCTCTATGATAAACTCGGCTTTTCTATCCACAACTATTTCTTTGCCAAGGCATTGGATCAGGTTCGTCCCGGTGGCATTGTGGCCTTTGTTACCAGCCGCTATACGATGGATTCCAAGAATCCGGACGCGCGAAAGTATCTGGCGCAGCGGGCAGAACTGCTGGGAGCCATCCGACTTCCCAATAACGCATTCCGTGCCAATGCCGGTACAGATGTAGTGTCGGATATCATTTTCCTGCAAAAGAGAGACCATCCCATTGATATCGAACCGGATTGGGTACATCTGGGGCTGACTTCGGAGGGAATCACCCTCAACAGTTATTTCGTTGACCACCCGGAAATGGTGCTGGGCGAGATTACAACGGAAAGCACCCAGTATGGTAAGGAAGAATGTACGGTCATTCCGATTCCAGGAGCGGATCTGGGAGACCAGCTGCATGAGGCTGTGCAGCACATCGGCGGTCACTATGAAGCGCAGGAGCTGGCACCGGAGGAAGAACTGTCCTTGCAGGGCGAAACCATTCCGGCAGACCCAAATGTAAAGAACTTCTCCTATGCAGTGGTCGATGGGGATGTCTACTTCCGTGAGAACAGCATCATGCGAAAGGCTGACCTTTCTGCGACAGCCACCGGCAGAATCAAGGGCATGGTGGAGCTTCGTACCATCGTGCAGGAACTGATCGACTACCAGCTGAACGATTACCCAGAGGACGCGATTGCCCAGAAACAGCGGGAACTGAATGTGGCCTATGACCGATTCGCCGATCAGTATGGGCTTATCAACTCCCGTGCAAATGCGCAGGCTTTTTCGGAAGATTCGTCCTATTATCTGCTGTGCTCTCTGGAAAATGTAGATGAAAACGGCAGACTGGAATCCAAGGCGGATATGTTCACCAAACGGACGATTCGACCGGAACGGGCTGTTACCAGCGTAGATACTCCGGCTGAAGCTCTGGCAATCTCCATCGGAGAGCGCGGCAGAGTGGATTTGCCCTATATGTCGGAGCTTTTAGGAACGCCTGGAGAATATGAAAAAATCCAGCAGGAACTGCATGGTGTCATTTTCAAAGACCCGATGACGCAGGGCGGCGAGGAAACCGGCTGGGTAACAGCTGACGAATATCTGTCCGGCAATGTCCGGGAAAAGCTCCGCGTGGCAGAA
Organism: [Clostridium] saccharolyticum WM1; assembly: GCF_000144625.1. Classification (NCBI taxonomy): domain Bacteria; kingdom Bacillati; phylum Bacillota; class Clostridia; order Lachnospirales; family Lachnospiraceae; genus Lacrimispora; species Lacrimispora saccharolytica. Next base: position 4,016,059 of record NC_014376.1, on the reverse strand, counting down.
CTGGCTGCGGCCTCTGACCCTGCCTTTGCGGTAAATACGGAATATCTGAGAAAGGCGCAGCCGAAAGATCTGGATGCGTCGGAGATTGATGTGCGCCTTGGTGCCACATGGGTCAATCGGGATTATATCCAGCAGTTTATGGAAGAAACCTTTGAACCGCCGTTTTACCTGCGCCGAAACATTGAAGTGAAATTCTCTCCCATGACGGCAGAGTGGCAGATCACCGGCAAGAGCACACCGAGCCGGAATGATGTCCATGCCTATATGACCTACGGCACCAGCCGAGCCAATGCCTACCGGATTCTGGAGGATACGCTGAATCTGCGGGATATCCGTATCTACGATACCGTGGAGGATGCAGACGGCAAGCAGAAGCGGGTTCTGAATAAAAAGGAGACCACCCTTGCCCAGCAGAAACAGCAGGCCATTAAAGATGCGTTCCAGAACTGGGTGTGGAAAGACCCTTATCGCCGTGCGGAACTGGTGGAAAAGTATAACGAGCTGTTCAACAGCACCCGCCCTCGTGAGTACGATGGTTCTCATATCCGCTTTGGCGGCATGAATCCGGAGATCCGGCTGCGGGAACACCAGCAGAATGCCATTGCTCATGTGCTGTACGGCGGCAATACGCTACTGGCCCACGAAGTTGGTGCCGGCAAGACCTTCGAGATGGCGGCTTCTGCTATGGAGGCAAAGCGACTGGGGCTGTGCCAGAAATCCATGTTTGTCGTTCCGAATCATTTAACCCTTCAGTGGGCAAACGAGTTCCTGCGCCTGTATCCGAGTGCAAAACTGCTGGTAGCAAGTAAAAAGGACTTTGAAACCGCCCGCAGAAAAAAGTTCTGCGCACGAATTGCCACTGGCGATTACGATGCAGTCATCATCGGGCATTCCCAGTTTGAGAAAATCCCGGTGTCCGCAGAACGGCAGGAGCGGATTTTGACTGCCCAGATTGATGAAATCGAAAATGCCATTGCTGAGATGAAGTCCCAGAATGGCGAACGTTTTTCTATTAAACAGATGGAAAAGACCCGGAAAGGATTGGAGGCGAGATTGGAGAAACTCCGGGCAACCGACCGAAAGGACGATGTGATTACCTTTGAGCAGCTGGGCGTAGACCGGTTGTTTGTAGACGAGGCACACGCGTTTAAGAACCTGTTCCTCTACACAAAAATGCGCAATGTTGCAGGCTTGTCCACTTCGGAAGCGCAGAAATCTTCTGATATGTTTATGAAGTGCCAGTATATGGACGAGCTGACCGGTGGGCGCGGCATCATTTTTGCGACCGGTACCCCGGTCAGCAACAGCATGACGGAGCTTTACACCATGATGCGGTATCTCCAGTACGGCACGTTGCAGCAGAAAGGGCTGACCCATTTCGACAGCTGGGCTTCTACCTTTGGTGAGACCACCACGGCCATTGAACTGGCACCGGAAGGAACCGGATACCGGGCAAGAACGAGATTCGCAAAGTTCTTCAACCTGCCGGAGCTGATGAACATGTTCAAGGAAGTGGCGGATATCAAGACTTCCGATCAGCTGCATCTGCCGGTGCCGGAGGCAAAGTTTGAAACCGTGGTTGTGCATCCTTCGGAACATCAGCAGGCGATGGTAGCGGAGCTTTCGGAACGGGCAGCGGCTGTGCATTCCGGCGTGGTAGACCCGTCGGTCGATAATATGCTGAAAATCACATCGGATGGCAGAAAGCTGGGGCTGGATCAGCGGCTGATGAATCCGCTCCTGCCGGATGACCCCAACAGTAAGCTCAACGCTTGTGTGCGGAATGTGCTTCGGATTTATGAGGAAGGGCAGTCGGATAAGCTGACCCAGCTGTTGTTCTGCGACCTCAGTACACCGAAGAACGATGGAACCTTCAATGTCTATGAGGATATCCGCGCTAAACTTATCCAGTCCGGTGTACCGGAGGAAGAAATCGCATTTATCCATGATGCGGATACCGAGGCAAAAAAGAAAGATCTGTTCGCCAAAGTCCGTACCGGACAGGTGCGGGTGTTGTTAGGTTCGACACAGAAGATGGGCGCAGGCACGAACGTGCAGGACAGGCTGGTGGCCGTGCATCATCTGGATGTAGGCTGGCGGCCTGCGGACATGACCCAGCGAAATGGCCGTATCATCCGTCAGGGAAACCGAAACAAAGAAGTGCAGGTTTATCAGTATGTGACGGAAGGAACCTTTGATGCCTACCTCTATCAGACACTGGAGAATAAACAGAAGTTTATCAGTCAGATCATGACCAGCAAATCTCCGGTGCGTTCCTGTGATGATGTGGATGAGCAGGCACTTTCTTATGCGGAGATCAAGGCACTTTGTGCAGGAGACCCGCAGATTAAGGAAAAAATGGACTTGGATGTAGATGTTGCAAGGCTGAAAGTATTGAAGGCAGACCATCAGAGCCAGCAGTACCGATTGGAGGATAAGCTGATGAAATATTTCCCTGCGGAGATTGAGAAAACGCAGGGGTTCATCAAGGGTTTTCAGTCGGATATTCGGACGGTGGCGGCACATCCGCTGCCGGAAGAAGGGTTCTGCGGTATGGAGGTGAATGGCACACATTTTATTGAAAAAGTAGAGGCCGGTGAAGCAATCCTTGCAATCTGTAAAGCCAATCAGAGTCTGGAGCCGGTGCCGCTTGGCAGCTATCGAGGTTTCAAGATGGAGCTGGAATTTGACAGCTTCCAGAAAGAGTATCAGGTGCTGCTGAAAGGCGATATGACCCACCGAGTGCCCATCGGAACCAGTGCGGCGGGCAATATCCAGCGTCTGGACAATGCTCTTGCCGGGATTCCTGCAAGGCTGGAAAAGGCGGAACAGCAGTTAGGCAATCTTAGAAGCCAGCAGGAAGCGGCGCAGGCCGAGCTTGGAAAACCGTTTCCCCAGGAGGCAGAACTGGCAGAAAAGAGTGCAAGACTGGCAGAACTGGACGCGCTGCTGAATATGGATGACCGTGGAAATGATGATCCTGACCGTGAGAAAACAACGGAAAAACCGTCTGTCCTGGCAGAGCTGCGTGACCGTGCCGGTCGCATTCCGCCGGTGACACATCGAGATGATGAGGAGGTGGCACTATGAGTGTTCGGGAACACTGGATCAATGTACGGGTGAATCCGGAAGAGCTGGCCAGGATTCGTGAAAAGCAGAAGGAATTGGGCATTCGGAATACCGGTGCTTATATGAGAAAAATGGCGATGGACGGGTACTGCGTAAATCTTGATTTGTCAGATGTGGCGCAGGTATCCACCCTTCTTCGCCGATGCAGCAACAACCTGAACCAGTACGCAAAACGAGCCAATGAATCCGGAAGTATCTATGCGGAGGATATCCGGGATTTGCAGAGGCGGCTGGATGAACTCTGGGAGATGCAGAAGCTGATCCTGAAGAGGCTTTCTGGTATTCGCTGACGGCGCAAACGTGCGGGATTTCTACAGCACATGGCACAGATGAAACTGTCTGTGCCGTTACATATTTTTTGTTTTCCTGTTGACATCGTGGTGTTTGGCAAGCGGGTACGGTAAAATGAAGATGAAAAGAAAAACGAAGGGGTGAAATCCATGAAGATCGTATGTTTTTTGTTGAAGCTGATGGTAAAAATCCTGTTGCTGCCAGTTGCATTTCTGCTGCGATTTCTATGCTTTATCTGGAATCTGCTGATGCAGCTATCCCTGTGGGTACTTTCGCCGGTTATACTGTTCGTTCTTGGCTGCGGCATCTATTCTGTGGTTCGGGCGAGCTGGACGGATGTGTTCCTGCTGACCCTGATTGAGATGGGACTGTTCGCAGCTGCGGTTGGTGCTGGCGGCATCATGGAACTGATGGAACAGCTGTGTGAGCGTGTAGAGGATGTTTTGACAATTTGAGTTCAGGAGGGATTCGATGGATATTCAGTTTATGAAAGATTATTATGATTTACGGTACGAGGAAACAGATGGAGAGAATCATTTTGTGGAAGAGACAGCTTATCAGGAAAAACAGTCTGAGCAATCGAAGATGGAAGACCAGCTGATGGAAATGGTGGGAGGCAGCGAATCTAATGTGTGGAAGCTGTACGAAAGCATTATGTGCGTCTATTTTGATATGGAAGAAATCATCAAGCAGGCCGTTTATTTGCAGGGGGCTTATGACCGGGAACGGATGCTAAAATGAGAATAGTAGATTGGTAAGAGTTGCCTTCGGGTAGCTCTTTTTAGATGGAGGAATATGAAAATGGCGGCTACAAGACTAATTGCGCTGCATATCAATAAAGGAAAGACGGTAGCGCAGTGTCTGGCTGACCGTACTGATTATTCTGAGAATGCAGCAAAGACGGAAGATGGAAAATATATCAGCGCGTATGCCTGTGATGCAAAGACCTGTGATGAAGAATTTCTGCTTTCCAAACGGCAGTATGAGCATATCACGGGAAGAACTCAGGCACATGATGTGATTGCATATCAGATTCGGCAATCTTTTAAGCCCGGAGAGATCACGCCGGAGGAAGCAAACAAGATTGGGTATGAGACAGCTATGCGCTTTACCAAGGGGAAACATGCTTTTATCGTGGCTACCCATGTTGATCGTGCGCACATTCATAACCATATTATTTTTAATTCGACTACATTAGACTGCACAAGAAAATTCCGAGATTTTCGCTTATCCGGTCTTGCGCTGGCAAGGCTCAGTGATATCGTCTGCTTGGAACACCGGCTGTCGGTCATTATCCGGAAGCCCTATGGGGAGCGGCAGAAGAGAACAGAATACCCGGAGAGAAAATCGCAGCGGGATGAAATCTGCGAGGCCATTGATGCGGCATTGGAAAGAAAACCAAAAGACTTCCGGGAACTGATTGGAATTTTGCAGAAAGCAGGGTACGAGTATAAAGATGGAAAACAGCCTGCCCTGCGGGGAAAAGACCATACCAGATTTGCTCGTTTCCGCTCTCTTGGCAAAGGATATTCGCTTGAAGAACTCTGTGAAGTGATTGCCGGAAATGCGGTTCATAAAAGCAAATTTGCAGAGAAAACCCGCACAAGCGCACGGTCGGCGCAGGTGCATCAGAGGACGGAGCTGTCGTTCCTTATTGATGTCCGTGCCAAAATGCAGGCGGGCAAAGGCGTGGGATATGCGCGTTGGGCGAAAGTTTTTAATCTGAAGCAGATGGCAAAAGCTATGATGTTCATGGAAGAGCATGGAATCAAGAGCTATGCAGAGCTAAAGGAAAAGGCAGATGAAATTACTGAAAAATGCGATGCGCTGCTGGAATCTGTAAAGGCAGATGAGGCGCGGATGTCGGAAGTGTCAGTGCTGCGAAAGCACCTAATCAATTATGCTAAGACAAAAGATGTTTTTGCTGCGTATAAGGCATCCGGCTACAATCGGGAGTTCTATGAAGCCCATCGGGATATGCTGGCCTTGCGCAGCGCAGCGAAAAAGGCGTTTGATGCCTATAAGAAAGAGAACGGCTCTGACAAAAAGCTCCCGCGCATCAGCAAGCTGAACGCAGAGTATGTGATGCTTCTGGAACGAAAGAAAAGCTCCTATGCAGAGTACCGCAAGACCAAATCGGAAATGCAGGATTGGCTTGTGGCACAGAAGATCGTACAGGAAATCCTGAAAGAGGACGAACAGAAGAAGGAGCAGCTGCATGAGCAGGAAGTGCGGCAGGAAGAAGAAAATAAAGAGAATAGCAGATGATGGAATGTCCGGTGCAGTGTGGGCGTAATGCTCATGCTGTACCGGGCTTTTTTTTCGAAAACGGTCAGACTTGATAGCAGGAGGATTATCGGTCTTTACTCAAATTTTGCATCTCAACATAAAAGAAGTTATAATACAGATAGAAAGTTAAATTGATGAATGGGAGGTATGCTCTGTGCCCTTACAGATTATTAGGAACGATATTACAAAAATGAGCGTTGACGCAATCGTCAATGCGGCTAACACGTCTCTTTTGGGCGGAGGCGGAGTGGACGGCTGCATTCATCGTGCCGCCGGACCGGAGTTGCTTGCAGAGTGCAGTACGCTGCATGGCTGCGAGACCGGCAGCGCAAAAATCACAAAGGGATACCGACTGCCCTGCAAATATGTAATCCATGCGGTCGGACCGCGTTGGCGGGATGGCAAGCATCGAGAACAGGAGCTTCTGGAATCCTGCTATCGGACATCTCTGAACCTGGCAAAAGAAAATGGCTGTCAGTCGGTGGCCTTTCCGCTGATTTCCTCCGGCATTTACGGCTATCCGAAAGACCAGGCTCTGAAGGTTGCAGTCGATACCATCAGCACATTCCTGCTGGAGAATGAGATGATGGTCTACATCGTTATCTTTGATCGGAAGGCATATCAGATTAGCGGAAAACTTTTTGCTGATATCGCGGCTTACATAGATGACCGGTATGTGGAGGAACACACCGACAGCCGGGAAGAACAGAGAAGGCGACTCGAAGCGTTGCCAGAGGAATCCTGCTTTGAAGCTGCACCTGTTCCGCTGCCGCCCGAAGAAATCTGTAAATCTTGCAGCAGTCAATCTTTGGAGGAGGCACTGGGGCAGATTGATGAGAGCTTTTCGGAAATGCTGCTGCGGAAGATTGATGAAAGCGGCATGACAGATGCCCAGTGTTACAAGAAGGCAAACATTGACCGGAAGCTCTTTTCCAAAATTCGTTCTGATAAGTTCTATAAGCCATCCAAACCTACAGTGCTGGCATTTGCCCTGGCTTTGGAACTGCCGCTTGCCCAGATGCAGGAGATGCTGGGTAAGGCAGGTTTTACCCTTTCCCAT